>JAHAYO010000069.1 GCA_018384595.1 Thiopseudomonas sp.
GGATATGGAGATGGTCACCGCGCTGCTCAACAACGCCTTTAGTCAGCGCAAGGTGTCGACCAATTACCAGGCGCTGAACCAGTACAGCGTGGTGCTGGAAATTGACCCGGCTTTTGCAGGCTCGCCCAAGGTGCTGGGGCAGATCCAGGTCATTGGTGAAGGCGGCCAGCTGATACCGCTGTCGGCCTTTACCCGCTGGAACTACAGCCTGCAAAACGAAAGCGTGCAGCACGACGGCCAGTTTGCGGTGGAAAGCATCGGCTTTGCGCTGGCCGATGGCGTCAGTCTGGATCAGGCCAGCGCCGCCATTGAACAGGCCATGGCGCGTATCGCATTGCCCACTGAGGTGCAGGGCAAACTGGGTGGCACCGCCGGCTTTTTCAGCGACTCGCAAAGCAATCAGGGCGTTATGCTGCTGGCAGCGATCTTTATCGTCTATCTGGTGTTGGGCGTGCTCTATGAAAGCTACGTGCATCCGTTGACCATCCTGTCCACCCTGCCATCGGCGGGTGTTGGCGCACTGCTGGCCATTCAGCTCACGGGTGGCCAGTTCAGCCTGATCTCGTTGCTGGGGCTGTTTTTGCTGATTGGCATCGTCAAGAAAAACGCCATCCTGATGATCGACTTTGCCTTGCACCTGCAACGGGATGAAGGCAAAAAACCGCGTCAGGCCATCACCGAAGCCGCCGTACAGCGCTTTCGCCCCATCATGATGACCACCCTGGCTGCCATCCTGGGTGCATTGCCGCTGTTGATCGGCGGGGCTGAAGGCAGCGAAATGCGCCAGCCGCTGGGTCTGGCCATTGTTGGCGGACTGCTGCTGAGCCAGTTGCTGACCCTGTACAGTACGCCGGCGGTGTATTTGTTTTTTGACCGACTGGAACGGCGCTTTGGCCGGAGCAGGCAAGATGTGTGTGAAGCACAGAAAGGCTGATGTGTAACGAAGCGCTGGACACGCTGGCAGGCAGGGTAGCCGACAGAGCGCAAGCCGGTGATGTATTTGATCAGGCTCATGTAATGCGGGGAGCGACCGGTTTTTTACTTGACTTGCTCGAATATCATGATGATAATCATTATCATTTTTCGGCACTGAAATCAGGAAGTCTTCGAATATGGCATCTTTTGCAGCCCGCTACAGTGCGCTGACGCTGGCACTGTGCAGCAGCATCGCACTGGCCGATCCGCTGGATCAGGCCCTCTCTGAAAGCGCCGCACACAGCCAAGCGGCACAGTCCTCGCAGCGCAAAATCGAAACCCTCGACGACAGCACCCAGCAGATGCTGGATGGCTACCGCGCGGCGATTATCCAAACCCGTAACCTTGAGCGTTATAACGCGCAGATGCGTGAACTGGTAGCAACCCAGCGCCAAGAGCTGGACGGCTATCAGCAACAGTTGACCGATCTGGAGCAGACAGAAGCCAGCGTTGTACCGCAGATGCAGCGCATGCTGGACGTGCTGCAAGCGTTTGTAGCGGCCGATATTCCTTTTTTGCCCCGCGAGCGCAACGAGCGGGTGGAAAACCTGCAAGAGCTGATGCAACGCGCCGATGTGGGACTGGCCGAAAAATACCGCCGCCTGCTTGAGGCATACCAGATTGAAAGCGATTACGGTTACACGCTGGAAGCCTGGCGTGACAGCCTGCAGCGTGACGAGAAGACGCTCAATGTTGACTTTTTGCGTATTGGTCGGGTGATGCTCTATTACCAGACGCCAGATGGGCACGAAACCGGTTGGTGGAATCCGCAGGCGCGCCAGTTTCAGGTACTGGAGGCTAGCGCACGCCGTCCGGTCACTCAGGCCATTGCTGTCGCACGTCAGCAAAAATCAGCCGACTGGCTGGAATTGCCGGTCAAGACGCTGGCTCTGGAGGCTAAACAGTGAAATATTGGGCAGTATTGATGGCTGCGTTCTGGGCGGGTTCGGCCATGGCAGCGCCGCTGTCGCCGACGGAGCTACTGGAGCGTATCCGCCAGGAAAAAACCACCGAACAGCAGTTGATGCAGCAGCGTGAACAGCAATTCATTAGCGACAAATCACAGCAGCAGGGCCGCTATGCCGAAGCGCAGGCCGCCTTGCGTCAGGCCGAAGAAGAGTCGGCTCGCCTCAAAGCCTTGTTTGAAGAGCAGGAAAAGCAACTGGCCGAACAGGAGCAAGCGCTCAAAGAGCGCATGGGCGAGCTGGGCAGCCTGTTTGCGGTGCTGCGCCAGAGCGCCGGCGACATTGCCGGCCAGTGGCAAGGTTCGATGATCAACGTGGAAAAAGCCGGACGCATTGAGGCGCTAGAGCGCTTTACTACCGGTCGCCGTCTGCCAACCGCCGACAACATCGAGCAGCTGTGGCTGCATATTCTGGATGACATGTCGGCCACCGGTCAGGTGAAAACCTTTCAGGCACCGGTGGTGCGCGCCGGCGGTGAGCAGCAGGAACTGCCGGTGACGCGCATCGGGCCTTTTGCCGTATTCGGTGAGCAGTCGTTTCTGGCCTATCACGCGGGCGAGAGCAGCCTGCGTGAGCTGGCGCGCCAGCCAGGCGGACTCAACAAAGTGCGCGATTGGAAAACCAGCCAAGCCGATCTGGCCTATGCGTTAGTTGACCCAACCCGTGGCAACCTGCTTGAACAGCTGCAACGCCAGCCCACCTTTATTGATCGCGTGCATCAGGGCGGTATTGTGGGCTACGTGATTATGGCGCTGGGTGTGCTGGGCGTTCTGCTGGCCGTGTGGCGCATGGGTGAGCTGCAGCTGGTGATCGGCAGTATCAACAAACAGATGCGCAACCTGTCCAACCCGCAAACCAACAACCCACTGGGCCGCGTGCTAAGTGTGTTGGGGCCAACCCCGCAAATGAGTGATCTGGAAACCCTAGAGCTGAAGCTGGACGAGGCGGTGATGCAGGAAGTGCCACGGCTAGAACGCGGACAGGGCCTGCTCAAGCTGATTGCGGCGGTGGCGCCCTTGCTGGGTTTGTTGGGTACGGTAACCGGCATGATCATTACCTTTCAGGCCATTACCCAGAGCGGCGGTGGTGATTCGCGGTTGATGGCGGATGGCATTTCACAGGCACTGGTCACTACGGTGCAGGGGCTGGTGGTTGCCATTCCCGTTCTGTTTTTGCACAGCATTGTGGTGGCGCGCAGTAAAGGCGTAATCCAATTGCTGGAACAACAATGCGTGGGCCTGTTGGCCTTGCACATGTCGGCCAAGGACCCTTGTGAGTGTGACTGACTGGCAAACCACTCAAATCTGGCTGGTTGATAGCGGCCATGCTCTGCTGGACCTGATGGGGGCCGGCGGCATGGTCATGTGGATGCTGGCTGCCCTGTGCGTACTGTTCTGGACGCTGGTGCTGGAGCGTTTTTGGTACATGCAGCGCCAGTTTCCGGCCTGGATGCGCGAGCGCACCCAGGCGTGGCAGATGATCTGCTGTGATGTCAGTAGCCGAGAATGGCCGCGTGCGGTGCGTGCGGCTTGGATCGCCCAAGCCGGCGAGCAGCTGATGACGCCGCTGGGTGTTATCAAAGCGCTGGTGGCACTGTTTCCGCTGCTAGGTTTGCTGGGCACCGTGACCGGCATGGTGGCGGTATTCGATGTGCTGGCTACCAGCGGTAGCGGCAACCCCCGCGCCATGGCCTCCGGCGTGTGGCAGGCCACGCTGCCCACGCTGGCCGGCATGGTGCTGGCGATTGGCGGACTGTTCAGTCTGGCCCACCTTGAACGCAATGCGCGACGCGCACTGGCCCGGCTGAGCGATCAGCTGCGCCATGATTAAAGGATACACGCTGCCATGAGAATGCGCCGTTACAGCCACTCCCGCGAAGAAGAGCCGGGCGTCGACCTGACGCCCATGCTGGATGTGGTGTTTATCATGCTGATCTTCTTTATTGTCACCAGCTCTTTCAGCAAAGAATCAGGCATCGAAGTCAACCGTCCGCAGGCGGATACCGCCAGCAGCCAGGACAAGGGCAATATCCTGATTGCGGTCACCGCAGACGGTCAGGTCTGGCTGGATAAGCAGGCGGTGGATGTACGCACTGTGCGTGCCCATGTCGAGCGCATGCGTCAAGAACAGCCGGATGGCATCGTGGTGGTGCAGGCTGATCAGGACGCCCGTACTGGGCTGGTGGTGCAGGTGATGGATCAGGCCAAAATGGCCGGCGTTACCGATGTGGCACTGGCAGCGTCCACGGAGTCCAACTGATGGTGCGCTGGCTGGCGTCGCTGCTGGTCGCGTTGCTGGTAGTGCTGGCCAGCTTCGTGATGATTCTGTGGATGATTTCGCCGCCCAAAGCGCGGGTGGATAACAAACCGGTACAGGTGGGGCATTTTATTCCCATGAGCCGTGATAACCGTGACAGCCAGTCGCGCAGCCGACTGAAAGCGCCAGAGCCGCCACCCGATCAGGTACAGCCGCCAACGCCACAAACACCGCAAGCACAGCCCATGCAGGCAACGCCCACGGTCAAGCTGGATGTCAGTCTGCCCAATTTGCCCTCATCACTCAGCATTCAGGCAGCGGCGATGCCCAGTCTGGCTGGGGTGACAGCTGCCAAGGCTGCACCTGCACCTATGCCTGCTGCGGCTCCAGCGCCGGCCAGTTCCAGCGCAGCGGGGCCGGCGGGTGTTGACTCTGAAGTGGTGCCGCTTAACGAGGTGTTGCCGGAATACCCAGACCAAGCACGTCGGCGCGGTACCGAGGGCCACGTTAAGCTGGCCTTTACCATCACGCCACAGGGGCGGGTGGAAAATATCCGCATCCTCGAATCGTCACCACCCAATGTATTTGACCGCTCTGCCCGCCGGGCGGCGGCGCGCTGGCGCTTTGCCCCGCGCA
Source organism: Thiopseudomonas sp. (assembly GCA_018384595.1). Lineage (GTDB taxonomy): Bacteria > Pseudomonadota > Gammaproteobacteria > Pseudomonadales > Pseudomonadaceae > Thiopseudomonas. The sequence goes on from JAHAYO010000069.1 coordinate 4,833, forward strand.
CCGAAGCGGGGTTGGCAGTCGAGCGTGAAGCGGTTAAAACCCTTGAATTTCGCCTGACCGGGGGAAGATAAGTATGCAACGCTGGCTGATTTTATGTGTGGCTCTGTATTGCGGTCTGTCACAGGCACAAACGGTGGAGCCTGCCGTGCTGAAGGCATTGCAGCAGGCCCAGGCAGCGCAAACGGCGGGGGATGCGGGCAAGGCGGTGCGTCTGCTTGAGGGGCTAAGCTTTGAAAAAGGCAGCTATGCTGAGCTGCTGGTGTTGCGCAATTTGGGTTACCTTGCTTGGCAGCAAAACCGCCTAGATGCGGCGATTGGTTTTTTGCAAAAAGCAGAAAAACATAAGCACATAGAGGCGGAGGATCGGCAAAAAGACCGCCTGAGCTTGGCGCAACTGACGCTGGCGGCAGGGCGGCCACAGCAGACAGTGGCCTATCTGGAAGGTCAGCCACACACCGACGAAATCCTGCAGCTGGGTATTCAGGCTTGGTACCAGCAAAAACGCTACGACCGTGCTTTGCCGCTGGCAGAAAAATACCTTGCGCGCCAATCCTCAGTGAACCGGCAGTGGACCGAACTGATGGTCGGCCTCTACCACGGCAGTAAAAATTACGCCAAAGCAGCCCAGTGGCAGCGCCGTTTGCTGGCCATGGAGCCAGATAATTTGCAGCAGTGGCAGCGGCTGGCCAGTTTGCAGCGGCTGGCAGGCAACGATGCCGCAGCCTTTGCCACGCTACGCACCGCTTATCGAAAAGGTTTGCCAATGAATGCCCAAGAGCTGGAGCAGATGCTGTTGTTGGCAGCGGCTGCTGACCAGCCGTGGCAGGCAGCACGCTTGATGACCCAGCTGATCGAACAGGGTCGCCTGAGCAATGATGCGCGCCGCCAAGAAACACTGGCCGGCCTCCACTGGCAAGCCCGTGACCGCAAAACAGCCATTCGCCTGTACAGTCAGCTGGCGGGGCAGGGCAATAAGGCCGACCACTGGCTGGTGCTGGCCCAGTTGGCCATGCAAGAGCGTGATTGGGAGCTGGGCGCACGCGCGCTGGATTCGGCGCTTACCGCCGGCGCTTCGCGCACACGGGTGCAGTCCTGGCGTGACTGGCTGGAAAGCAGCAAGGAAGCCGAAAGTATGGCGCGCGGCGACCTTGCGGTGCGCTAATCCCTTATTTGCCCTGCAACACCTCGATGGCTTGATCAAATACCGCTAGCTGATTGTCGCTGCGGTGGATGTCGGCAGACAGCAGCTGGCGAAAGCGCCGAGCACCCGGAAAACCCTGCGCAATACCCAGCAGGTGCCGCGTCACATGCACCACCTTGCCGCCCTGTTGTACATGACGCTCGATGTAGGCACGCATGCTCAACAGTACTTCGGTACGGGTTTGCGGGCTGTGGCCGGGCATACCGTAGAGGCGTTGATCGACCTCGCGCAGCAACCACGGATTGGCATACACTTCGCGCCCGAGCATGACTCCATCAAATTCCTGCAGATGCTGCTCACAGGCATCCAGCGTCTTGATACCACCGTTAAGCGTAAAGTGCAGGTCAGGAAAATCCTGCTTTAACTGACGCGCAATATCGTAACGCAGCGGCGGCACGTCGCGGTTTTGCTTGGGTGACAGCCCCTCCAAAATGGCAATCCGCGCATGCACGATAAAGTGCTGGCAGCCCGCCTGCGCCACTGTACCGACAAAATCCGCCAGCTCCTGATAGCTATCGCGGCCATTGATGCCGATGCGGTGTTTGACGGTGACGGGGATGCCAACCGCATCGCGCATGGCCTTGATGCCCTCGGCCACTAAATGTGGATGGCCCATCAGGCACGCGCCGATCATGTTGTTTTGCACGCGGTCACTGGGGCAACCAACATTAAGATTGATCTCGCTATAGCCCCATTGCTCGCCCAGTTTGGCGCACTGCGCCAGTTCCTGCGCATTGCTACCGCCCAGCTGCAGCACCAACGGATTTTCACGGGCATTAAAGTCCAGATGCCGCGCCGCATCACCATGGATCAGCGCGCCCGTGGTGACCATTTCGCTATACAGCACGGCGTGCTTGCTCAGCAGGCGCAGAAAATAGCGGCAGGGGCTATCCGTCCAATCCAGCATCGGTGCCACGGAAAAGCGAGCGGGAAATACAGGGGGAGTCATCGGGATCACGCTTTGCCTGCCTTTTTAAGGGCGCGCAACACCACAAACTTGGGGTGGGCGGCCACCTGTTCAACACGGGCAAACCAGCGGCGCAGCCTTGCGTGATAACCCAGATGGCGGTTGCCAACAATCAACAGTTCACCGCCGGGTTTGAGCGCACGATATGCCTGACGGAACATGCGCAGGGCCAAAAAGTCACTCATCGCCTGCAGCTGGTGAAAGGGCGGGTTGCACAGTACGTGGTCAACACTGGCCGGTGGCAGTGTGCGCAGGCCGTCGGCGGCGAAAATCTCGACCGGACGCTCACCCAGATTCAGCTGCCAGCTATCGCGTGCCGAGCGCACAGCGGCGTGGCTTTCGTCCACCAAGATAAAGTGCGCTTCGGGGTTTAAGCGGGCGCAGGCCAGCGCCAGCACGCCATTGCCGCAGCCAAGGTCGGCCACTGTTTGACTGCCCAGCGCCTGCGGCAGATGTTGCAGCAGTAGGCGGGTGCCCAGATCCAAACTGTCACGGCTGAATACGCCGGCATGGTTGACCAGTTCCAAGCCTTGTTCTTCAAGGCGGTAACGGCCGGCTGCCGGCACCGGCAAAACGGCCTGCTCGCGCATGCTGGCTTGCAACAAACGGGCTTTTTTCACCGCCAGACTGGCCTGCACTGGGCCAATGTATGTTTCCAACAGCTCACCCGCAGCACGAGGCAGATGCTTGATCATGGCGCCAGCCAGCACCAAGCTGTCAGCCTTGAGTTTGCCCTGCAAACCGGCCAGCTGGTCTTCCAGCAGGGCTAGCGTTTTCGGAATTTGGATCAGTACCGCATCAAAGTGACCGTCCAGCTCGCACGTGCGGCTGACCTGCTGGATGACTGCGCTATCCAGCCCGTTGGCGTGAGCGTTGGCTTCCAGCCCGAGGGTGGATAGCACGGAATCGCTGCAACTGCTGACCGGGTAGTGGCCACAGAGGCTCAGTGCCAGCGCGCCAAAGCTGTCGTTAATGACCAGCACGCGTGCGCCCTGGGGCAAGGAGTGTTGGTGCAGGCGCTGCAGCAGGTACTCGTCGGCGGCATTGAAGGCCTGCAGCGGCGAGTTATGTTGTTGTGGATAGCGGTCAAGCTCAAGGCGGGCAAAGGGGGATTCGAGAATAGCCATGCGTTTTATCGGTTTAATCCAGCAAGGAAAAGGGGTATTAATGGGATGTTTATATCCTACTAATGGAGTCAGGTATGAATCAGCCAGATGAAAAATTCACCCGGGAAACCATTACCCATATTCTACCCTTAACGCCGACACTGTTCAGTTTTCGTTGTACCCGCCATACGGGCTTTCGTTTTATCGCCGGCCAATTTGCTCGGCTTGGTGTGCGCACCGCGCGCGGAAACGTGGTGTGGCGTGCCTATTCGATGGTGTCCAGCCCGCACGACGAGTTTCTGGAGTTTTTCTCCATCGTGGTGCCCGACGGCGAGTTTACCTCTGTACTGAGCCAGCTGAAGGTGGGTGACACGCTGCTGATTGAAAAGCAGCCGCAGGGTTTTTTGACGCTGGATCGCTTTGTGGATGGCCGTGACCTATGGATGTTGGCAACCGGTACCGGCGTTGCGCCCTTTTTGTCCATTGTGCAGGACTTTGATGTCTGGCAGCGTTTTGAGCGCATTGCGTTGGTGTACAGTGTGCGCACCGAGGCCGAACTGGCCTACCGTGACCTGCTGCACGAGCTGCTCACCCGCGAATATATTGCGCCTTATGCTGACAAACTGACCTTTGTGCCGGTGGTCACTCGCGAGCCAGTGGCGGGCTGTTTGCAGCAGCGGATAACCGCACTGCTGCACAATCGCGAGCTGGAACAGGCGGTGGGTGTGGCGATGACACCCGAGCATTCACGGGTGCTGATCTGCGGTAACCCGCAAATGGTGGATGATACCCGCAAACTGCTTAAACAGCGCGGTATGCAGCTGTCATTGACCCGCAAACCGGGTCAGGTGGCGGTGGAGAATTACTGGTAGCTGTAGAGCCGCCCCACAGTGCTAGCGCTATTTACAGGAGAATTACATGCACAGCGTTAAAGGAACCTTTGATCCGGCGTTTGCGCCAGTGGTGCAGCTGTTACAGGATTTGTTGCAACAGCCGGAGCAACGCGGAGCGGGGCTTTGTGTTTATTACCGTGGCGATTGCGTGATTGATGTCTGGGGCGGGGTGGCTGACCGCGCCGGCCAGCAGCCTTGGCAGGAAGATACTCTGGTTAATGTGTTTTCCAGCGGCAAGCCGGTGCTGGCCACGGCGGTGCTGCAATTGGCACAAGAAGGCAAGATTGATTTGGATGCTCCGGTGGCCTGTTACTGGCCCGAATTTGCTGTCGCCGGTAAGCAGGATGTCACCACGCGGCAAGTGCTGGCGCATAGAAGCGGCCTGTCGGCACTGTTGCAGCCGCTGCCGGCAGACGCCCTGTTTGACTGGCAACGCATGGTGCAGGCGGTTGAGCATCAGCAGCCGTGGTGGCAGCCAGACACTGCCCATGGCTATGCGCCCATGACCTATGGCTGGCTGCTCGGTGAGCTGGTCAGGCGCGTCGATGGTCAGATGCCGGGGCAGGCGATTGCCCAGCGTATTGCCGAGCCGCTGGGGCTGGCGTTTTATGTGGGGCTGGATGCACGGCTAAGCAGGCGGGTCAGTGATGTTTCGCGTATTAAAAACGCACAGGGTGACGCGGTAGCGCAGCGCCTGTATGCCCGCATGTTGCAACCGCGCACCTTGACCGGTAAGGCATTTACCAATCCGCCGTCGATGATGACCAGCACCAACAAGGACGCATGGCGGCGCATGCAGCAGCCGGCGGCCAATGCCCATGGTGATGCCCGTGCGCTGGCCGGTTTTTACAACGCCTTGCTGCGCGGTCAGCTGCTGGATGAGGACGGGTTGCAGCAGATGCAGCAAGAGCACAGCACGGGCATGGATCGAACCCTATTGGCGACGACCCGCTTTGGGCTGGGTGTGATGCTAGAGCAGGCTGAGTCGGGCTATGCCAGTTATGCGCTGGGCCCCAATGCTTTTGGTCATCCCGGTGCCGGCGGCACGCTGGGCTGCGCTGATCCCGATAAACAGCTGGCAGTTGGCTTTGTTACCAACAGCATGGATGCCTATGTGATGATGGACCCGCGTGCGCAGGCGCTTAACCGTTGTATTTGGGCCTGTGCAGGATAAATGCAGAGCAGGCAAAGCGGTCTAGGGATTCCGGTGTTGCAAGAGATACCAGCCGCCAGAGCAGACGGCTATCCAAGATAGGCGGGGCGGCTGGTGTTAAGTAGGCGTTTTATAGCGTGTTTTCGTACGCCTGTAGGGTGTTTTCCAGCAAACCGGCGCGAGTCATCGGGCCGACACCGCCAGGCACCGGTGTAATCCAAGCAGCCCGTTCGGCCGCTGCAGCAAAGCCGACATCGCCAATCAGCTTGCCCTCAGCCGTGCGGTTGATGCCCACATCAATGACAATGGCACCGGGCTTGATCCACTCGCCCTTGACCAAATTAGGAATGCCAACGGCAACCACCACCAGATCGGCGCGGCGTACATGGTCTTCCAAGTTTTTGGTGAAGCGGTGTGTGACTGTTGTGGTGCAGCCGGCCAGTAGCAGCTCTAGCGCCATCGGGCGGCCAACAATGTTGGAGGCACCCACGACCACCGCGTCCAGACCGTGCAGATCAACCCCAGTGCTGTGCAGTAGAGTGATGATGCCCTTGGGCGTGCAGGGACGCAGCACCGGCATGCGCTGGGCCAGGCGGCCTAGGTTATAGGGATGAAAACCGTCTACATCTTTATCGGGGTTAATGCGCTCCAACAACAAAGAAGCATTCAGATGCGCCGGCAGTGGCAACTGCAGCAGAATGCCGTCCACGCTGTCGTCTGCGTTGAGTTGGTCGATCAGTGCGGTCAGATCCTGCTGGCTGGTATTGGCCGGCAAGTCATGGGCAATCGAAGTAAAGCCAACCTGCTCGCAGTCTGTGCGCTTATGGGCTACATAGACCTCCGAGGCCGGATCATTGCCTACCAAGATGACAGCTAGACTGGGAGCGCGACGGCCAGCAGCACGGTGGTTGCTGACAGCGTTAGCAATATCCTGACGAACTGAGGCGGCAATAGCCTTGCCATCAATGAGTTGTGCGGTCATAAGCAGAAACATCGCCTGTGCAAACAAAAAAGGTGGCGTATTCTCGCATGCCACAAGGCTGCAGCAAAGCAGGTGGCCTGATTTTGGCGTTATTTGCATGCGGAAAAACTTTAGGGCTTGACTCTGTCGGAATAAGTGCCTAACATGCGCCCCGCTTGCCAAGCACAGCCTGAAAGCTGGATACGAGGCATAACCCAAACGTTATGACTCAAGCCCGCGTTAGCAATAACGAGGCGCCCGTAGCTCAGCTGGATAGAGCATCCGCCTTCTAAGCGGATGGTCGCAGGTTCGAGTCCTGCCGGGCGCGCCATTGGGTGCATGGTCAAGTAAAACCGAATTATGGTGGGCGTAGCTCAGTCGGTAGAGCGCAGGATTGTGATTCCTGTGGTCGTGGGTTCGATCCCCATCGTCCACCCCATTTTTCGGATGGCTGCACAATTTGCAGCTGTCTAGCATCAATTGCGGACGTGGTGGAATTGGTAGACACACCAGATTTAGGTTCTGGCGCCGCGAGGTGTGAGAGTTCGAGTCTCTCTGTCCGCACCAAACACAGTAATTATGAATCCGTAATTACATCTTAAGGCCCCGTTTTTACGGGGTTTTCTGTTTTTAGAGTCACCTGTTAGCACCAGCTTAACCCCGCTTATCCCGCCTTATTCATGAAATTTGCCCATAAACAAAGAAGGCGAGAGGTTTATCCTTTATAATCAATATGTTCCGCCAAGAACCTGACTAAAGATGGCCGCTCGCCATGGGTGAAACAATACCAACCTGCAACCCGTCTGTTTCTGTACGCCTCAGTGGTCGCAAAACCAGCAGTGATGGTGGAGCCTTTTTGCTGCGTGAAATCATGGATCGCAGCGGTGTGTGAGCAGCTTGGGCAGCAGTTGCAGGACCATCGTGACCCATCCAAAGTGCGGCACAGCCTGACCAGTCAACTGCGCACGCTGATGATCCAGCATGCTCAGGGCTGGGA
>JAHAYO010000075.1 GCA_018384595.1 Thiopseudomonas sp.
TCGGGGCATGGTGGGGGCTCCGTGCTGGGTTTGCGTGGGTTGCCCGCCCCGCCATCTGGGGGGGGTGGCAGCCGGGTCAAGATGCAGGCATTACGGACTGCCTGCGCCATGCAGTCAGGATAGAAATCAGACGGTTATACCGTCTTCAGGTGTACGTCGTACAATTTTAATTTTGTGCTCAAATTTGGCTTTACGCGTGACGCTGATGGCGCGGTGCGTCAGCGTGTCCAGCGTGATATTCCAAGCACCGTCCGAAGGTACTCGGATTTTGGCTGGAAAGCGGTCAAAGGCACCGCCGTGGTAAGTGTGGCGCGCACCATTTTTGTAGCTGCGAAAATTGGCATCATTCATCAGACGGATATTGCACGGCTGCGAGCAAAAAATGATGACCAGGTCGCCTTCGTGCAGAACTTCGCGGCGGTGAATAAACTTCATAGCAGGTATACCCTCAATTTAACGGCGCATACTATAGCACGCGCCGGCCCCTGCCCTGCATGCTAGAATCCACCGCTTTGTTCTGCCTGCAGGCTGCTCCGTGCTGTTTCAACCCCGCTCCCCTTTTTTGATGACCATTATGGCCACCCGCGCCGGCTTTCTCGTGGCCGGTCTAGGCCTGTCGGTGTGGGCGCCGCTGGTGCCCTATGTGCGTCAGCGCATCCCCATGGATGACGCAACCTTTGGCCTACTGCTGCTTAGTATCGGGCTGGGCTCGCTGTGCTGTATGCCGCTGACCGCACTATTAACCGAGCGCTTTGGCATACGCCACACCTTACTTGGCGCTGCCACGCTGCTGATCACCGCACTGTGCGGCATGATTGTGTCCAGCCAGTTCGGGGTGCTGGCACTGGCGCTATTCTGCTTTGGCGGCAGCATGGGCGTGCTCGATATCGTGCTAAATGTGCAGGGTTTGGCCGTGGAAAGCCGTGCCAACCGCAACCTGATGTCCGGCTTTCATGGCATGTTCAGCTTGGGCACCATTATGGGTGCACTGCTGGTGAGTCTACTGCTAATGGCAGGGCTATCTCCTGTAGTCAGCCCCTTGCTGGCTGTAGCCTGCATGGCCGTGCTCTGTTTGTGGGCGCAGCCGGGTTTTATCGATCGACGTACCCGCCGCGATCCAGACGGTTTGCGCTGGCCCAGCGGCTTTATCATCCTGATCGGCCTGATGTGTTTTATCGTCTATCTGGCCGAAGGCGCCATTCTGGACTGGAGCGCGCTGTTTCTGATTGATTTTCGTGCCATGCCACCCGCCAGCGCCGGGCTGGGCTATGCCGCCTTTGCGCTCATGATCACCATCGGCCGCTTTAGCGGCGATAACCTGTCCAAAAAACTGGGGCGTGTAGCTGTAATCGGAGGTGGTGGCGTGCTGGCCGCCGCCGGCATCGGCCTGTCGCTGGTCAGCCAGCACTGGGCGCTAGCCTTGCTTGGCTACGGACTGTGTGGACTGGGTTGCGCCAATGTATCGCCGTTGCTGATGTCGCTGCTCAACCAACAAAAGCGTGTGCCGCCACACCTTGCAGTAACGGCCGCCACCACCATCGGTTTTGCCGGCGTATTGGCGGGGCCGGCCATGATGGGCTTTGTCGCACAATACAGCTCGCTAGCCCACGCCTTTGCCATGGTTGCTGGCGGCCTCTTGCTGGTGGCGCTGGCCAGTCTGGGCATTCGTAAATAAAACCACCCCTTTCAGCTCAGGCTAGACACGCACATCCAGCCTGAGCCCTGCCCCGGTTTAGCCAACAAAACTGAGCAGCACCCCCGCTGCCACCGCCGAACCAATCACGCCGGCCACGTTGGGCCCCATGGCGTGCATCAGCAGGAAGTTTTGCGGGTTAGCCTCTAGCCCTACTTTATTGGATACCCGCGCTGCCATGGGTACCGCCGACACACCTGCCGAACCAATCAGCGGATTGATCTTGTGGGTGCTAAACAGGTTCATGGTTTTCGCCATGATCACACCGGCTGCCGTACCAGCGCTAAAGGCCAGCATGCCCAGCAGTAGAATACCGAGGGTTTTCACCTGTAAAAACGAGTCAGCCGACAGTTTGGCCCCCACGGTCAAACCCAGAGCAATGGTGACCATGTTGATCAGCGTGTTGCGGCTGGTATCCGCCAGACGCTCAACCACACCGCACTCACGCATCAGGTTGCCAAAAGCAAACATGCCCACCAACGGCGCGGCATCTGGCAACAGCAGACCAATCAGCAGGGTCAGCACCAGCGGAAACACAATTTTTTCGGTCTGACTGACGTGACGCAGTTGAGTCATGACGATGCCACGCTCTTGCTCACTGGTCAGCGCACGCATGATCGGCGGCTGGATCAGCGGCACCAGTGCCATATAGGAATAAGCAGCCACCGCAATTGGGCCCAGCAGCTCGGGCGCGAGGCGCGAGGTGACAAAGATTGAGGTGGGGCCATCCGCACCGCCAATAATGGCAATCGAGGCAGCCTCTCGCAGGGTAAACTCAAGACCGGGAATACCCAACGAGCCAATCGCCAGCGCGCCCAATAATGTACCGAAGATACCGAACTGGGCAGCCGCACCCAGCAGTAGGGTTTTCGGGTTGGCCAGCATAGGGCCGAAGTCGGTCATCGCGCCTACGCCCATGAAGATCAGTAGCGGAAATACGCTGGTGGGCAGACCAATCTGATACAGCAAGTCGAGCAGCCCGCCGGCTTCGGCCATGCCGGCACCCGGGATATTGGCCAGCACACCACCAAAGCCAATCGGTATCAGCAGCAGCGGCTCAAACCCCTTGCGGATGGCCAGATAAATCAGCCCCAGACAAACCACCAACATAATGGCCTGTCCCGCTTCGAGCTGAAAAATACCCGTGCTATGCCATAGGTTTAATAATGTTTCCATAACGGCATCCTCAGGCAATGGTAACCAGACAGTCACCCACATTGACGCAATCGCCAACCTTGACGCTTACGCTGCTGAGGGTGCCGCTACGGAAAGCGCGAATCTCGGTTTCCATTTTCATGGCTTCGAGGATAATCATCACTTCGCCCTCTTCCACCGTCTGACCCGGCTCGACCAACACCTTAAAAATATTGCCGGCCAACGGTGCGCCCTGCGGATCACCACTGCCAACAACCGGTGCCGCCACAGCACTGCTGGCAGTGCCCAACGGCTTGATGCCTTCAATGTCACCGCCCTCGTTGACCTGCACCACAAAACTCTTGCCATTGACATCCACGGTATACACCGATGCCTCTGTATCCGCCTGTGCACGCTCTTTGCCGGTGGGTGCCGGTTCAAAGGCCGCCGGATTGTGGCGATTTTCCAAGAACTTAAGGCCAATTTGTGGGAACAGCGCATAGGTCAGCACGTCATCCACCAGCGCCTCGCCATCGCTCAACCGGATGCCTTTTTCGCTTGCCAGCTGCTGCAGTTCGGCGGTCAGCTTATCCAGCTCGTTATCGAGCAGATCGGCTGGGCGACAGGTCACCGCGGCGCTGCCATCCAGCACCCGCGCCTGCAGCTCGGCATTGAACGATGCCGGCGCGGCACCGTATTCGCCTTTGAGAATACCGGCGGTTTCCTTAGTGATGGATTTGTAGCGCTCACCGGTGAGCACGTTGATCACCGCTTGAGTACCAACAATTTGCGAGGTGGGCGTGACCAATGGGATCAGGCCCAAATCTTCACGCACGCGCGGAATTTCAGCCAGAACTTCGTCGAAACGGTCACTGGCACCCTGCTCTTTGAGCTGGCTTTCCATATTGGTCAGCATGCCACCCGGCACCTGAGCCACCAAAATGCGCGAGTCCACGCCTTTTAGGTTGCCTTCAAATTTGGCATATTTTTTGCGCACATCGCGGAAATAGGCAGCAACCTCTTCCAGTAACTCCAAATCCAGTCCGGTACTACGGGCCTGCTCATCAAAGATGGCCACCACGGACTCGGTGGGTGAATGGCCGTAGGTCATGGACATGGATGAAATCGACGTGTCCACGTTGTCGATACCGGCTTCGACCGCCTTAACAATGGTGGCGGTGGACAGACCCGCGGTGGCATGACAATGCATGTGCACCGGAATAGCCAATGCCTGCTTGAGGCGGCTAACCAACTCAAAAGCGGCATAGGGCTTGAGAATGCCGGCCATATCCTTGATAACGACTGAGTCAGCGCCCAAGTCTTCCAGCTGCTTACCCAAATTCACCCACATCTCCAGCGTATGTACTGAGCTGGTGGTGTAGCAGATGGTGCCCTGCGCGTGCTTGCCGGTGGCACGCACCGCTTGCATGGCGCGCTGCAGGTTGCGTGGGTCATTCATGGCGTCAAATACACGGAACACATCCACGCCGTTGAACGCGGCGCGTTCGACGAATCTATCCACTACATCGTCGGCATAGTGGCGGTAGCCCAGCAAATTCTGGCCGCGCAATAACATCTGCTGGCGGGTGTTAGGCATGGCCGCCTTAAGCTGGCGAATGCGTTCCCAAGGGTCTTCGCCCAGATAGCGGATGCAAGCGTCAAAGGTGGCACCGCCCCAAGTCTCGACCGACCAGAAACCAATGCGGTCCAGTTTCGGCGCAATCGGTAGCATGTCTTGCAGACGCAAGCGGGTAGCCAGAATGGATTGGTGGGCATCGCGCAATACCACTTCGGTAATGCCCAAGCGTGTGTTCGCGGTCATTGTACTGACTCCATAGTTTTTGTAATTGTCATGCGTGACGGTTGCGGTGCTGATGCACAGCAGCCTGAATGGCAGCAAGGGTATCGGCATCCGGCAGCGGGCAAGCTACGGTGGCAGTGGCCAGCACAGGCACGCTGTCTTGCACAGTTGTGCGCTGCAGCAGCAGCGACATCAGCCGGATGCAGCCAATCAGCAATACCAGAAAAATGAAGACCAAGCCCATGCCGATCAGCACGAGTTCCAGGCCCTCCAACAAAAGCTGGCTGGATGTCATAAAGGCTCCTTTGTCTACGATACAAGCGTGTTGTATTTCGAATATCTTGCAGTAGTGATCAACGCTCCGGCCGAGCGGCCCGAAGCGTGGGGAACCTTAGCCCGTACAAAATGTGTAGGCAAATTTTTTATGCACTACACAATGGACGGGCTGACAGGAGACAAATAATGCCCGCAGCGCGGGCAATCAGAGCAGAAACAGGGTGGCCAGCCCTAGGAAGATGAAGAAACCGCCGCTGTCGGTCATCGCGGTAATCAGCACACTAGAACCTAGCGCTGGGTCGCGCCCCATCCGTACCATGGTCATGGGAATCAACACCCCCATACAGGCCGCCAGCAGCAGGTTAAGCGTCATGGCGGCAATCATCACCATGCCAAGGGCAAAGTAGTCATACAGCAACCAGGCCACCAGCCCGATCACGCCACCCCAGATGATGCCGTTGATAAAGGCCACGCCCAGCTCTTTTTTCAGCAGTCGATTGGTATTGCCGGTACTCACCTGCTCCAGCGCCATGGCGCGCACGATCATGGTGATGGTCTGGTTACCGGAGTTGCCACCAATACCGGCGACAATGGGCATCAGCGCCGCCAGTGCCACCAGTTTTTCGATTGAGTCTTCAAAAACACCAATTACCCGCGAGGCGACAAAGGCCGTTACCAAGTTGACCGCCAGCCAGGCCCAACGGTTGGCAATGGATTTCCACACTGAAGCAAAAATGTCTTCTTCTTCTCGCAAACCGGCACGGCTCAGTACCTCACCTTCGGTTTCCTCACGAATCAGGTCAACCATCTCGTCAATGGTTAGACGGCCAATCAGCTTGCCAGAACGGTCCACCACCGGGGCCGACACCAAGTCATAACGCTCGAACGCCTCGGCGGCATCAATACCTTCTTCATCGGGATGAAAAGTAACCGAGTCAGTGGCCATCACATCGGCCACTTTTTTATCAGGATCATTGACCAGCAAGCGACGAATCGGCAACACGCCCTTGAGGATGCCGGCATGGTCGATCACAAACAGTTTGTCCATCTGATCCGGCAGCTCTTTGAGCCGGCGCAAATAACGCAGCACCACCTCCAGCGCCACATCTTCACGCACGGTAACCATTTCAAAATCCATAATGGCACCGACCTGATTGTCCTCATAGGACAACGCTGAACGCACTCGCTCACGCTGCATGGCATCCAGCGATTCCATCAGCTCCAGCACAACGTCTTGCGGCAATTCAGAGGCCAGTTCCGCCAGTTCGTCAGCATCCAGTTCGCGGGCCGCCGCCAGCATTTCGTGCTGATCCATATCGGCCAGCAACGTCTCGCGCACTGCGTCAGACACTTCCAGCAGGATATCGCCGTCGATATCCGAGTGAACCAGTTGCCACAGCGTGAGACGCTTGTCGAGCGGCAAGCCTTCGAGGATGTAGGCAATATCTGCCGTGTGCAGCTCGGTCAACCGTTCGCGCAACTGCGCGAGTAACTGGCCCTGCTCGCTCGCTTCGGTACGCAGGGGGCCATGCAGTTCGTCAAGTTCTTGCAGGCGCTGCAGGGTTTCAAGTACCTGCGCGAAACGTTCTTGCAGGCGCTCCTGGGGTTTTTTATTGTCTGATTCGTTCATGTTTGGCCTCCCCGCACGCACGCGCAGCCTTTCGCCTGCTAACTGGGCTTGGGATCAGTAGCTGAACAGCAACCGGCTTGCCTGCCGGCACCCTGAATTTTATTTCTGGCAAAAAAAAAGCTTGCAATACATGCAAGCTTTTTATATGGCGGACTCAGGAGGATTCGAACCTCCGACCGCTCGGTTCGTAGCCGAGTACTCTATCCAGCTGAGCTATGAGTCCATACGGTGAGTTTAACCAGAACACCTCTGGGGCAGCGTTGCCAAGATGGCGGACTCAGGAGGATTCGAACCTCCGACCGCTCGGTTCGTAGCCGAGTACTCTATCCAGCTGAGCTATGAGTCCGTAAGTCCCGCATTATAAAGTGT
>JAHAYO010000081.1 GCA_018384595.1 Thiopseudomonas sp.
CCGCTGGAATCTGTAGATGATGTGTTCAAGCAGGTTTAATACCACCTGATCTGAAAAAGCCGGCTGTGTGATAGCCGGCTTTTTTGTGCGTGTGCAGTGACAGATCAGAATAGATCGAACAGATTGTCTTGCGGCAGCGTGCGTGGGTTGCCGGGCGGGGCTTCGTATTCGAAGACCGGACTAAATTCGTCCATGCGTGGCGGGGTGTCCTCGCGTTTGAAAACCTCAAAGTAGGTTTCGCTACTGCCGGGCGAGGCAATCAGTCCGCTTTCGCGATCGATGCGTAGCCTGCTTAGGCCGCTTGGCTCGGGTTGATTGCTGGCTGGCATGCCCTTGAGCGCCTGCTCCATGTAATCAATCCAGATGGGCAGGGCGATGGTGCCGCCGTATTCACGGCGTCCCAAGCTATCGGGCTGGTCAAAGCCGGCCCATACCGAGGTGACCACGCTGTGGTTGTAGCCAATAAACCAGCTGTCAAACGAATCGTTGGTGGTGCCGGTTTTGCCGGCCAAATCGGTGCGGTTAAGGGATAGGGCGCGACGGGCGGTGCCATGCTTGATTACATCTTTGAGCATGTCGGTGATCAGAAAGGCTGTGCGGCTATCAATCACAGGTTCGGCCAGACTGGGCGGTTGGCTGCCTTCAACGGAGGCCAGCTGGCTGGCCAGATGGGGTGTGACCGCCGGACTGGCTTGGTACATCAGGTGTCCGTCACGGTCGTGGATGCGCTCGATCATATAGGGTTCGATTTTGTAGCCGCCATTGGCAAATACGGCCCAGGCTGTGGTCAGATCCATGGGAATTAGTGTGGCTGAGCCCAGCGACAATGACAGGTTGGGTGGCAGGTTTTCTTTCTTCAGGCCGAAATGGCTGATGTAGTCGCGGGTATAGGGGATGCCAATATCCTGCAGCACGCGGATGGAAACCATATTGCGCGAGCGGTACAAGCCTTCACGCAGGCGGATTGGGCCGAGAAAGTTGCTGTCGGAGTTTTTCGGTCGCCAGGCTTCTTTCATGCCCGGCTCGAAAATTTCGATGGGCGCGTCATTGATCAAGGTGGCGGGGGTAAAACCTGCATCCAGTGCGGCGCTATAAATGAAGGGCTTAAAGCTGGAGCCGGGCTGACGCTGGGCTTGGGTGGCACGGTTGTAGTGGCTTTGCTCGAACGACAGGCCGCCGACCAGCGCCTTGATGGCACCGCTGTGCGGATCAACTGAAATCAGTGAAGCTTGGATTTTGGGCAGCTGCGAAAAATTAAGCTGGCCCTGATCGTCACGCACTACGCGAATCAGGTCGCCTTCTTTGACCACCGCGCCTGGGTTGCGCGGCGCGGCACCGTGACTGGAATTGCTCAGAAAGGGCGCGGCCCAGCGCATGCTTTGCCAGCTGACGTGATCTTCGCTGCCGTCGGCCAGCATGACAAAAATGCCGTCTTGTTCCACGGCAGTGACAATGGCAGGTTGAAACTGACTGATGCGCTTGCTGTTGCGCAGCGCGGCAGGCCAGTCGGCCCGCTTAACAATCTGGGCTTCAGGGCCGCGATAGCCGTGACGGCGGTCATAGTCAACCAGCCCGCGCAACACGGCCTGCTGTGCATGTTCTTGCAGATCGGCTGGGGTGGTGGCGTAAACATTCATACCGTTGGTATAGGCTTCGCTGCCGTAGCGCTCAATCATTTCAAGGCGCA
The DNA here is from genome assembly GCA_018384595.1 of Thiopseudomonas sp. GTDB lineage: Bacteria > Pseudomonadota > Gammaproteobacteria > Pseudomonadales > Pseudomonadaceae > Thiopseudomonas. Next base: position 1,688 of record JAHAYO010000081.1, read on the forward strand.
TCATTTCCGCGACATAGGGCGCATGGACATCCGGGTGCTTGATGTGTAGCTTGGCTTCCTGGCCGGTGGCAACCGCTTGCTCGTAACGTGCTTGGTCAATATGGCCCAGTTTGAGCATGCGCCCGAGAATCCAGTCGCGGCGCTCCATACTGCGCGCGGGGTTGGCAATGGGGTTGTAGCGCGATGGCGCTTTGGGCAAACCGGCCAGCATGGCCATCTGTGCCAGAGACAGCTCTTTTATTGACTTGCCGTAGTAGACGTTGGCAGCCGCTTCGATACCATAGGCGCGATTGCCAAGGTAAATTTTATTGATGTAGAGTTCGAGAATTTCTTGCTTGCTCAGTTCGCGTTCAATTTGTAGCGCCAGCAATATTTCGTTGGCTTTGCGCGAAAAACTGCGTTCGCTGGTCAGGAAAAAGTTTTTCGCTACCTGCATGGTGATGGTGCTGCCGCCGGTCTGGATGCGGCCGCTCTTGATCAGTTGTCCTGCGGCCCGCAAAAGACTGCCTGGATCAACACCATGGTGTTTTGTGAAATTATCGTCTTCTGCCGACAACAAAGCGTTGATAAAATCCGCCGGCACTTCGTCAAAGCGGATGGGCGTGCGGCGCACCTCGCCAAACTCCTCAATCAGCAGGTTGTCTTGGCTGTACACGCGCAGCGGCATCTGCAGCTCGATATGGCGTAGCGACTCAATGGAGGGCAGGTTGGGGCTCAGGTAGAGGTAGGCGCCGGACAAACTGAGGACTACTCCACAAATTGACGCAATAACCAAAGCTAAAAGGAACTTGAGGATGAGCAGCAAGGCAGTTTGATTCCCAATAAAAATTAACAGGTTAGGGTGGCAGATGGCGATGCGAACATGTAAAGGGCACATTATAAGCGCTTTTTTTGTCTGGAAGCCATTTGCGATTCAGGCTAGAGTGGTATTTAATGTGAAAAACCATAAAACGTCTGTAAGTGACGGATGCTGATAGGAATTCGGTCGTGCTAGGGCTCTTAAAAAAGAAATCAAACACCATGCTGGGGATTGATATCAGTTCAACCTCGGCCAAACTCATCGAGCTAAGCCGTAGCGGCGCCGGTTACAAGGTGGAAGCCTTTGCCGTCGAGCCGTTGCCGCCCAATGCCATTTCCGACCGCAACATTGCTGAGCTAGAGCTGGTTGGCCAAGTGCTGGCCAAGCTGGTCAGCAAGGCACGCACCAGCGTCAAGGATGCCGCGGTGGCAGTATCTGGCTCGGCGGTCATCACCAAGCAAATTCTGATGGAGCCTGGGCTCAACGAGGAAGAGCTGGAAACCCAGCTGCGCCTTGAGGCTGACCAGTACATCCCTTATCCCATTGATGAAGTGGCGCTGGATTTTGAGGTTGTTGGGCCCTCCAGTACGCCGAACCGTGACATTGTGCTGCTGGCGGCCTGCCGTAAGGAAAACGTCGAAATCCGCGAAGCGGCGCTGGCGCTGGCCGGGCTCAAGGCTAAGGTAGTTGAGGTCGAAGCTTATGCGCTGGAGCGCGCCTTCTCTCTGGTTGCCGAGCAACTGGGTGGCCGCGGCGAAGACCTGACCGTAGCAGTGGTTGATATTGGGGCCACCACCATGACCCTTAGCATCATGCACAAGGGAGAGACTATTTATACCCGCGAGCAGATGTTTGGCGGCAAGCAGCTCACTGACGAGATTCAGCGCCGCTATGGTCTGTCTTACGAAGAGGCCGGGCTGGCGAAAAAGCGTGGCGGTTTGCCAGATGACTACGTGCAGGAAGTGCTGGAACCCTTTAAAGAAACCGTGGCTCAGCAAATTTCGCGCGCGCTGCAATTTTTCTTTGCCAGCGGTCAGCTGACTGAAGTGGACTACATTTTGCTGGCGGGCGGCAGCTCGGCGATTTCTGGGTTGGACACCATGGTGCAGCGTGTAATTGGCACCGAAACCGTGATCGCCAACCCCTTCGCTCACATGGCGGTAGACAGCAAGGTAAACGTAGAGGCACTGGCCAGTGATGCGCCAGCGCTGATGATTGCGTGCGGCCTGGCAATGAGGAGTTTTGACTGATGGCACGTATTAACCTTCTGCCCTGGCGCGAACAGCTGAGGGAGCAACGCAAGCAACAGTTTGTCGCTACTCTGATTGGTATGGTGATCTTGGGGGCCGCCGTGATATTTGTAGGTGACCAAGTGTACGGAAGCCTGATCAGCGAGCAGCTGTCGCGCAACAGCTTCATTGAGCGCGAAAACCAAGCATTGGATGCTCGCATTAAAGAAATTCAGGAGTTGCGCCAGAAACGCCAAGAGCTGATTGAACGGACCAAGGTGATTCAGGACCTGCAGGGCAACCGACCAATTGCGTCGCACGTGTTTGACCAGCTGGCACGCACCATTCCCGAGGGCGTTTATTTCACTGCCGTGCGTATGAGCGGTAAGCACATCTCGCTTGAGGGTGCAGCCGAGAGCAACAACCTAATTTCCAGTCTAATGCGCCGTCAGGATGCCTCTGACTGGCTGGCCGCACCCAGCTTGGCCGAGGTCAAGGCGCTGGAGCTTGATGGCCAGGAAGCCAGCCAGTTCAAGCTGACAGTGCAGCAGACCAAGCCGCATGAAGACGAAGCAGGCCAAGGAGCGCAGAAATGAACCTGAATGACTGGATCAAGAGCCTGAAAGAAACCGATTACAGCAATCTGGATGTTAATAACCTAGGCGTCTGGCCGGCGCCCATCAAGGCCATTGCCTGCGTGTTCGCACTGGTATTGACGCTGGTGGGTGGCTATATGTTGCACCTGCAGGACTTGCAGAGCAGCCTTGAGGGTTACCAGGCGAAAGAAGCTGAACTGAAGAGCACCTTTGAGTCCAAGGTTAGCCAAGCTGCCAACCTAGATGCCTACAAAGAACAGATGGTGTTGATGGAGGCGTCCTTCGACAAGTTGTTGCGCCAGCTTCCCAGTGATACCGAAGTGCCTGGCCTGCTGGAAGACATTACCAGTGCCGGCCTAAACTCGGGCCTTGAGTTTGAAGAAATTCGCCTGCTCCCCGAGCTTGCCCAGCAGTACTATGTTGAGCTGCCGATTCAGGTCAAGGTATTTGGCGGCTATCACGAACTGGCGACCTTTGTCAGTGCGGTAGCCAGTATGCCGCGTATCGTGACCCTGCATGATTTTCAGATCGATCCAGCCAAAGATAAGAGCAGCGGCGGACGACTGGCCATGAATATCCAGGTTAAAACCTACCGTTATAACGAGCAGGGGCAGGCCCGATGAAAAAAATGATGCGTTTTGGTGTGCTGGCCGCAATGACTGCCGTGTTGGCTGGCTGCGGTGACGGCTCGTTTACCGACTTGCAGGAATACATGGACGAAGTGCGCTCGCGCCCGCGTGGCAAAATTGAGCCCATGCCCAAAGAAGTGGTATATGAGCCCTTTACTTATCGGGCAACTGGGCTGCGTAGCCCGTTCCAGCCGCCGCTCAAGCTTGAGCAGGCCCGTCAGGAGCGTGGCAACACGGGCGTCAAGCCCGACGAAACACGGGTTCAGGAGTTCTTGGAAGGCTTCAACCTCGAATCGTTTGTCATGGTGGGCACCCTAGCCAACCATAAAGAGGGCGCTTATGCGCTGGTTCGTGGCGGCGATGGTGTGCATCGCGTCAAGGTCGGTGATTACATGGGGCGCAATCACGGGCGAATCATTTCCATTACGGCCGATGCCATTGAGCTGGTCGAGATTGTCCCGGATGGCGAGGGCGGCTGGCTTGAGCGGCCGCATACCCTGCCGCTGCAGGAACGCTCATAAGGTAAATTACAATGCAAACACTTAACTGGAAAATACAACGGAACTGGACCATGAAGACTCAACTGATATCGCGTTCGCTGGCAGCCTTAATGGCCGTTTCCGCTTCAGCCGCGCTGGCCGCTGACTTGACCGCGCTGGATGTGGCTGCTTTGCCCGGTGACCGTGTCGAGCTGAAGCTGACCTTTGATGAGCCGGTAACAGCACCACGCGGCTATACCATTGACCAGCCTGCGCGCATTGCGCTGGATTTGCCAGGGGTCAGCAACAAGCTGAGAAATAAGCACCAAGAGCTGGGCAGCGGCAATACCCGCAGTGTGACGGTGGTCGAGGCGCAGCAGCGCACCCGCGTCATCATCAACCTGACTAGCTTGACCAGCTACAACACCCGTGTTGAGGGCAATAACCTCTATGTGGTTGTGGGCGAGGGTGTAACCCGTAACGAAGTACAGCCACCTGCCCAAGTGACCAAACCAGCGCCGGTCATGGCCGGTCGCGCCATTCGCAACATCGACTTCCAGCGCGGTGAGCAGGGTGAAGGCAACGTGCTGATTGACTTGAGCAGTACGGCCGGCAGTCCTGATGTGCGTGAACTGGGCAATAAGATCGAGCTGAGCTTCCCGAAAACGGCATTGCCGGATGAGTTGCGCCTGCGACTGGACGTTAAGGATTTCGCTACTCCCGTCAGTTTTGTTGAAGCTACTGAGAAGAACGGCAACACCCGTATTGTCATCGACTCGTCTGGCGACTTTGACTATATGGCCTATCAGGCCGACAACCGCATGACCATCAGCGTTAAGCCGATGAGTAAGCAGGAAAAAGAAAAGCGTGACGCCGACCGTTTCACTTACACCGGTGACAAACTGTCGCTGAACTTCCAAGATATTGACGTACGTTCCGTACTGCAGTTGATTGCCGACTTTACCGACCTCAACCTGGTGGCCAGTGATACCGTACAGGGCAACATTACCCTGCGCCTGCAAAACGTGCCTTGGGACCAAGCGCTGGAGTTGGTGTTGAAAACCAAGGGCTTGGCCCAGCGTAAAGTGGGTAACGTACTGCTGGTGGCACCGGCTGATGAAATAGCTGCCCGCGAGCGCCAAGAGCTGGAGGCCATGCAACAAATCGCCGAGCTGGCCCCGCTGCGCCGTGAGCTGATTCAGGTCAACTATGCCAGTGCAAGCCAGATTGCGGGATTGTTCCAGTCGGTAACCAATAATGCTGATTCCGCCGACCGCGGCTCGGTCACAGTGGATGATCGTACCAACAGCATCATTGCCTACCAGACCCAAGACCGCTTGGACGAGCTGCGCCGTGTGGTTGCTCAGCTGGATATTCCTGTGCGCCAGGTGATGATTGAAGCACGTATTGTTGAAGCTTATGATGATTATGGCAAGGAACTAGGTGTGCGCTGGGGAGGGACGTTTCGCGCTGGTAGCGGCAACTGGAATGCATTTGGTAAGGACGGCAACCTGGGCATTGAAGATGAAGAAGGCTTTTCATGTGGTCCGTTTGCCGGTCGCTGCACATTGCCTGTAAACGACAGTGGTTCACCCGTGCCTTTTGTTGACCTGGGCGCCAATGCTGCAACCTCGGGCCTGGGCATTGGTTTTGTTTCCAACCGTGCCATTCTGGACCTGCAACTGAGTGCCATGGAAAAAACCGGCAAGGGCAACGTGGTATCGCAGCCCAAGGTAATTACCTCCGACAAAGAAACCGCCAAGATCATGAAAGGTAAGGAAGTTCCTTATCAAGAGGCCAGCTCCAGCGGTTCGACCACCACCTCCTTCAAGGAAGCTACCCTGTCGCTGGAAGTCACCCCGCAGATTACACCGGATAACCGTATCATCATGGATGTGAAGGTGACCAAAGACGAGGTGGACTTTGCCAACCAGCTGAATGGCGTGCCGCCGATCAACAAGAACGAGGTTAATGCCAAGGTGCTGGTTGCCGATGGTGAAACCCTGGTACTGGGCGGCGTATTCTCCGAAATAAGCCAGGAAAGCGTAGACAAGGTGCCGGTGCTGGGTGACATTCCTTATCTGGGCCGTCTGTTCAAGCGCAACATGAACGTGGTGAACAAGGCCGAGCTGCTGATCTTCATCACGCCGCGCATCATGCCGGGCACTGGCGTAGCCCTGAATAACTGATGTTGAAACACAACCTGACCCTGATTGGGCCGATGGGGGCCGGCAAAAGCACCATCGGTCGGCTGCTGGCTCGCGAGCTCGGTCTGGAGTTTAAGGATTCCGACCGAGTTATCGAAGAGCGAACCGGTGCCAGCATTCCGCTGATTTTCGAGGTGGAAGGCGAACAAGGGTTTCGTGACCGCGAACAACAGGCCATTGCCGAGCTGATGCAGGGCAAGGGTCTGGTGCTGGCTACCGGCGGTGGTGCCATACTGCGTGCTGTCAACCGCGAATTGCTCAAGGCTGGTAGCACCATCATCTATCTGCATACGTCGGTGGACCACCAACTGGAACGCACCGCACGCGACCGCAATCGGCCCCTACTGCAGACTGACAACCCGCGACAGGTTCTTGAGGACCTGTTTGCCATTCGTGACCCCCTTTACCGTTCTATTGCCGATGTCGTGATCGAAACCGATATCCGGCCGCCCCGTATGGTGGTGCAGGAAGTCCTCGCGCAGCTTGATTTGTAAGACGGCTGCGGTGATCATCGGCAGTCTGTTTTGATGAACCACGGAAACCTCCATGCGTACCCTCACCGTTGACCTGGCTGAACGCAGCTACCCCATCCATATTGGTGCCGGCATCCTGGGCAACCCGGAGCTGTACCGACCGTACCTTAAGAGCCGCAAGGTCGCGATTGTGACCAATACCACTGTGGCCCCCTTGTATCTGGATACCCTGCGCCAAGCGCTGCATGACCGCGAGCTGACCGAAATTATCCTGCCGGATGGCGAAGCCCACAAAAACTGGGAAACCCTGCAACTGATTTTTGACGGCCTGTTGCAGGATCGTCACGACCGTAAAACCTGCCTGATTGCACTGGGTGGCGGCGTAATTGGTGACATGACCGGCTTTGCTGCGGCCTGCTACCAGCGCGGCGTAGATTTTATCCAGGTGCCCACTACGCTTCTGTCACAGGTTGACTCGTCAGTAGGTGGTAAAACCGGCATCAACCATCCTCTGGGAAAAAACATGGTGGGGGCCTTTTATCAGCCGAAGGCCGTCATTATTGATACCCGTAGCCTGCAAACGCTGCCGCAGCGCGAGCGGGCTGCCGGCATGGCCGAGGTGATCAAGTACGGCCTGATTTGTGACGAACCCTTCCTGGGCTGGCTGGAGCAGCAAATGCCGGCCCTCAATGCACTGGATGACCAAGCACTGACGCAGGCCATCGAACGTTCCTGCCAGGCCAAGGCGCAGGTGGTTAGCCAGGACGAACGTGAAGGCGGTATTCGCGCTATTCTCAATCTGGGCCACACCTTTGGCCATGCCATAGAAACAGAAATGGGCTATGGCAATTGGCTGCATGGCGAGGCGGTGGCAGCGGGCACGGTAATGGCGCTGCACATGTCGCGCCAGATGGGCTGGTTGAGTGATCAGGACGTTGCCCGTGGTGTGGCGCTTTTGCTGCGAGCCGGTTTGCCGGTGGTGCCGCCAGACACAATGGATGCCGAGGATTTTCTGCGCCACATGGCGGTGGATAAAAAAGCGCTGGACGGCCAGATCCGGCTGGTGTTGCTCAAGCAACTGGGGCAGGCCGTGGTCACCGCCGACTATGATGACACCCTGCTGAACGATATTTTAAATTCCGACTATGCTCGCCTGGTGGCGGGCTGCTAACAGGTAAACGCCATGAGTATCCGAGAGGATAGCAACGCCGTATTTCAGCAGTTTGGACTGAATTACGACCCCTTTGCACCCGGCAGCAGCAGTTTTCAGTTTTACAAACCTGGTCGTCGCCAGGTGCTGGAGCAGCTGATTCACTTTTCCCGCTATAGCCAGCTATTGCTGGCGGTGACCGGCCCGCGCGGCAGCGGTAAAACCGTGCTGCGCCACGCCATGGCGGCAGCCGGCAAGGACAACGCATTGAACGTGGTGGTGTCGGCGCTCAAGCAGGGCGATGCGGGCAGCATTTTGCAGCAGCTAAGCTACGCACTGCAGGTCAGCGGCGGTGATGTCATGCTGCTGCTCCGTGCAGCCGGCCAGTCGGCGCTGGCTGGCAAGGATGTGCAGGTGTTAGTGGATGATGCCGAATTGCTGGATGATTCGGCGCTGACGCTGCTACAGCGCTTGTCGGAAGGTGACGGGCAATCACGTTGCCGCGTGTTCCTGTTTGGTGAGCCTGCCTTGCAAAACCGCTTACAGGCACTGGCACAGCAGCCGGAAGGGCTGGAGTACCATCTGATCGAGCTGGAGCCGTGGACGGACGATGAGGTAGAAGGTTACCTGCAGCAGCGCTTGCAAAGTGCCGGCAGCGATCTGGACCTGTTTACCGACCATGAATTGGGTGTGCTGCTGGATCAAGGCAAAGGATGGCCAGGAATTATCAACCAGACTGCGCAAGAACTGTTACTAGCGCGACTGGATAGACCGGCTCAGCGGCCCGCTGCTCCGGCGCGCTCGGCTGCGCGCACTGGCTCGCCACTGCCTTACCGTCACCTGGCTGCACTGCTGGCGGTGGCTTTTATATTTATCTTTGCTTGGTATCAGATCGATGATTCCAGCGACAAAGCAGAGCCAGCACGGCCGGCACTGGGTGCTGCATCGCCCTCGGCGCAGCCTGGCGTGGTCAACGGCGGCCAGCGCCGGGTGAGCTTGGATTTGTCTGCCGGCAGTCAGGATACTGCGGCGGTGCCGCCAGTAACCCAAGGCGTGGCAACTCCCAGACAGGAACAGCTACCGCCTCGGCCCGGCGTGCAGCCGGCCTTGCGCCCGACATTGGATACGCCGGTGGTGCAGGCGGCAACGCCAGCGGCACCGGCCGTCAATCCAGCACCGGTACAGGTAGCAACACCGACTGCACCAGCGCCCGTACAGGCGGCAGCTGCGCCAGAATCAATAGCCGTACCGGTCGTACCGGCTACGCCAGTGGAGCCAGCACGGCCCGCGCCCGCTAAACCCGCTGAGGTGGCTCGCCCCAAAGTGGCCGATACGGTAGCCGCTCGCAATCAGGCGCAGCCGCAAGCCCGTGCCCCGCAGCAACCGGCAGCGGCTACAGCACCCGCAGCGGCACCGGCAAATGCAGCAGGCTGGTATGCCGGCCAGCCGGCACAGCAATTTACCTTGCAGGTGTTTGCCACCGCCAACGAGCAAAACGCACGGCAGTTTGTGCAGAGCAATGGTGGGCAGTATCACTATTTCCGCAAACAGCATAACGGCCAGTCGTTGTATGTGGTGACCTACGGCAGTTTTGCCAATGCGGCGGCGGCGCGCAGCGCGATTGAGCAGTTGCCCGAGGCTGTTAAACGCAACAAGCCTTGGCCGCGCACCTTTGCCAGCGTCCGGCAGGATATACGTTAGTGACTATGGCTGCGGCGGGTGGTTGCCAGCCGCAGCCGGCCATTGCTGAAAAATACCGCGCAACAGGCAGTCCAGATAGGGCTGAGTGTTTTCCGCATCCAGCAACTCGGGGTCGCGCAGCCAGTCGTTGAGCAGGCCAATCAGCAGCGAGTGCAGGGCGACGGCGGCTAGGCGGGGGGTGAGACCTGTCTGCAGTCTCTTCGCCACAGCAGGCTCGGTAAACAGCTCGGTACACAGGTCGATAAACTGGTTGATAAAATCCTGATGCCGTTGTTCGGCCTCGCGTAGCTCGTCGGTAAACTCGCAGCGTCGCATCAGGATGGTGAAGATGCGCCGTTTGCGAGCATCCCGTACCAGATTGGCCATGACCTCGCAGCATAGATTGCGCAGCCCCATCACGGGGTCTTGAGGGTCACACAGGCGAATGCGCGCGGCGATCTGCTCGGCAGGCAGCCGCACTTGGTTAAGCATGGCGTGGAATAGGTCTGCTTTATTTTTGAAATGCCAGTAAACAGCACCCCGGGTCACACCCGCCTTGCGGGCGATCTGCTCCAGCGAAGTGTTGGCAACCCCCTGTTCTAAAAATAGGGTTTCGGCGGCCTCAAGAATGGCTGCGCGAGTCTTGTCGGCGTCTTGCTTGGTTCGGCGCATGGTAACGTCATAATAATAGGTGTTGCGTAAGTGTACCGCCGGCATGGCTTGCAGCATAGCGGCGACAGGGCAGGGATGCGGTCGGTGAAAAAAGTTTTTGCAGAGGCTTGACGGGCAGAAAAATTCTGGTAATATGTCGCGCCATCAGCAGGGAACACCGCAAGGAAGTCCAGCTGGTTGAAGTTCCGCGATAGCTCAGTCGGCAGAGCACACGACTGTTAATCGTTAGGTCCCTGGTTCGAGCCCAGGTCGCGGAGCCAAATTTCGGGGTATAGCGCAGTCCGGTAGCGCGCCTGCTTTGGGAGCAGGATGTCGGGAGTTCGAATCTCTCTACCCCGACCATTTATGGGTCGTTAGCTCAGCGGTAGAGCAGTTGGCTTTTAACCAATTGGTCGCAGGTTCGAACCCCGCACGACCCACCATACAAGAAGCGTCCAACCTACAGGTTGGGCGTTTTTTTTATGCCTGAATTTTACTTGTCCAAGCTCTGCCATTCCTTAAGGACTCAGGACTTGCGCTCTATGATGTAGTGAGCCAGTTGGCGCAGGATGTCGGCTTTTTTATCAAAGCAGGACAGCGCATGTAAGGCTTCATCACGCAGCTGTCGCGCATAAGCCTGTGCCTGTTGCAGCCCCAACAGAGCCGGGTAGGTTGATTTGTCCTGCAGGCTGTCGCTGCCTTGCTGTTTGCCTAGAGTCTCGGTGCAACCGGTAATATCGAGAATATCGTCCTGCACCTGAAAAGCCAGGCCGATGGCGGCGGCGTAGGTTTGTAGGGCGTCCAGCTGTTGCGAGCAAGACTGACCGCTGGCCAGCGCGCCCAGCTGTACGCTGGCGCTGATCAGTGCGCCGGTCTTGTGGCGGTGGATGCGCTCTAGCTGTTGCTGATTGACATGCTGGCCAGTGGCAGCCAGATCAATGGCTTGCCCGCCGACCATGCCGGCAGCGCCGGCAGCGCGGGACAGGACGCGTATCATCTGTAAGCGCTGAGTGTCGCCAAGCGGACACAGTTGGTCGTCGGTGAGCACCTCGAAGGCCAGCGTTTGCAGGGCATCACCGGCCAAAATGGCGCTGGCCTCATCAAAAGCGATATGGGTGGTGGGCTGGCCGCGGCGCAGAGCATCGTCGTCCATTGCCGGTAGATCATCGTGCACCAGCGAGTAGGCGTGGATCAGCTCCACAGCGCAAGCGGCTGCCAGCGCATCGTCCACTGTGCCGCCGAGGGCTTCGCAACTGGCCAGCACCAGCAGGGGGCGCACCCGTTTGCCGCCATTGAGCACGCTATAGGCCATGGCCTGGTACAGGCGCGTCATATCTGCGCACGGTGGCTGGAACAGCTGCTCAAGCAGCGGGCTGATACGGGCTTCACAAAAGGCCTGATAGGCCTGCAGGTGGGATGGCGCGGTCATGGTGCTCTCTATGGCAACAAGCGATGGCAATAAGGTGGGGGAAAGTATTGGTGCGTAAAAAAGCCGGCGCGGTGCCGGCTTTTTTTGTTACTTGCCGAAGGCGGCAACGGCCTTGGTGATGGCGTCGCGGGCGGCGGCTGCGTTGTCCCAGCCCTCTACTTTGACCCACTTGCCCTTTTCCAAGTCTTTGTAGTTCTCGAAGAAGTGCTTGATCTGCTCCAGCAGCAATGCGGGCAGGTCGGTGTATTCGTGGATGTCGTTGTACAGCTGGGTCAGCTTTTCGTGGGGGACGGCAATCAGCTTGGCGTCGCCACCGGCTTCGTCAGTCATGTTCAGCACGCCCACGGCGCGGGCGCGGATGACTGAGCCGGGCGCAACAGGGTAGGGCGTTACGACCAGCACGTCGAGGGCGTCGCCGTCGTCGGCCAGCGTGTTGGGGATAAAGCCGTAGTTGGCTGGGTAAAACATTGGAGTGGCCATGAAGCGGTCAACCATCAGAGCGTCGGTATCGGTATCGACTTCGTACTTGATGGGTGCGTGGTTGGCGGGAATTTCGATGATGACGTTGATGTCGTTGGGCAGGTCTTTGCCGGCGGAGATTTTGCTATAGCTCATGGCGAATCCGTATCTGAGGAAAAAGTGCGGGAATTATAATGGCACGCCGGATTAAAGACAAAGGCCGCAGGCCTTTGCGTGCCCAGCCAAAGACGGAAAACTCGGGTAGACTTGCCGGCATCTTTGCGGCCGCTGCCGACTATCGGCAGTCTATTCACGCAGGCAGTGCCTGTCAGCCACGGCGGCGGACGGTTATGCACGCCGCTAAACCCTATTGTTGCGGCACCCGCCCGCCTGTTTTCACGCCATATCGAGGCAAAAATGAGCAAACACATCCATATTTTAGGTATTTGTGGCACGTTTATGGGCTCGCTGGCCATTTTGGCGCGCCAGTTGGGTTACCGGGTGACCGGCTCCGATGCCAATGTTTATCCGCCCATGAGCACGCAGCTGCAAGAGCAGGGCATTGAGCTAATGCAAGGGTATCTGCCGGAGCACCTGCAGCCCGCGCCAGATTGGGTGGTGATCGGCAATGCGCTGTCGCGCGGCAATCCGGCGGTCGAATATGTGTTGGATCGGGGCTTGCCCTATGTGTCTGGCCCGCAGTGGCTGGCGGATCATGTGCTGCAGGGCAAGTGGGTGCTGGCGGTGTCGGGTACCCATGGCAAAACCACAACCACGAGCATGCTGGCCTGGATTTTGGAGCATGCCGGCATGCGACCTGGCTTTCTGATTGGTGGTGTGCCGCAGAATTTTGGCGTATCGGCGCGTATTGGCGACACCGATTTTTTTGTGGTGGAGGCGGACGAGTACGACAGCGCCTTTTTTGACAAGCGCTCCAAGTTTGTCCATTACCGGCCGCGCACCTTGGTGATGAATAACTTGGAGTTTGATCATGCCGATATTTTTGCTGATCTTGCCGCGATCCAGAACCAATTTCATCATCTGCTGCGCACGGTGCCTAGCAATGGTCAGGTGACCTATCCGGCGGCCGAAGGCGCACTGCAACAGGTGGTGGAGCGGGGCTGCTGGACGCCTACGCAAACCACGGGTGTCGGCGGTCAGTGGCAGGTGCGCCTGAATAGTGCCGATGGCAGCGATTTTGTGGTGCTGTTTGAGGGGCAGGAACAGGGGCGGGTGCAGTGGGAGTTGACCGGTGAACACAACGTAGCCAATGCGCTGGCCGCTATTGCCGCCGCCCGCCATGTGGGTGTGCTGCCGGCGCAGGCGATTGAGGCGCTGGCTCGTTTCCAGAGCGTAAAGCGACGCATGGAGTTGCTGGCCGATAATCAGGGCGTGCGCCTGTATGACGACTTTGCCCATCACCCCACTGCCATTGCCAGCACGCTGGAAGGGTTGCGTCATCGCGTGGGCAATGAGCAGATCATTGCCGTGATTGAGCCGCGCTCCAACTCAATGAAGCTGGGTGCGCACCGCGAAGGGCTGGCCCCCTCAACGGCTGCCGCGGATCAGGTGATCTGGTTTGCCGCAGATACGTTGGGCTGGGATTTAGCGGCGGCGGTTGCTGACGCGCCGGTGCCAACGCAAGTGCTGGGCTGCGTGGACGCTATTATTGAGGCGGTTCAGCGGCTGAAAAAGCCGGGTACGCATGTGGTGCTGATGAGTAATGGTGGCTTTGCTGGGCTGCCGCAAAAACTCAAGCAGTTGTTGGAGGCTTAAGATGAGCGGCCCGCAACGCATCACCCTAGCGATGACCGGTGCCTCCGGCGCGGCTTACGGTTTGCGCCTGCTCGACTGCTTGGTGCAGGAAGAGCGTGAGGTGCACTTTCTAGTTTCTAAGGCAGCCCTGTTGGTGACCGCCACCGAAACCGAGGTGCAACTGCCGCCCAAGCCACAGGCTATGCAGCATTTTCTCAATGAATACACGGGCGCTGCTGAGGGCCAGATCCATGTGCACGGTTTGGAAGACTGGATGGCACCGGTTGCCTCTGGTTCCGGTGCGCCCACGGCCATGGTGGTGGTACCTTGCTCCATGGGCACGCTGTCGGCGATTGCCGTCGGTGCCAGTAATAATCTGATTGAGCGTGCCGCCGATGTGGCGCTCAAAGAGCGTCGTCAGCTGATTCTGGTGCCGCGTGAAGCGCCTTTTTCCAGCATCCATCTGGAAAATATGCTCAGACTGAGCCAGAACGGTGCCGTTATCCTGCCTGCCTCGCCCGGTTTTTATCACCAGCCACAGTCGGTGGACGATCTGGTGGACTTTGTGGTGGCGCGGATTCTTAATCTGCTGCAGATTCCGCAGGATATGCTGCCGAGGTGGGGGGAGAGGTAGGCTTTGTGCGGCGCGGTGGTGTTGTTGCAAGTGCTGGGCTCTGCGATTTTGCGCAGGGTGGCAGGTGTTTCGTTCGGGTGAAGATGCCTTGTTCGTGTGGCGGATATTTCGCGCAGGGCGATGGATGTCCTGCCCATGGTGCCGAGATTACCGCCACGCCAAACCACCAAAGCGTGGCAGCAAGAAATATCCCGCCCTGTGCATGCTCTGCGGCTTCCAGTATAATACCGCCTTATTTTTCGCAACCACGCTACCGGAAAACAGCACACACAGATTTTCGGGCGTGGTTTATTGTTTGTGCCGCATTCTCAGCGGCCAACCCGCAACGAGGCAAGACAGATGAGCGCACTGGTCGGCGTCATTATGGGGTCCAAGTCAGACTGGTCCACCATGAGCCACACGGTAGAAACCCTTGAAGCCCTTGGCATCCCCCATGAAGTACAGGTGGTGTCCGCCCACCGTACCCCCGATCTGCTGTTCGGCTATGCCGAGCAGGCCCATCAGCGCGGCATTCGCGTCATTATTGCCGGTGCCGGTGGCGCGGCTCATTTACCAGGCATGTGCGCGGCCAAGACCCATCTGCCGGTTTTGGGCGTGCCCGTGCAGTCCTCCATGCTATCTGGCGTAGATTCGCTGCTGTCGATTGTGCAGATGCCAGCGGGTGTACCGGTTGGTACCCTGTCGATTGGTCGTGCTGGTGCGGTTAATGCGGCGCTGTTGGCGGCCAGTATGTTAGCCAGCGACAACGAAGCTATCCGCGATGCGCTGCTTCAGTACCGTGAGCAGCAGACGCAGAATGTTCTGGACAATCCTGATCCGCGCGAGGCCTGAATGATGAAAGTCGGTGTGATTGGCGGCGGCCAGCTAGGCCGTATGCTGGCGCTGGCCGGTACGCCGTTGGGGATGGAGTTTAGCTTTCTTGACCCAGCCCCTGATGCCTGTGCCGCGCCGGTTGGCAACCACCTGTGCGCTGCCTATGACGCCAAAGCCGAGCTGGAGCAGCTGGCCAAGAGCATGGATGTGGTCACGTTCGAGTTTGAAAACGTGCCATCAGAGGTCGTCGCTTACCTGGCGCAGCATGTGCCGGTATTTCCCAACGCTGAATCGCTGCGAGTGGCGCGTGACCGCCTGAACGAAAAAAACATGTTTCGCGAACTGGATATTCCGGTTACCGGTTTTGCCAATATTGAGTCGCAGCAGCAGCTGGATGAGGCCGTTGCGCAGCTGGGACTGCCGGCGATCCTGAAAACCCGCACGTTGGGTTATGACGGCAAGGGCCAGAAGGTACTGCGCACGGCTGAGGATGTTGCCGGTGCCCATGCTGAATTGGGCGCTGTTCCCTGCCTATTGGAGGCGTTCGTTGCTTTTAGTGGCGAAGTATCTGTTATTGCCGTGCGTGGCCGTAGCGGCGAGATCGCCTGTTATCCGCTGACGCACAACACCCACCAAGACGGCATTTTGGTGCTGTCGGTGGCCAGCGATCAGCATCCACAGCAGGCGCTGGCTGAAGACTATGCCCGTCGCGTGCTGGAAAAACTCGACTATGTTGGCGCGCTGGGTTTCGAGTTTTTCGAGGTGGAAGGCGGCCTGATGGCCAACGAAATTGCCCCACGGGTGCACAACTCCGGTCACTGGACCACTGAAGGTGCCGAGTGCAGCCAGTTTGAGAACCATCTGCGCGCCATTGCCGGCCTGCCGCTGGGCAGCACGGCGCGGGTCGGACACAGCGCCATGCTTAACTGCATTGGCCGCATGCCGAGCAACCAGCAGGTAATGCCGCTGGCCGATACCCATGTGCACAACTATGGTAAGGCAGAAAAGCCCGGCCGTAAGGTGGGGCATATTAATCTGCGCAGCCAGAATGCTGAGCAATTGCAGCAGGCCATTACGGCGGTGCAGTCGCTGCTGAAATCTCTGTAAACGATCTCTTGTTTGAATCCTGTAAAGGCTCGGGTGAGTGACATGCTGAAAAAAGTTCCTGTTTCCAGTGTCATTATGGGCATGCACATACACGAACTGTGCGGCTCTTGGATGGATCACCCGTTCTGGAAAAGCGGCTTTTTACTTCAAGACCCGCATGACCTTGAACGCCTACAGGCCAGTTCGGTCACCGAAATCTGGATTGATACCAGCAAGGGATTGGATTGCGTGGAAGGTGAAACGCCTGAAGAGGCCCGCGAGCGTGGCGAGCAGGTGTTACACGACATTGCCACCCAGCCCGTGCGCGAAAACATCGCCGATGAGTTGCGGCGTGCAGCCAAAATCTGCGAGCGCAGCAAGGAAGCGGTCGCCAGCATGTTTAACGAAGTGCGCATGGGGCAGATGCTTAATACCGAGCAAACCCAGCGTGTGGTCAGCGAGATTACCCAGTCGGTGCTGCGTCATCCCAATGCGCTGCTTAGCATCGTGCGGGTCAAACAGGCGGACGAATACACCTATATGCACTCGGTGGCGGTCAGTGCGTTGATGATTGCGCTGGCGCGTCAACTGGGCTTTGAAGATGACGAAGTGCACGAGGCTGGTATGGCCGGTTTGCTGCACGATGTCGGCAAGATGGCGATTGATGACGGCATTCTAAACAAGCCGGACAGCCTGACCGACAACGAGTTCGAGCAAATCAAACGCCACCCCGAATACGGCGTGCGCTATCTGCAAAAGGGTAGTGAGCCGGTCAGCCGTGCGGTGCTAGAAGCCTGTTATTCGCATCATGAAAAAATGGACGGCAGCGGCTATCCGCGTGGCCTCAAGGGTGATCAAATCAGCCTATTGTCGCGCATGGCAGCCGTCTGTGATGTGTATGACGCGCTGACCTCTGATCGCCCTTATAAGCTGGGTTGGGGGCCGTCTGAAACCGTTCAGCGCATGGCGCAATGGACCGGGCATTTTGATCCGCAAATTTTCCAGGCGTTTGTGCGCAGCGTAGGTATTTATCCCGTTGGCTCATTAGTGCGCCTGAAGAGCGGCCGTCTGGCGGTGGTTATTGAGCAGAACGAAAAGTCCTTGCTGGTCCCCAAGGTCAAGGTGTTCTTTTCGACCAAATCCGGCCTGCATATTGAACGCGAGGTCGTCAATTTGGCGGCTGTGCACTGCAGCGACGCCATTGCCGCACGCGAATCTAGGGAAGACTGGGATTTCAAGGATCTGGACGAGCTGTGGCGCGAACAGTAATTTTTTGAACCGAGGCTCTCATGCAACCCTTTGTTATTGCTCCATCCATTCTGTCTGCTGATTTTGCCCGTTTGGGTGAGGACGTTGACCGCGTACTGGCCGCCGGTGCCGATTACGTTCACTTTGACGTGATGGACAACCATTATGTGCCTAACCTAACCATTGGTCCCATGGTGTGTACTGCGCTGCGCAAATACGGTGTCACCGCACCCATTGACGTGCACCTGATGGTGCGACCGGTGGATCGCATCATTGGCGACTTTATCGAAGCCGGTGCCAGCTACATCACCTTTCACCCCGAAGGCTCCGACCATGTTGACCGCTCGCTGCAGTTGATCAAGGCCGGCGGCTGCAAGGCCGGCTTGGTGTTTAACCCCGCCACGCCGCTGGACGTGCTCAAGTACGTGATGGACAAGGTTGACATGGTGCTACTGATGAGCGTCAACCCGGGCTTTGGCGGGCAGCAGTTTATTCCCGCTACGCTCGATAAGCTGCGTGAAGCCCGCGCCCTAATTGATGCCAGCGGTCGTGACATTCGTCTGGAAATCGACGGCGGCGTCAACGTGCAAAACATTCGCGCCATTGCCGAGGCCGGTGCCGACACCTTTGTGGCCGGTTCCGCCATCTTCAACGCACCCGACTATGCCGAAGTGATCCGTCAGATGCGTGCCGAACTGGCGCAGGTGCGCGCGTGAAAACACTGCGCAACCTGTTTGCCGGTCAGTTGCCGCAGCTGGTGATGTTTGATCTGGACGGCACCCTGGTTGATTCGGTGCCTGATCTGGCCGCTGCAGTGGATGTGATGCTGCAACAACTGAATCGGCCGCAGGCCGGTGTCGAGCAGGTGCGTCAGTGGGTCGGCAACGGTGCGCGGGTGCTGGTGCGCCGTGCACTGGCGGGCCAGCTGCAGCATGACGACGTAGAGGATGCACTGACTGACAGGGCGCTGGCGCTGTTTATGGATGCCTATGCACAAAGCCATGGCCATACGGTGCGCTATCCCGGCGTGCTGGAGTGCCTGAATGCGCTGCGCGATGCTGGGGTGCAGCTGGCGCTGATTACCAACAAACCGGCGCGCTTTATTCCTGATTTGCTGCAGGAACAGCAGCTGGACGGCTATTTTCGCTGGATTATCGGCGGCGATACCTTGCCGCAGCAAAAGCCTGATCCAGCAGCTCTGCTGCATGTGATGCAACAGGCTGGGGTCAGCGCAGCGCACAGCCTATTTGTCGGCGATTCGCGCAATGACGTGCTGGCCGCCCGCGCCGCCTGTGTAGCCTGCGTGGCGCTCACCTATGGCTACAACCACGGCGAAGATATCCGCCTGTATGCGCCGACTCTGGTGATTGACAGCCTGAGCGAGCTGCTCTAATCCCTGAGCGCTCGCCCATGGCCTATGTCCACTTGCACGCTGGCCGTCGCTGCGTTAAGGTTCTACCTCTGACACATCTGCCAAAGGCGCTTTCCGGTGACTTTACGCACATCCGACTTCTGCTCTATCCCTGCGGTCTGGCACCGCTGGCGCTGCTGCGCCTAACTATTCTTTGGTCGCCTCCGGCGACATCTCGTGTTGTGTACCTGTTTTCCTGCCACCTCTCATTGAGGCCTTTGTCATGACCCACGAACACTTTCAGCAGTTGGCCGTGCGCGGTTTCAACCGCATTCCCGTTTCCCGCACCACCCTGGCCGACTTTGATACTCCATTGTCGATTTACCTGAAACTGGCCGATGCGCCTTGGTCTTATTTGCTGGAGTCCGTCCAAGGCGGCGAAAAATGGGGCCGTTATTCCATTATTGGCCTGCCGTGCCGTACCCGCTTGCAGGTCAGTGGCAATCAGGTACAGGTGATCCGTGATGATCAGATTATCGAGTCGCACCAGACTGGCAACCCGCTGGATTTTGTTGAGCAGTTCAAAAATAGGCTGAAGGTAGCTGACGTGCCTGGCTTGCCGCGCTTTAACGGCGGCTTGGTTGGCTATTTTGCTTACGACAGTGTGCGTTATGCCATGCCCGAACTGGGCGATTGCCCACAGCCTGACCCGTTGCAAACGCCGGATATCCTGCTGCTGCTGTCGGATGCGGTGGTGGTGTTTGATAACTTGGCCGGCAAGCTGCACCTGATTGTATTGGCCGATCCGCATCAGCCCGACGCCTATCAGCAGGCGCAGCAGCAGCTGGATCAGTTGATGCAGCGTTTGCGCCAGCCGCTGACGCCACGCTTGGGTATTGATCTGGACCGTGCAGATCTGCCGGAGCCTGATTTTACCTCCAGCTTTAGCCGTGAAGCCTTTGAGCAAGCGGTGCAGGGCATCCGTGACGATATCCATGCCGGCAATGCCTTGCAGGTGGTGATTTCCCAGCGCATGTCGGTTGCGTTTGCCGCTGCGCCGATTGATCTGTACCGTGCGCTGCGCTGTTTCAACCCCACACCTTATATGTACTTTTTTAACCTGGGTGACTTCCATGTGGTTGGCAGCTCGCCCGAGGTGTTGGTGCGGGTGGAGGATGGTCTGGTTACGGTGCGGCCGATTGCCGGCACGCGCCCGCGGGGTGCCAGCGAAGCCGAAGATCTGGCGCTGGAGCAGGATTTGATGTCGGACCGCAAAGAGCTGTCCGAACACGAAATGCTGATTGATCTGGGCTGCGCCGATGTGGCGCTGGTGGCCGATGCAGCCAGCGTGCAGGTGACCGAGCGTATGGTGGTCGAGCGTTATTCTAACGTGATGCACATTGTCTCCAACGTCACCGGTGAGCTGCGCGATGGACTCAGCGCCATGGATGCGTTGAAGGCGATCCTGCCAGCCGGTACGCTGTCTGGCGCACCCAAGCTACATGCGCTGCGCACCATTGACACGTTGGAGCCGGTTAAGCGCGGCATTTATGGCGGTGCCGTGGGCTACTGGGCTTGGAACGGTAACATGGACATGGCTATTGCCATCCGCACGGCCATTATCAAGGACGGCGTTTTGCATGTGCAGGCCGGCGCTGGCATAGTGGCCGACTCAAAACCGGAAAATGAATGGCAGGAAACCCTCAATAAGCGACGGGCCATGTTTAAGGCAGTGGCACTGGCGCAAGGGACGTAATTTTACTGTGCCAGCCTGCGCGGCAGGCTGCGCTTCACCGGTATTTAAATACAGACGACAAGGCATCAACATGACAAACCGAATTCGAGTAGGTATTGCCGGTTATGGCAATCTGGGGCGTGGGGTGGAAGCGGCGATTGCTCAGTCCCCCGACATGGAGCTGGTCGGCATTTTTAGTCGCCGTGATCCCTTCAGCGTAGAACCGCTCAACCCCGAAGTGCCGGTCTACCGCCTGCAGGATGTCGAAAACTACCAGGAGCATGTGGATGTGATGATCCTGTGTGGCGGCTCCAAATCTGACCTGCCAGAGCAGGGGCCGTACATAGCTGCTTTGTTCAACACAGTGGACAGCTACGACACCCATGCCAGCATTCCCGAGTATTACAGCAGCGTAGACCAGCCGGCCCGGCAGTCGGGGCATGTGTACCTGCTGTCCTGTGGCTGGGATCCAGGCTTGTTCTCCATTAATCGGCTGGTGGGTGAAGCCATTCTACCGCAGGGTGAAACCTACACGTTCTGGGGCAAGGGCTTGAGTCAAGGCCACTCCGATGCGGTACGCCGCGTGCCAGGTGTTAAGGCCGGCGTGCAGTACACCATTCCGTCTGCCACCGCGATTGAGCGCGTGCGCAGCGGTGAGCGTCCACAGCTAGAAACCCGCGACAAGCATGTGCGCGAGTGCTATGTGGTGCTAGAAGACGGCATTAACCCCGAGCAGGTGCGCGAGGCGATTGTCAGCATGCCCGCGTACTTTGCCGACTACGACACCCGCGTACACTTTATTGACGAAGGCACGCTGCAGGCCGAGCACAGCGCCATGCCCCATGGCGGCTTCGTCATCCGCAGCGGCAGCAGCGGCCAGAACAATGATCAGGTGATGGAGTTTTCCCTCAAGCTGGGCAGCAACCCCGAGTTTACCGCCAGCGTACTGGTGGCCTATGCCCGTGCGGTACACAAGCTGGCGCGACTGGGTGATATCGGGGCCAAGACTGTATTCGACATAGCGCCGGGGCTGTTGTCGCCGAAAAGCCCAGCTCAACTGCGCAAAGAGCTGCTGTAAGGAGGCCGCATGGATATCAAAGAAGCCCTTAACTGGGTTGTGGGTAATCTGGACCTGTCCACCGAGCAAATGACGGCGGTGATGCGCCAAATCATGACGGGCCAGTGTACCGATGCACAAATCGGTGGTTTTCTGGTGGCGCTGCGCATGAAAAGTGAAAGCATCAGCGAGATTGTGGGCGCGGTGCAGGTGTTGCGCGAGCTGGTGGAGCCGGTACAGATTGATGCGCCGCACCTGGTTGACACCTGTGGCACCGGCGGCGACGGCATGAATATCTTCAACGTCTCCACCGCTGCTGCTTTTGTGGTCGCCGCTGCAGGCGGCCATGTGGCCAAGCATGGCAACCGTGCGGTATCTGGAAACAGCGGCAGCGCCGACCTGTTGGAAGCCGCCGGTGTTTATCTGGACCTCACTCCAGCGCAGGTAGCGCGCTGCATCGAAACGGTGGGCGTGGGCTTCATGTTTGCCCCGGCCCATCATGGTGCCATGCGCCACAGCATCGGCCCGCGCCGCGAGCTGGGTCTGCGTACCCTGTTTAACATTCTGGGCCCGATGAGCAATCCGGCGTGCGTGAAAAATCAGGTGATAGGCGTGTTCAGCAAGCAGCTGTGCCGGCCTATGGCCGAGGTTTTACAACGGCTGGGCAGCGAGCATGTGATGGTGGTGCATGCACAGGACGGCATGGACGAAATCAGCCTGGGCGCACCCACCCATGTGGCCGAGCTTAAGGATGGCGAAGTGCGCGAGTACCGTATCCAGCCGGAAGACTTCGGTATCAACAGCCAGTCGCTGATTGGGCTAGAAGTGGCGGACGCCAAGGCATCCTACGCGCTGATCCATGATGTGCTGCATGCGCGCGAGCTGCCCTATGCCCACAAAGCGGCGGACATGATTGCGCTCAATGCCGGTGCCGCCCTGTATGTCAGTGGCATTGCCAGCAGCCTGAAAGAAGGCGTGGCACGCGCCCACGACACCCTCTACACCGGGCTGGCGCTGGAAAAACTCACCGAATTGATATCCTTTACATCCGTTTTCAGGCAGGAGTCGCGGACATGAGCATCCCAACCGTTCTGGAAAAAATCATTGAGCGCAAGCACGAAGAAGTGGCGCAGCGCCGTCGCATCGTTGGGCTGGATGAGCTGGAGCGTCAGGCCGCGGCGGCCAGCCCGGTGCGCGGCTTTGCCCGTGCACTGCAGGAGCAAGCAGCAGCACGCCAGCCGGCGGTGATTGCCGAAATTAAAAAAGCATCACCCAGCAAGGGCGTGCTGCGCGAGGATTTTCGGCCCGCCGACATTGCCGTCAGTTACGCGACCGCTGGTGCCACCTGCCTGTCGGTGCTGACTGACATTGATTTTTTCCAGGGCGCTGATCGTTACCTGCAAGAAGCCCGTGCTGCCTGCCAGCTGCCGGTGATCCGCAAGGATTTCATGATTGACCCTTACCAGATTATTGAAGCCCGCGCGCTGGAGGCTGACTGCGTGCTGCTGATTGCCGCTTGCCTGGATGATGTCCAGCTGCAAGATCTGGCAGCCGTGGCCAAAGAGCATCAGCTGGATGTGCTGGCCGAGGTGCATGATGGCGATGAGCTGGAACGGGTACTGAATGTGCTGGACACCCCGCTGGTGGGCATCAATAACCGCAACCTGCATACGTTTGAGGTATCGCTGGCCACCACGCTGGAGCTGCTGCCGCGTATTCCGCGGGATCGTTTGGTGATTACCGAAAGCGGCATCCTGCAGCGGGCTGATGTTGATCTGATGCACATCAACAACGTCTATGCCTTTTTGGTCGGCGAGGCCTTTATGCGCGCCAAAGAGCCGGGCGCTGAACTCAAGCGGCTGTTTGGCTTGGCTTGAGCGTCATAACGGTGCGGTGGCATGTGGTTGATCGGCTACGTGCCTAACGCAGCGGGCGCGCAGCCGGCAGGCAAAAACCTCAATCGCGCTGAATATCGCGCATCAGATACGACAGCACCTTAGCCAGCTCGGCAGCGGCCTCTGGCCTGCGCACAATGCGCAGCAGGGGCGTTTGCTGGCTTTCGTGCAAAATGGAGCAGTCGGGCTGGCGTTTTTTGCATTGATAATCGAAAAAAGGATTCAGCCCGTACACCGTTAGCGAGCGGTTTTTGATGTGTAGCGCGCCATCGCTGCCTGTGCGCTCTTCGCGAATACGCAGCACGCCGGGTTCAGGCAGCTGTAGGCTGAACAGAAAATCCTGTGGCTGCGGCTGGTCAAGCTGATAGCCGCGCAACAGCGCATGTTGGCTTAACAGGTTGTTGGCTTGTGCCAGCAACGCGGTGCGTTCGCTGGTGGTGACATGCTGCTGCTTGAGCTGATTCAGGTAGCTGTCACGCTCGGTATTTTCCAGCGCGGGTGTTGCAGCCAAAACAGGCAGGGCACCCAGAGCCAGCACGGCGGTGCAGGTAAACACAAATGAACGAAGCATGGGCAAATCCTTGTCGTCTGACGGGGTTGAAGGGCCAGCAGCAAGCATAAGGCATAGCCGATGAAAAACCCTAGAACTGGCGCGCAATCTGCGAGGTTGCTATGAAAATGCCTTGGTTGGTCGGTCTGACCGGTGGTATTGGCAGTGGCAAGAGCGCCGCCGCCGCGTTGTTTGCCGAGCAGGGCGTGCATGTGGTGGATGCCGACGATGCGGCACGCTGGGTAGTGGAACCGGGTACTGCTGGATTGCAGGGGCTGGTGACGCTGTTGGGCGAGCAGCTGTTGCAGGCCGATGGCCGCTTGGATCGTGCCGCCCTGCGCCAGCAGATTTTTGCCGATGCGCATAAGCGTCAGCAGGTAGAGCAGCTATTGCATCCGCTGATTCGCCGCGCCATTGACGACAATCTGGCCATGGCGCGTTCGCCCTATGCGCTACTGGTTTCGCCGCTGCTGATTGAACGTGGTCAGTATCGGCGCGTACAGCGGGTGTTGGTAGTGGATGTACCCGAGGCGTTGCAGTTGCAGCGGGTACTGGAGCGTGACGGCGTGGACGAGGCGCAGGTGCGCGCCATTCTGGCGGCGCAGCTCGCCCGTGAAGAACGACTGCGCTATGCCGATGATGTTATTCGCAATGACGGCAGCCAGCAGGCGCTGGAGCAGCAGGTGGCCACCCTGCATCAACAGTATGTGCAACAGTTACGAGGTGAGACATGAGCAACCCGACAGCCCCCAAGCAGGCACCGCAGGTCAGTTGCCCGACCTGCCAGAAACAGCAGGTGTGGTCTGCGGATAATCCGTGGCGGCCCTTTTGCAGCGAGCGCTGCCGCCTGATTGATTTTGGTGCCTGGGCCAATGAAGAACACCGCATTGCGGCCGAGCCTGAACTGGACGACTTCTAAGCGTCAGTCGTGGTTTTCAGGCACGCTTGAGCCGCTCAGGCACGCCCGTACAGCTGGCGTTTGTCCAGCACCAATATACGGGTCAGCGCCGCCAACAAGACGCCATACAGCGGCACAAAAAATAGCAGGCTGATGCCCAGCTTGATCACATAGTCAACCAGCGCGATTTCGACCCAATGCTCGGCCATAAAGGCATTGCTGCTGTGCCAGAAGGCCACGCTGAAAAATACCAGTGTATCCAGCAGGTTACCGAACACGGTTGAGGCGGTCGGCGCGATCCACCACTGGCGCAGACGGCGCAGACGATCAAACACCTGAATATCGGCCAGTTGGCCTACCGCATAGGCGGCAAAGCTGGCCAGCGAAATACGCAACACAAAGGCATTTAGACTGGCCAGCGCGCCCCAGCCGTTAAACTGCCCCTCATGGAATAAGGTGGACGCAAGGTAGGAAACGAGCAGTGCCGGCAGCATGACCTGTGCAATCACCCTGCGTGCTGGCTGCTTGCCGAGCAGGCGCACGGTCAGATCGGTGGCCAGAAAGATAAACGGAAAACTGAACGCGCCCCAAGTGGTCTGCCAGCCAAACAGCTGCATGGGAAACTGCACCAGATAGTTACTGGCAATGATGATGAGTACATGGAAGCCGACCAAAGCGGCCAGTGTCGTGCGCCGATGCGCCAAAGCAGGAGACAACATGCAAACCACCTTTTTGAAGCGGGGTGAGGGAACCCGAAAACCTGCCGTAACAGGTGCGAGCGGCAATTCTAAGACCTTTACCTCGGCTTGGCCAGTCGGGGCGGCGGTGCGCGCTATTCGGGTGTACCATGGCGCTTTTGCATGTTTGGGAGCCTGAATGTCGTTGTTGCTGCGCTGGCGTTTTTTCGTATTTCTGGCTGGAATCATGCTGGCGCTGTTGTGGCCGCTGCATGCGCTGGTACAGGGCTATTACCTAGACAGCCTAAGCCGCAAAAACGCGCAGACGCTGGACCTATTCGTAGCCAACCTGAGTGGCACCCTGAAACAGTATGAGGTGTTGCCGCCGATTCTGGGCCGTTTGCCCGAGGTGCAAAACGCTCTGCTCAATCCGCAGCAGGCCGATGCCCGCGAAGCGGCTAATCATCTGCTTAACCGCATTCAACAGCAGACTCGTGCTGATGTGGTGTATTTGTTGGACACCAGCGGCAGCGCAATTGCCGCCTCCAACTGGCAGCATGCGCGCAGCTTTGTCGGCCACAACTTTGCCTTTCGCCCCTACTTTACCGAAGCACTGGCCCAGCGCACCGGTACCTTTTTTGGGCTGGGTAATATCTCGGATAAGCGCGGCTACTATGTTGGCAATGCGGTGTATGTGGATGAGGTGGTGGTGGGCGTGCTGGTGGTCAAGGTGGATTTGGACTTTACCGAAAGCCTGTGGGGGGCTGCGCCCGAACGACTGATCGTGACCGATAATCGTGGCGTGGTGATCCTCGCCTCGGAGGCTGACTGGCGCTTTCGTGCCAGCCGTCCGCTTAATGCGACAGAGCTGGCGCAGGTGGCTCAAATTCGTCCCTATGCCAGCACAGAGCCGCAGGCGCTAGCCCTGCAAGAAAACCAATGGCTGCGCTTTGAGCAAACCCTTGCACAAACCGGCTGGACCGTTAGCGTACTGGTGCCGCGCCAAGCACTGGCGGTGCAGGTGCGTACTGCTATGGCAGTGGCCACTGCCAGCATGCTGGCGCTGCTGTTGGTGCTGGGTCTGTTGATGCAGCGTCGCCGGCATTATCTGGAACGTATCGCGCTGGCGGCCGATGCCCGCCGCGAGCTGGAACAGCGTGTCGAACAGCGCACGCTGGATTTGCAAAACCTCAACCAGCGTCTGCGTGAGGAAGTGCTAGAACGGGAAAATACCCGCCAAGCGTTGCTGCGCACCCAGGATGAGCTGGTGCAGGCCGGCAAACTCAGCGCGCTGGGCGTGATGTCGGCCAGCATCAGCCACGAACTGAATCAGCCGCTGGCTGCCATTCGCAGCTATGCGGATAACGCCAAGATTTTTCTGCAACAACAGCGCTGGCCCGAGGCCGGCAATAACCTAGAGCTCATCACCGCACTCACCGACCGCATGGCTTCAATCATCAAACACCTGCGCGCCTTTGCCCGACGCGACCCGCAAGCATCCGAGCATGTGGCGCTGCAGCCGGCGATTGAGGATGCGCTGGCGCTGCTGGCCAATCGCGGACACGAGCTGGGGGTAGACATCAGCCGCGATATTCCTGATGCCACGCTCTGGGTTGAGGCGGGCGAAACCCGCTTGCGTCAGGTGTTGGGCAACCTGTTGGCCAATGCGCTGGATGCACTGGCTGAACAGGCGCAGCCACGCCGCCTTGAGCTGATTACTCGCCAGCACGACGGTTGGGTTTGCCTGCTGATTCGTGACAATGGCCAAGGATTCAGCGAGGATGCGCTGCTGCAGGCCCGCGAGCCCTTTTTTACCACCAAAACCAGCGCCCGTGGTCTGGGGTTGGGGCTGGCCATTTGCGACTCGGTGATCCGCTCGCTGGGTGGGCGACTGGAGTTTGCCAACTGTGCCCAAGGCGGTGCCTGCGTAGAGCTGTACCTCAAGCCCATTGATTCAAGCGTAAATTTGCAAGCCCGTGAGGATGGTGTCTGATGCTGGAAATTGCTGCTGATACCCAAGTGCTGTTGCTGGATGATGACGAACACCTGCGCACCGCGCTGTGCCAGACCTTCGCACTGGCAGGTCTGCGCGTGCAGGCTTGCGCCAGCGCACAGGGATTGCTGACGGCGCTGGCACCGCAATGGGCCGGGGTGGTGGTTAGTGATATTCGTATGCCCGGCATGGATGGCCTGCAGTTGCTGGAGCTGTTACACGACTTCGACGCCCAGCTGCCGGTGCTTCTGATTACCGGCCATGGTGATGTGCCGGTGGCGGTACGGGCCATGCGTGCTGGTGCCTATGACTTTTTACAAAAGCCCTTTGCCAGCGACCTGCTGCTAGACAGCGTGCGTCGGGCGCTGGATGTGCGGCGGCTGGTGCTGGAAAACCGTCAACTGCGCCTAGCATTGGATGAGCAACAACAGCTGGGCGAACGCCTGTTGGGCCATTCGCCGGCAGCGCAGCGTTTGCGTCAGCAGATACAAGCGCTGGCACCGCTGCATGCCGATGTGCTGATTTTGGGTGAGACGGGCAGCGGGAAAGAAGTGGTGGCGCGCACCCTGCACGAGCTGTCACCCAGGCGCAACGCGCCCTTTGTGGCCATCAATGCCGGCGCGCTGGCCGAGTCAGTGATTGAAAGCGAGCTGTTTGGGCACGAGGCGGGTGCCTTTACCGGTGCGCAAAAAAAACGTATTGGCAAGTTTGAGTACGCCCAAGGCGGCACGATTTTTCTGGATGAAATCGAAAGCATGAGCCTAGAAGTACAGGTCAAGCTGCTGCGCTTGTTACAGGAGCGCGTGGTCGAGCGGGTGGGTTCCAATCAGCTGATTCCGCTGGATATCCGCGTGATTGCCGCCAGCAAGGAAGATTTGCTGCTGGCCTCCGACGAAGGCCGTTTCCGTAGCGACCTGTATTACCGGCTGAATGTGGTCCAAGTACAGATTCCGCCGCTGCGCGAACGCCAGGACGATATCCTGCCGCTGTTTGTCCACTTTATGGCGCAGGCGTGTCAGAAGTATCAGATTGCCGAGCCGGAATTGCCGGCGACCCAGCGGGCGCTGCTGCTCAGTCACGACTGGCCCGGCAATGTGCGCGAACTGCAAAATGCTGCCGAACGCTTTGCCCTGGGGCTGGAGCTGGCCATCAGCACGCCGCTGCAGGAACTGTCTGCCATTGCCGGCTTGTCCTTGCCACAACAAGTGGAAGCCTTTGAGCGCGCCCTGATTGCCGCCGAGCTGGCGCGTGGCCATGCGTCGCTGCGCGAAGTCGCCGAGGCACTGCAAGTTCCCCGTAAAACCCTGCACGACAAAATCCGCAAATACGGATTGCACCTAAAATCCCATGGCGGAAATTCGCCAGGTTGATGGCGCAGATGGCGGGTTTCCGCCTGAGTCGTTGCTTGGTTTTGCACCTTGTTGAGATGAGCTGTGCGCCGCCGATAGGGTTGCTTGGCGCTCAAACAGCACGCTTCACACTGCCTGCCTAGGCTTTTGCGCGGGAACAAAGCGCCAAGGCGTGGGATATCTTTTGCCACACTGACAGGCTGTTGCAACATGCAGACATGTACAGACTGCCGGCGTCAGCGGGGGATAGGCATGGCAAGGAGCCTACAAGGATGTGCTTGCGGCGTCCCCGCCGTGCCTATCCCTGAACGGGCTATATCCTCCCGCTCCACCACATCAAAAACCCCCGTTCCTAAGACCTTGGTATGACTCTTGCTGTAGCGGTTCGGTTTTTGCTGGCCTATAGACCCGCGAGCCCAGGCTCTGCAGCTACACCACAATCTGGCGACCCAATCGCCCCTGTTTGAGCAAGAGGAATTTCAACATGCTGAAAACCACCGTCAAGGCTCTGGCCTGTGCAGTGACCCTTGGTCTAGCCGGCATCGCCACTGCCGCCGAACCTATTGTGATCAAGTTTGCCCACGTAGTGGCCGAGCATACCCCGAAGGGGCAGGGTGCTTTGCTGTTTAAGAAACTGGCCGAAGAGCGTTTGCCCGGACAGGTGAAAGTTGAGGTGTATCCCAACTCCTCGCTGTTTGGTGACGGCAAGGAAATGGAAGCCTTGCTGATGAACGATGTGCAGATCATTGCGCCTTCCCTGGCCAAGTTCGAGCACTATTCCAAGGCCATCCAGATTTTCGACCTGCCGTTCCTGTTTGACGACATTGATGCGGTTGACCGTTTCCAGAAAGGTCCGGTCGGTCAGGAGTTGCTGACCAGCATGGAAGACAAGGGCATCACGGGTCTGGGCTATTGGCATAACGGCTTGAAGCAGCTGTCGGCCAACAAATCACTGCTGGAGCCGAAAGACGCCCGTGGCCTGAAATTCCGTGTACAGGCGTCTGCCGTACTGGAAGAGCAGTTTAAAGCGGTACGTGCCGTGCCACGCAAAATGAGTTTTGCCGAGGTCTATCAGGGCTTGCAGACCGGTGTGGTCAACGGTGCTGAAAACCCGTACTCCAACATCTACTCACAGAAAATGCACGAAGTGCAGAAGTTCATTACCGAGTCCAACCACGGTCTGCTTGATTACATGGTGATTACCAACACCAAGTTCTGGAATGGCTTGCCGGAAAACGTACGCACCGAGCTGCGTGCGATCATGG
This sequence comes from Thiopseudomonas sp., assembly GCA_018384595.1. Lineage (GTDB taxonomy): Bacteria > Pseudomonadota > Gammaproteobacteria > Pseudomonadales > Pseudomonadaceae > Thiopseudomonas. The sequence continues at coordinate 31,775 of JAHAYO010000081.1, forward strand.
ACGAAGTGACTGTTGACGTGAACAACCACGCCAACGAGCTGAACATGCGTGACAAGCAGTCCATCCTGGATGCCGGTAAAACCGAGATTCAGTATCTGACCCCGGAGCAGCGCCAACAGTGGCGTGATGCGATGGCGCCAGTCTGGAAAAAGTTTGAAGCCGAAATTGGCGCCGACCGTATCAGGGCGGCCCAGGAAGCCAACAACCAGTAAGTTCGTGCACTGTGTGGCTGCCCTCCACTGGGCAGTCACACAGTCGCTGTGACTGCATGGCCGGCAGGAAAGGACTTGCTTGTTACATGTGGAAAAGGCATGGAGTCCTTCGCAAAGCACCTGGCCCAAGCCGGGTTTTTCGCAAGTGTTCCGTTTTAAATTTAGTCGTTTGGAGAGCCCCCTCAATGAACACCATACTTAGGCTATGGGCCCGCTTTGAGGAAGCCTTCATTGTCTTCCTGCTGGCGGCCATGACATTGGTGACTTTCGCTTATGTCATGCTCAACAACCTGTACAGCATGTTTTATGCATTCGCTGAATGGGCCGGAGATGACTCGGCCCTGCAAAATGTTTTTTACAGCATTGGTGATTTCATCATGGATGGTGCCCAGGCCATGACCTGGAGTAACGCGCTGACCAAGGCGCTGTTTGCTTGGTTGATTTTCTTCGGTATTGCCTATGGCGTGCGCGTGGGCGGCC
>JAHAYO010000083.1 GCA_018384595.1 Thiopseudomonas sp.
GGGGTTGTCGTACTCTTCGATGCCGTCATAGACATGGCCTACGGTTTGCTCGGTGGTGTCGCTGTGCTGGCCCTTGCGGGTAGCAAATACCAGCCAGACCAAGGCCACCAGAGTGACCGTGGTGAGGATGACAACGTACCAACTCCAGAAAGATGTCATTGGTGTGTACTCCTTGATGAGTGTACGGGATGCCTGCCCTCAGGCGGTGCCGTGGGCAGGCGCTATCCGTTTTTTATCGTTTGTTTTTGATGGCAGTACCAAGTACCTGCAGGTAAGCCACAACAGCATCCATTTCGGACTTGCCCTTGACGGCAGCCACTGCACCCTGCATGTCCTCATCGGTGTAAGGTACGCCCAGGGTTTTCAGTGCTTTCATCTTGGCTACGGTGTGCTTGCCGTCCAGATAGTTCTCTACCAGCCAAGGGTAGGAAGGCATCTTGGATTCAGGCACTACGTTGCGCGGGTTGAACAGGTGGGCACGGTGCCAGTCGTCAGAGTAGCGACCGCCGACGCGGGCCAAGTCTGGGCCGGTACGCTTGGAACCCCACAGGAAGGGGTGGTCGTACACGCTTTCACCGGCGACCGAGTAGTGGCCGTAGCGCTCGGTTTCGGCACGGAACGGGCGCACCATCTGCGAGTGACAGCCTACGCAGCCTTCACGAATGTAGATGTCGCGTCCTTCTAGCTGCAGTGCGGTGTAAGGCTTGAGGCCGTCAACCGGCTCGTTGACCACGTCTTGGAAGAACAGCGGGACGATCTGGGTCAAGCCGCCAATACTGACGGCCAGCACCATGAAGAAGGCCAGCAGGCCAACGTTTTTTTCTAGTTTCTCATGCGATTGCATTAGTGAGCTCCTTCGACCGTAAAGCGGTTGGCAGCAGCAGCCTTGGCCGGATCAGCGCTGGCAATGGTCTTCCAGACGTTCCATGCCATCAGCAACATGCCGGCAAAGAAAATGGAGCCACCGATCAGGCGTACGATAAAACCGGGATGGCTGAGATCGATGGCTTCCTGGAAGGTATAGGTCAGGGTGCCGTCGTCGTTGATGGCGCGCCACATCAGGCCCTGGGCAATACCGTTAACCCACAGTGATGCGATATACAGCACGGTACCGATGGTCGACATCCAGAAGTGGGTGTTGATCAGGTTGACGCTGTACATCTGCTCGCGGCCAAACAGGCGCGGAATCAGGTGATATAGGGAGCCGATGGACACCATGGCAACCCAGCCTAGAGCGCCGGCGTGAACGTGACCTACGGTCCAGTCGGTGTAGTGCGACAGGGCGTTCACGGTCTTGATCGACATCATCGGGCCTTCAAAGGTGGACATGCCGTAGAAGGCCAGCGATACCACCAGGAAGCGCAGAATCGGGTCGCTGCGCAGTTTGTGCCAAGCGCCGGACAGGGTCATCATGCCGTTGATCATGCCACCCCAGCTTGGAGCCAGCAGGATCAGGGACATCACCATGCCCAAAGACTGAGCCCAGTCAGGCAGGGCGGTGTAGTGCAAGTGGTGCGGGCCGGCCCAGATGTACAGGGTAATCAGTGCCCAGAAGTGCACGATAGACAGGCGATAGGAATAGATGGGGCGCTCGGCCTGCTTGGGAACGAAGTAGTACATCATGCCCAGGAAGCCTGCGGTCAGGAAAAAGCCCACAGCGTTGTGACCGTACCACCACTGCACCATGGCATCGGTAGCGCCGGCGTAGGCGGAGTAAGATTTGAGCAAGCCACCGGAAATAACCGGCATTTCCATGCTGTTGATAATGTGCAGCATGGCCACGGTGATGATAAATCCGCCGTAAAACCAGTTACCCACATAAATATGCTTGACCTTGCGCATCACCAAAGTGCCGAAGAAAACGACACCAAAGCTGACCCAGACCACGGCAATCAGGATATCGATTGGCCACTCCAGCTCGGCGTATTCCTTAGAGGTGGTGTAGCCCAGCGGCAGGCTGATGGCGGCGCACAGGATCACTAGTTGCCAGCCCCAGAAGGTGAAGGCAGCCAGTTTGGGCGCAAACAGTGTGGTCTGGCAGGTGCGCTGCACCGAGTAATAGCAGGTAGCGAACAATGCACAGCCACCAAAGGCAAAAATTACCGCGTTGGTGTGCAGAGGGCGCAGCCGGCCATAGGTCAGCCAGGGAATGTCGAAGTTCAGTGATGGCCAGACCAGCTGGGCCGCAATCAGGACGCCTACCAGCATCCCGACTATGCCCCAGACCACCGTCATGACGGCAAACTGGCGAACCACCTTGTAGTTGTAGGCGGAGCTCGTGGTTGTGTTCATGGTTATTTTTCCATCCGTTTGTTGGGCAGACGTGCTAGCAAGCGCACGGCGCTCTTTTAGCTGTAGCGGCGAAATTCTGGTCAAAGCAAGCCGTGCGCGTATTGATAAGTGTCAATGAGGCAAGGTTTGCCACTACAATTAAAACATGAATTGACGGCTGGCTAACATTCTCTTCATGTGCCGGACGCAGTGCAGGTGTTTGACAGGTACAAGGCGCTGATCAAGGAGGCTTGAAAATTGAAAAAAATAGCATTTGTCGGGCTGGGCAACATGGGGTTTCCTATGGCCGGCCACCTGGCCCGTGCAGGGCACGATATTTGTGTCTACAACCGCACGACATCCAGAATGACCGATTGGCAGGCGGTCAACGGCGGGCGTATAGCAGTGACACCGGCACAGGCTGCACGCGGGGCTGACCTAGTCTTTGTGTGCGTCGGCAATGATGATGATGTGCGGTCGGTTGTGCAGGGTGCAGAAGGGGTGTTGGCAGGCATGCGCAGCGGTAGCTGTCTGGTGGATCACACCACGGCCTCGGCAGCTCTGGCGCGCGAGCTGGCTGCACTTTGTAGCGGGCAGGGCGTCAGCTTTCTGGATGCGCCGGTCTCCGGTGGACAGGCAGGTGCGCAAAATGGTTGTCTGACCGTTATGGCAGGCGGCGATATGGAGACTTTCCAGCGGGTGGAGCCGGTACTGGCTGCCTACGCTGCATCCAGCCGGCTGATGGGGCCGGTGGGTAGCGGACAGCTGACCAAGATGGTCAACCAGATTTGCGTGGGTGGGCTCTTGCAGGCGCTGGCCGAGGCGCTGCACTTTGGCGAGCAGGCGGGGCTGGATATGCAGGCCGCGATGGAGGTTATTGGGGCTGGGGCTGCGCAGTCATGGCAGCAGCACAATCGCTACCAGAGCATGCTGGCCCGCGAATTTGATTTTGGCTTCGCGGTGAAATGGATGCGCAAGGATTTTGCCATGGTGCTGGAAGAAGCGCGGAGGATTGATGCCAGTTTGCCGGTTACTGCGCTGGTGGATCAGTTTTATGCGGATATTGAGCGCATGGGCGGTTCAGGCTGGGATACCTCAAGCCTGATCCGGCGTCTGGGAAGCAAAACCTGATGGAGTGTCGTGCCGGCTGTGGCGCCTGCTGTGTGGCGCCATCCATTAATACACCAATGCCGGGGATGCCTGATGGCAAGCCGGCTGGCGTCAGGTGCCTGCATCTGGACGATAAAAACCTGTGCCTGCTGTTTGGCAGCCCGTTGCGTCCGGGTTTTTGTGGAGCATTTTCGGCCAGCGCAGATATATGCGGCCAGAGCAGGGAGGAGGCTGTCCGGTTGATTGGCTGGCTTGAGGGCGTGACCTGCTGAGACCTGCTGCCAAAAAAACAAAAGGCTGCCACTGGCAGCCTTTGTATCGAGCTACAAGAGCATTGATCAGCGCTTGTCGACCGGTACGTACTCACGTACATCGGAACCGGTATACAGCTGGCGCGGGCGGTTGATCTTGTGTGGCTCGGACAGCATTTCCATCCAGTGGGAGATCCAGCCGACAGTGCGGGACATGGCGAAGATCACGGTGAACATGCTGGTCGGGATGCCCATGGCTTTCAGGATGATGCCTGAGTAGAAGTCAACGTTCGGGTATAGGTTGCGTTCTTTGAAGTAGGGGTCGTTCAGGGCGATTTCTTCCAGCTTCATGGCCAGTTCCAGCTGTGGGTCGTGGATGCCCAGCTCGGACAGTACCTCGTCGCAGGATTCTTTCATTACCTTGGCGCGCGGGTCGAAGTTCTTGTACACGCGGTGGCCGAAGCCCATCAGCTTGAACGGGTCGTTCTTGTCTTTGGCCTTGTCGATGAACTTTTGTACGTTGGATACATCGCCAATTTCATCCAGCATCAACAGGACAGCTTCGTTGGCACCGCCGTGGGCAGGTCCCCACAGGGCTGCGATTCCGGCTGCAATGCATGCGAACGGGTTGGCACCGGTGGAGCCTACCAGGCGTACGGTAGAGGTAGAAGCATTTTGCTCGTGGTCGGCGTGCAGGATCAGGATGCGCTCCATGGCGCGGGTCAGTACAGGGCTGATCGGTTTGATATCTGCCGGGGTGTTGAACATCATGTGCAGGAAGTTTTCTGCGTAGCCCAGTTCGTTGCGCGGGTACATGATGGGCTGGCCTACAGAGTATTTATAGGCCATGGCGGCGATTGTTGGCATCTTGGAAATCAGGCGGTGAGCAGAGATTTCGCGGTGACGCGGGTTATCATTGTCCAGGGAGTCGTGGTAGAAGGCAGACAGGGCGCCCACGATGCCGCACATGACGGCCATCGGGTGGGCGTCGCGGCGGAAGCCGTTCAGGAAGGACTTCAGTTGTTCGTTGACCATGGTGTGGGTCATGATGCTCTGGCTGAACTCTGCTTTTTGCTCTTTATTTGGGAGCTCGCCATGCATCAGAAGATAGCATGTTTCCAGGTAGTCGGACTTGTAGGCCAGTTCTTCGATCGGGTAACCGCGGTGCAGCAGGACGCCCTTGTCACCATCAATAAAGGTGATCTTGGACTCACAGGAAGCGGTGGACATAAAGCCCGGGTCGTAAGTGATGTAGCCGTTGGCAATCAGTGTGCGGACATCGATTACGTCATGACCCAGCGTGCCGGAATAAATGGGCAGCTCAAGGGTATTGCCCTCGCCAACTGTCAACTGCGCTTTTTTGTCAGCCATGTGGCCTCCTAAATTGTGCTTGAAATCGTCACGGCTCCGAAAGAGCCCGGAACATCATAAAGTGATAAGCCCGAAAGTCAATTTAAACCTAAGGCAGGGTTTGCAGGCTTATGCCATGTTTGGTCAGCGCACATCTTCAGTCAGTCTGTCAATTGTGCGCAATGCGCTTTTAGGCGAATACATTGTCGTTGTACGACTGACCGGTTTTGCACTATACTCGGGGACGGCTTGGCAGGCGGGCAAAGCGCTCGTTGCTGCTGAAGTTCGTCCTTTGGAGACAGGTACCTATAAGGTGCCTTTTCGATAACCGCCCTGTTGTTTGGGGCTCGCAAAGTGTGATTATGCCGTGAAAAGCCAAAGACCTATAAATCTCGATCTAACGACAATAAAGCTGCCCATTACAGCGTATTCGTCCATTCTGCACCGCATCTCTGGAGTGATTCTGTTCTTCGGGATTGTTGTGCTGATGTGGGGCCTGGATAAGTCCCTTGCTTCAGAGCAGGGCTTTGCTGAAGTCAAAGAGTGCCTGAGTGGCGGTTTCGTCAAACTGGTAGTCTGGGGTTTGCTTTCTGCACTTCTGTACCACCTTGTGGCTGGCGTTCGTCACGTGCTGATGGATCTGGGCATGGCAGGTGAAACCCTTGAGGCTGGCAAGCAGGGCGCGAAGGCTGTCCTGGTTGTAGCCGCCGTATTGATTCTGCTTGCAGGAGTGTGGATATGGTAACTTACGTAACAAACTTTTCGCGTTCTGGCCTATATGACTGGATGGCGCAGCGTGTTTCAGCGGTTGTGCTGGCAATTTATACCCTGTTTCTGCTTGGCTATGTCATTGCAAACCCAAATATGGACTTTGCTCAGTGGCAGGGCTTGTTCTCCCAGGGCTGGATGCGTGTATTCAGCCTGCTGACTCTGGTGGCGCTGGGTGCGCACGCTTGGGTTGGCATGTGGACCATCACCACCGACTACCTGACCAAGATGACCTTTGGTAAGTGGGCTGGTGCTGTCCGCTTTCTGGTGCAGGCCCTGTGTGGTGTGCTGATGTTTGTACTGTTCGTCTGGGGCATCCAGATCCTTTGGGGAATTTGATCCATGACTGGTATTCGTACTCTTTCTTATGACGCCATCATCATCGGTGGCGGCGGCGCGGGCATGCGCGCCTCTTTGCAGTTGGCCCAAGGCGGTCACAAAACTGCAGTGGTAACCAAAGTTTTTCCAACCCGTTCGCACACCGTATCCGCCCAGGGCGGCATTACCTGTGCCATCGCATCTGACGACCCCAACGACGATTGGCGTTGGCACATGTACGATACCGTCAAGGGTTCCGACTATATCGGCGACCAGGACGCTATTGAGTACATGTGTTCAGTTGGTCCTGAGGCTGTGTTCGAACTAGAGCACATGGGTCTACCTTTCTCCCGTACCGAAACAGGCCGTATTTATCAGCGTCCTTTCGGCGGACAGTCTAAAGACTACGGTCGTGGCGGCCAGGCTGCTCGTACCTGTGCTGCGGCTGACCGTACTGGTCACGCGCTGCTACACACCCTGTATCAGGCTAACCTGAAGCACGGTACTGAGTTTCTCAACGAGTGGTATGCGGTTGACTTGGTGATGAACCAAGACGGTGCTTGTGTTGGCGTGATCGCTATCTGCATCGAAACCGGCGAAACGGTTTACATCCGCTCCAAGGCCACTGTGCTGGCAACCGGCGGTGCCGGTCGCATCTTCTCTTCTACCACCAATGCTCTGATCAATACCGGTGACGGCGTGGGCATGTCCCTACGTGCCGGGATTCCAATGCAGGACATGGAAATGTGGCAGTTCCACCCAACCGGTATTGCCGGTGCTGGTGTACTGGTAACCGAAGGTTGCCGCGGTGAAGGTGGTTACCTGATCAACAAGCATGGCGAGCGTTTTATGGAGCGTTATGCGCCCAACGCCAAAGACCTGGCTGGCCGCGACGTAGTTGCTCGCTCCATGGTTAAAGAAATTCTGGCCGGCAACGGTTGTGGTCCAGATGGCGACCACGTTCAGCTCAAGCTGGATCACCTGGGTGAAGAAGTGCTGCACAGCCGCCTGCCTGGTATTTGTGAGCTGTCCAAAACCTTTGCCCACATTGACCCAGTAGTTGCACCGATTCCTGTTATTCCAACCTGTCACTACATGATGGGTGGTATCGCCACCAACATTCATGGTCAGGCCATTGCCCAGAGTGCCAGCGGTGAAGACAAAATCATCGAAGGTCTGTTCGGTGTGGGTGAGGTGACTTCCGTATCCGTCCACGGCGCTAACCGTCTGGGTGGTAACTCCCTGCTCGACTTGGTGGTATTTGGTCGTGCGGCTGGTTTGTATCTGGAAAAAGCCTTGCGCGAAGGTGTTGACACCCGTAACGCTGGTGAGTCCGATATCGAGCGTTCCATGGCCCGTCTGTCCGGCCTCAACGAGCGCACGGCTGGTGAAGAAGTGGCTCCGCTGCGTAAAGAACTGCAGACCTGCATGCAGAATTACTTTGGTGTATTCCGTACTGGTGAATACATGCAGAAGGGCATCAAGGAACTGGCCGATCTGCGCGAGCGTATCGAGAAGGTCAAGATCAACGACAAGAGCAACGCATTCAACACGGCTCGTATCGAAGCCCTCGAGCTGCAAAACCTGTTCGAAGTGGCTGAAGCGACTGCCATTGCTGCTGAAGCGCGTAAAGAGTCCCGTGGTGCCCACGCCCGCGAAGACTACGAGAGCCGTGACGATGAAAACTGGCTGTGCCACAGCATGTACTTCCCGACAACCAAGACTGTTGGCAAGCGTGCCGTCAACTTCTCGCCTAAATCGGTTCCTGCTTTTGAACCCAAAGAGCGTACTTATTAAGGGTTATCAAGATGTCGCTGCCTAATACTTTGAAAGTAAGCGTTTATCGCTACAATCCTGAAAAGGATACCGCTCCGTTCATGCAAAATTTTGACGTCGCGATCGGCGGCAAAGACATGATGGTGCTGGATGTGCTGCAACTGATCAAGGAGCAGGACGAAACCTTCGCTTTCCGTCGTTCATGCCGTGAGGGTGTGTGTGGTTCCGACGGCATGAGCATGGGAGGCGTCAACGGCCTGGCTTGTATCACCCCGATTTCACAAAAAATCGGCAAGGACGGTACTTTGGTAATCCGTCCGCTGCCTGGTCTGCCGATCATCCGTGACCTGGTTGTGGACATGAGCCTGTTCTATCAGCAGTACGAAAAGGTTCAGCCGTATCTGCAGAACAATACACCAGCTCCAGCCATCGAGCGTCTGCAAACGCCAGAAGACCGCGCAAAACTGGACGGCCTGTACGAGTGTATTCTCTGTGCTTGCTGCTCTACCGGTTGCCCGTCCTTCTGGTGGAACCCTGACAAGTTCTTGGGGCCTTCTGCGTTGTTGCAGGCTTACCGCTTCTTGGCGGATAGCCGTGATACCCAGACCCGTGAGCGCCTGTCACGCCTGGAAGATCCGTTCAGCGTCTTCCGTTGCCGTGACATCATGAACTGTACCAATGTGTGCCCTAAGGGTTTGAACCCGAACCGCGCCATTGGCCAGATCCGCAGCATGTTGCTGCAAAACGCGACCTGATTTTAGGTTGCAATTCATTTGCCCGGGCTTGCCCGGGCAAATGGACTCTATGAGAAGCAGCTTACAAAGCTGTTTCGAAAGTTATTGACGACCAGCAGGGACTCCTGGGTTCGCCCAGACTATCTGCGGGATCCGTAGTGACTTACCGAAGTCGCTGCTTGATGGCTTCAAGAGTCACTGAGTTTCCATGCCGGTAGTGCTTCCCTTACCAAGGGTGACTTAGCATGCAACAAAGCGTTATGCAACGCATGTGGGACAGCGCCCACCTTTCAGGTGGAAATGCTGCCTATGTAGAAGAGCTGTACGAGCTCTATCTCCACGATCCTAATGCCGTTCCTGAGGAGTGGCGTACCTACTTTGACAAACTGCCGGTTCAATCGGGTGGTTTGAGCTCTGATGTGTCCCATGCCACTGTTCGTGAACAGTTCATCCTGCTGGCCAAAAACCAGCGTCGTGCCCAGCCTGTAACAGCCGGCGCCGTTAGCTCCGAGCATGATAAAAAACAGGTCGAAGTGTTGCGACTGATTCAGGCATACCGCATGCGTGGCCACCAAGCGTCTACCCTTGACCCGCTAGGCCTGTGGGTACGGCCGATACAGCCTGACCTGACAGTGCAACATTACGGTTTGACGGATGCTGATCTGGATACCGAGTTTCAAACCAGCGACCTGAATTTCGGCAAGCCCGTGGCTACTCTGCGCGAAATTCAACAATCGCTGCAAGAAACCTATTGCCGCACGATTGGTGCTGAATTTACACATATTGTCGATTCCGAGCAGCGTCGCTGGTTTCAGCAGCGTCTCGAAAGCGTACGCAGCCGTCCGCAATTTTCGGCCAACGTCAAAACCCACATTCTTGAGCGCTTAACCGCAGGCGAAGGTCTGGAAAAATACTTGGGCACCAAGTATCCAGGCACCAAACGCTTTGGTCTGGAAGGCGGCGAGAGCCTGATTCCGCTGATGGACGAGCTGATCCAGCGTTCCGGCTCCTACGGCACCAAGGAAATCGTGGTCGGTATGGCCCACCGTGGTCGCCTAAACGTGCTGGTCAACACCTATGGCAAGAACCCGCAGGATCTGTTTGACGAATTTGACGGCAAGCGCGTTGAGGGTCTGAGTTCTGGCGACGTCAAATATCACCAGGGCTTCTCGTCCAACGTGATGACTCCGGGCGGCGAAGTTCATCTGGCCATGGCCTTTAACACGTCTCACCTGGAAATCGTCTCTCCGGTGGTTGAGGGTTCGGTGCGCGCGCGCCAAGACCGTCGTAATGACGCAGTGGGCGACAAGGTACTGCCAATCACCATTCATGGCGACTCGGCTTTTGCGGGTCAGGGCGTGGTGATGGAAACCTTCCAGATGTCACAAACACGCGCCTATAAAACCGGCGGTACCATCCGCATTGTCATCAATAACCAGGTGGGTTTCACCACCAACAAGCAGGAAGATACTCGCTCTACCGAGTATTCAACTGATGTGGCCAAAATGATTCAGGCCCCGATTCTGCATGTCAACGGTGATGATGCCGAAGCGGTTATTTTTGCCGCGCAGCTGGCGGTTGATTACCGCATGCAGTTTCAGCGCGACATCGTGATTGATCTGGTTTGCTATCGCCGTCGTGGTCACAACGAAGCGGACGAACCCAGCGGTACCCAGCCATTGATGTATCAGAAAGTTGCCAAACAGCGTACCACCCGCGAGCTCTATGCCGATGCGTTGGTTGCCGAGGGCGTATTGACGGTTGAGCAGGTACAAAAGCTGGTTGAGGACTACCGTGATGCGCTGGATAACGGTCAGCATGTCGCCAATAGTTTGGTCAAAGAACCGAACGAAGAGCTGTTCGTCGACTGGAAGCCTTATTTGGGTCACGCTTGGACTGCGCAGCACGACACCAGTTTCGACCTGAAAACCCTGCAAGAGTTGACCAATAAACTGCAGGACGTTCCCGAAGGCTTTGTGGTACAGCGTCAGGTGTCCAAAATTTTGGAAGACCGTCGCAAGATGGCCGCCGGCGGCCTGCCCATTAACTGGGGCTTTGCCGAAACGGCTGCGTACGCCACCCTGCTGCATGAAGGACATCCGATCCGCATGACCGGTCAGGACGTAGGGCGTGGTACCTTCTCACACCGTCATGCCGTGTTGCACAACCAAAAGGATGGCGAAACCTATGTGGGTCTGCAGAATCTGTCGGCCGATCAGCCACGCTTTACTATCCACGACTCTTTCCTGTCGGAAGAAGCCGTCCTGGCGTTTGAATACGGCTACGCCGGCACCATGCCCAGCGCGCTGGTGATCTGGGAAGCCCAGTTTGGCGACTTTGCCAATGGTGCCCAGGTGGTGGTTGACCAGTTCATCAGCAGTGGCGAAACCAAATGGGGCCGTCTATCCGGCTTGACCATGCTGTTGCCGCACGGTTACGAAGGGCAGGGCCCGGAGCACTCCTCTGCGCGTCTGGAGCGCTACCTGCAACTCTGTGCCGAGCACAACATGCAGGTGTGCGTACCTACCACGCCGGCTCAGGTGTATCACATGCTGCGCCGTCAGGTGATTCGCCCGCTGCGTAAGCCACTGATTGCGTTGACGCCTAAGTCGTTGCTGCGCCACAAACTGGCCGTGTCTACGCTAGAAGACTTGGCTCAGGGTTCATTCCAGACCGTGATTGGCGAGATTGATAACCTTGATGCAGCCAAGGTCGAGCGGATGGTGATGTGTAGCGGCAAGGTGTACTACGAACTGCTGGAAAAACGCCGTGCTGAGGGCCGCGAAGATGTTGCCATCGTGCGTATCGAGCAGCTGTATCCGTTCCCTGAGCCGGATTTAGAAGCAGAAATGGCTAAGTACCCGAACCTTAAGTCTGTGGTTTGGTGCCAAGAAGAGCCGATGAACCAAGGCGCTTGGTACTGCAGTCAGCATCACATGCGCAACGTGCTGTCTGCCTGCAAACCGACACTGAGCTTGGGTTACGCCGGTCGCGCCGCGTCTGCCTCACCGGCCTGTGGCTATGCTTCGCAGCACGCCGAAGAGCAAGAGCAGTTGCTGCAGGACGCCTTCAACGTTTAACACTGAAGACCGCACCCCTGAGGGTGCGGTCCTTGTCTTTTGTATCGAATCAAGTAGGAAAAAACAGTCATGGCGATTGAAATCAAAGCCCCCGCGTTCCCCGAGTCCGTTGCTGACGGTACCGTAGCCACCTGGCACAAGCAGGTGGGTGAAGCCGTCAAGCGTGACGAGCTGATTGTTGACATTGAAACTGACAAGGTGGTCATGGAAGTTTTGGCCGAAGCCGATGGCGTATTGGTCGAAATTGTTGCTGCCGAAGGCGACACCGTACTGAGCAATCAGCTGCTGGGTAAGCTGGACACTGAAGCGGTTGCTGCTGCGCCTGCCGCCACTGCGCCCGCTGCTCAAGCAGCCGCGCCTGCTGCCGGCGGTGAGCCGATTTTGTCGCCCGCCGCGCGCAAAATTGCCGCTGAAAACGACCTACAGCCTGCTAACATTCCAGGTACCGGCAAAGACGGCCGCGTCACCAAGGAAGACGCAGTGGCTGCCGCTGCCGGCAAACCTGCCGCCAGTGCACCGGCTGCTGCCGCTGCTGCTGCGCCACTGTTTGCCGCTGGCGATCGCACCGAGAAGCGCGTCCCTATGACCCGCCTGCGGGCCAAGGTTGCCGAGCGTTTGGTTGAAGCCCAGTCCACCATGGCCATGCTGACCACTTACAACGAAGTCAACATGAAGCCGATCATGGACCTGCGCAACAAGTACAAGGATCTGTTTGAGAAGACCCACAACGGCACCCGTCTGGGCTTTATGTCTTTCTTCGTTAAGGCCGCCACTGAAGCACTGAAGCGCCAGCCTGGCGTCAACGCTTCCATCGACGGCAAAGACATTGTGTACCACGGTTATCAGGACATTGGCGTTGCCGTTTCCAGTGATCGTGGTCTGGTCGTGCCGGTGCTGCGTAATGCCGAGCTGATGGGGCTGGCTGAAATCGAAGCCACGATCCGTGAGTATGGCCTGAAAGCCCGCGACGGTAAGCTGACCATTGATGAGATGACCGGCGGCACCTTTACCATCTCCAACGGTGGCGTATTCGGTTCTCTGCTGTCTTCGCCGATCGTCAACCCGCCACAGACCGCCATTCTGGGCATGCACAAGATCCAGGACCGTCCAATGGCGGTAAACGGTGAAGTGGTGATCCTGCCGATGATGTATTTGGCGCTGTCTTACGACCACCGCCTGATCGATGGTAAAGAAGCAGTCACCTTCTTGGTCACCATGAAAGACCTGCTGGAAGATCCAGCGCGTCTGCTGCTGGACATCTGATACCTGCCATAACCGGCCACCGGTGACGGTGGCCGCGTGTCCCGAGGACACCCACGAGGAAACCCCATGAGCGACAAGTTTGACGTAATCGTAATCGGTGCTGGCCCAGGCGGCTATGTGGCCGCTATCCGCGCTGCACAGTTGGGCCTGAAAACCGCCTGTGTAGAGAAATTCAAGGGCCAGGACGGCAATCTGGCACTGGGCGGCACCTGCCTCAACGTAGGCTGCATCCCGTCCAAGGCGCTGCTGGACAGCACCTGGAAATACCATGAAGCCAAAGACGGCCTTGCCGTACACGGCATCAGCACCGGTGATGTGAAGATGGATGTGCCAGCCATGATTGGCCGCAAAAACACCATCATTAAAAACCTGACCGGCGGTATTGCTGGCTTGTTTAAGGCCAATGGCGTTACCACTCTGGAAGGTCACGGTAAGGTTCTGGCCAATCGTCAGGTTGAAGTGACCGGTACCGACGGCAGCGCCAAGGTATACGAAGCGGCCAACATCATCATCGCCGCTGGCTCTCAGCCAATTGACATTCCACCGGCACCGGTTGATCAGCAGGTCATTGTCGATTCCACCGGCGCGCTGGAGTTTCAAGCGGCACCGGGCAAGCTGGGCGTAATCGGCGCTGGCGTGATCGGTCTGGAGCTGGGCTCGGTATGGTCCCGTTTGGGCTCTGAGGTAACTGTTATCGAAGCGCAGGACAAGTTCTTGACCACAGTCGATGAGCAGGTATCTAAAGAAGCGCTCAAGGTGCTGACCAAGCAAGGACTGGATATTCGTCTGGGCGCTCGCCTGACTGCCACCGAAGTCAAGGGTGAGCAGGTGGTGGTGACCTTTGCTGACGCCAATGGCGAGCAGCAAATGACCTTCGACAAGCTAATTGTCGCGGTTGGCCGTCGTCCCGAAACTAAAAACCTGCTGGCAACCGACAGCGGTGTCAACTTGGACGAGCGTGGCTTTATCTTTGTTGACGACCACTGCGCCACCAGCGTGCCGGGCGTATACGCCATTGGTGATGTGGTGCGTGGCCCAATGCTGGCGCACAAGGCATCCGAGGAGGGCGTCATGGTTGCCGAGCGCATCGCGGGTCAGAAGCCACAGGTCAACTACGACCTGATTCCGGGCGTGATTTACACCCACCCAGAAATTGCCGGCGTTGGCAAAACGGAGCAGCAACTGAAAGCCGAAGGCGTAGCCGTCAATGTTGGCGTGTTTCCCTTCGCTGCCAGTGGCCGCGCCATGGCTGCCAACGACACCACCGGTTTCGTCAAGATCATTGCAGACGCAACAACCGACCGCGTACTGGGCGTGCACGCCATTGGCCCAAGCGCTGCCGAACTGGTGCAGCAGGGTGCCATTGCTATGGAGTTTGGCTCCAGCGCTGAAGACATCGGCATGATGGTGTTCTCGCATCCGACCCTGTCAGAAACTGTCAAAGAAGCCGCTTTGGCTGTCAATGGCGCTGCCATTCACGTTGCCAACCGCAAAAAGCGTTAAGTGTGTTTCTTTAACCGCCCTTCGGGGCGGTTTTTTTATGCCTGTAAAAAAGCCGTGCGCTGGGCGCGTCTGTCTGTACAATCAAGCACTCTCGTGCGTGTTCACATGCGATCCAGACAGGAGCCACTGCCATGAATCTTCACGAATATCAGGCCAAGCAGCTGTTTGCTGCCCAAGGTTTGCCGGTCACGCTGGGGCTGACCGGTACCAGCGTTGACGAGGTGCTGCATGCCTGCAAAAGTTTGGGCGGCGCGCAGTGGGTAATCAAAGCCCAGGTGCATGCCGGCGGGCGCGGCAAGGCCGGCGGGGTGCGCAAGGTGGACAGTCTGGATGAAGCCGCCGAATTTGCTCGCCGCTGGTTGGGCGAGCGGCTGGTGTCGCTACAGACTGACGGCTTGGGGCAGCCGGTTAATCGGCTGCTGGTGGAACCTTGCATCAGCTTTGAACGCGAGCTGTATCTGAGCGTGCTGGTTGACCGCAGTAGCCAGCGCATCACCTGCCTAGCCTCGGCTGCAGGCGGTATGGATATTGAAGAAGTGGCGCAGCAGACGCCGGAAAAAATCTTCCGTGCCAGCATTGATCCCTTGACGGGCCCGCAGCCTTTTCAGGGCCGTCAACTGGCCAAACAGCTGGGACTGAATGCTGAGCAGGCGCGCCAGTTCAGCGATATTTTTGTCAAAGTTTGTCGCCTGTTTGCTGAGCAGGATTTAAGTCTGTTGGAAATTAATCCGCTGGTTGTGCGCAGCGATGGTCAGCTGCATTGTCTGGATGCCAAGGTGGCTGTGGACGGTAACGCGCTCTATCGCCATCCCGAACTGCGCGCACTGCGTGATGTAACCCAAGAAGACCCACGCGAAGTACAGGCCGACAAGTTTCAGCTTAATTATGTAGCGCTGGACGGCAATATTGGCTGCTTGGTCAATGGTGCGGGGCTGGCCATGGGTACCATGGACATGGTGAGTCTGCATGGCGGTCAGCCGGCCAATTTTCTTGATGTGGGCGGTGGCACCACGACGGGAAGGGTATCGGAGGCGTTTAAAATCATTCTGGCTGATGACAAGGTTAAAGCGGTGCTGGTGAATATTTTTGGTGGCATCGTGCGTTGCGACATGATTGCCGAAGGCATCATCAGCGCGGTGCGCGAGGTGGGCGTCGAGGTACCGGTGGTGGTACGGCTGGAGGGCAATCATGCCGCCGAAGGCGCGCAGCTGCTGGCGGCCAGCGGGCTCAACACCCTAGCGGCCAGCAGTTTGGATGAAGCAGCAAGGCGGGTGGTTGCCGCCGTGGAGGGCAGGGCATGAGCATTTTAGTCAACCAAGACACCAAGCTGATTTGTCAGGGGTTTACCGGCAGTCAGGGGACTTTTCATTCGCAGCAGGCCCTTGAATACGGCACCCGGCTGGTGGGCGGGGTAACGCCGGGCAAGGGCGGCACCACGCATCTGGGGCTGCCGGTCTTCGATACCGTGGCCGAGGCGGTGGCGCAAACCGGGGCCAATGCCTCGGTTATCTATGTGCCGGCACCTTTTTGCCAAGACTCTATTCTGGAAGCGGCCTGTGCCGGTATCCCGCTGATAGTTTGCATCACCGAAGGCATTCCGGTGCACGACATGCTGTTAGTCAAAGCCAAATGCGACGCACTGGGCGTGCGCCTGATCGGCCCTAACTGTCCGGGCATTATTACGCCGGGTGCGTGCAAGATCGGCATTCAGCCAGGCTCCATCCACCTACCCGGCAAGGTGGGCATTGTCTCGCGCTCGGGTACCCTGACCTATGAAGCGGTTAAGCAGACCACGGATGCAGGCTTTGGTCAGTCTACCTGTGTGGGTATTGGTGGCGACCCGATCCCAGGCTCTAGCTTTGTCGATATGCTGCAGCTGTTTCAGGCCGACCCGCAAACCGAGGCCATTGTTATGATTGGCGAAATTGGCGGTAGCGCCGAAGAAGAAGCCGCCGACTACATCAGACAGCATGTGACCAAGCCGGTGGTGGCCTACATTGCCGGTGTGACCGCACCGGCAGGAAAACGCATGGGACATGCCGGTGCCATTATTGCCGGTGGCAAGGGTACCGCTGCCGAGAAGTTTGCCGCGCTGGAGGCCGCTGGTGTACATACGGTGCGCTCACTGACCGATATCGCCAGCAAACTGGCTGCTGTCACTGGCTGGCCGCTGCTGCACACCAGCGATACTTAACCGCAGTCAGCTATGCCGATTGGCAGCCGTCTTTAACAGGGCGGCTGCGTTTACAAAAATGTACAATGCGCACCTTTGTGTTTTCGAGAATGTCGAATGAAAGGGCTAAGCAACCGCCAGATCATGGCGTTGGGTTTCATGACGTTTGCCTTGTTTTTGGGCGCAGGCAACATCATCTTTCCGGCGGCTGCCGGCTTGCAGTCGGGCGAGCTACTCTGGCAGGTCGCACTGGGTTTTTTGCTCACCGGTGTGGGGCTACCGTTGTTGACGGTGGTCGCCTTGGCGCGGGTGGGTGGCGGACTGCAGACGCTGACGCAGCCGCTGGGTCGCACAGCGGGCACGGTGTTTGCCGTGGCGGTTTATCTGGCGATTGGCCCGCTGTTTGCTACGCCGCGCACGGCGGTGGTGTCCTATGAAATTGCCATTGGCTCGGTGATGGAGCATCGCTGGTGGTTATTGCTGTTGTATAGCAGCCTTTATTTTGCCGTGGTGCTCTATCTGGCTTTTCATCCGGGCAAAATCCTGCAGCGCATCGGTCAGCTGATCACGCCTGTGCTGTTGTTAGCACTGGTGTTGCTGGGGCTGGCGGCGGTATTTAAGCCAGCGGGTTTGCCCGGCCCCGGGCAGGAACCTTACAGCTCGGCACCGCTGGCCAGCGGGTTTCTGGATGGTTACCTAACCATGGATGCGCTGGGCGCATTGGTGTTTGGGGTGGTGATTGCCGCTGCTATCCGCCGTCAGGGTGTGACCGACCTAGCAAAAATCACAGGGTATTCCATCCGCGCCGGCATTATTGCGGCAACCGGTTTGTCACTGGTGTATGTTTCGCTGTTCTATTTGGGGGCGACCAGCTACGACATTGCCGCCGACGCCAGCAATGGTGGGCAAATATTGGCGCTATACGTCAACAAGGGCTTTGGTCTGTACGGCACCCTGTTGTTGGGCGTAGTGATTACGCTGGCGTGTCTGACCACCGCCACCGGGTTGTTGGTGGCCTGCGGCGAGTATTTTGAGCAACTGTGGGGCATTCGTTACCGTCGTACAGTTGTCTTTTTCACCCTATTTAGCTGGATTGTGTCTAACCAAGGTTTAACACAGCTGATCAAGGTGTCAGTGCCGGTTTTAGTGGGGCTGTATCCGCTGGCAATTGTGCTGGTGCTGACCAGTTTGGCGCGTAATCTGTGGCGTAATCCGCAGCCGGTCTTACGGGCCTGTATGGCAGTAACCCTGCTTTTTGGTGTTCTGGATGGGCTGGCGGCTGGCGGTTTTGATACCGGGTTGGCGGGGGTGCTGGATCATCTGCCATTGGCGCAGCAGCAAATGGGCTGGCTGGTGCCGGTTGCGCTGGTGATGGCGGTGATGACGGTGCGTGATCGGTTGTCGTTTGGCAGATAAGTCTGTGTTTTCAGGGAGGTTGGGTAGATGACGGCATTGTATATTCTAGGCGGCGCAGCACTGGCGGTGCCGAGCTGGATCTGGTTGTGGTTGCGTATCGCAGGCCAGCATTGGGTGTGGGGTGTTGCCGGTGTTTTGCCGCCGGCAGCCCTGTTGGGCGGGTTGCTGAATGCGCGTGCCGCCCTGCTGCCTTTGCTGGTGCATATAGCTGGACTGGGCGTGTTGGGTTTTGGCCTGTGGCAGCTTTGGCAAGAGCAGCCGGAGCAGCTCGAGCGCCTAGTAAAGGGGCAATGGAGTGAGCAGGTTGTTGCGCTGGAGAGCGACGGGCATTTGCAGGGCCAGTTGCAGGGTCAGCCCTTTGTGTTGGAGCGGGCCGAGCTACAGCAGGGCATGCTGGTGCTGCGTCAAGGGCAGGGCCTGATCGCCAACCGTGAAATTCGCATTGACCTGTCGGGGCATGGGCGCGCCCTGATGGCATCGGTATTTGGTACTGATGTGTTGCCCGATGACAAGGGGGAGCTGCCGCAGGTTGAGCTGCTGTGGCAAGAACAGTTGACGGGCCAACCACGTGCACTGCGACTGTCGCGCAGTTATACGCTGAGCCTGAGCTTGGAACGTGTGCCAAACGGGCTGGTGGGCAAACTTTACCTCTCGTTGCCGGCGCACCAAGCGACGGTCGTCAGCGGCAGCTTCTTTATCAGTACGGCGGATGAGCAGCCCGATCCAGAGTGGTTGCAGCCTGATGAAAACATTGAGGTTGAGGTGCAAACCGAACCTGAGGTGGTGCCGGTTCCGGTGTTTTCCCTGTCGCGCCTGCGCACACGGCCCCACGAATACCTGCAGCGCGAGCTCTACATCGAAACCGCAAGTGGCCATCGGGTGCGTGGCAAGTTTCAAGGCATCAATGAAGCGGGCCAGCTGGAGATCAAGCAGATGGTCAAGTCGCCGGGTTTTGTTGTGTTCCGGGTTGCGCCTAGCGATGTACAGACGATTAAGCTGCAGCAGCCTTGACAGCCAGTAAGCCGGCCCGTTATTGCAGTGCGCTGCAGGGGCCGGCTGTGTCTAAGCGGTTGACTGGGCTGTGTTCGGTAACTCGCAGCCTGTCGGTTTTGCGAGGCGCTGTGTATGCCCGAGTTTGACGGCTAGTCGCCTAGCAAAACCGGCGGTTAGCCAACTGCAGCAGCGCTGTTTCAGTGAAATTTACAGGCTTCCTTGAAAAGGCGCATTGCCGCCCCCACCTGTGCTGACATTGGATCAAACGATCCCGTTCCCTGTCCGTCTTGTGGAGAAACTCATGACCGTGGAAACACAAAAACAAACCCTGGGTTTTCAAACCGAAGTTAAACAGCTGCTGCACCTGATGATTCACTCCCTGTATTCCAACAAGGAGATCTTCCTGCGCGAGCTGGTATCCAACGCCTCCGACGCTGCCGACAAGCTGCGCTTTGAAGCGCTGGCCAAGCCGGAGCTGCTGGAGCAAGACCCAGAGCTGAAAATCCGTATCAGCTTTGACAAGGAAGCCAACACCCTAACCATCGAAGATAACGCCATCGGCATGAGCCGTGACGAAGTGTTATCGCATCTGGGTACCATCGCCAAGTCCGGTACTGCCGAGTTTATGCAGCAACTGACCGGTGATCAGAAAAAAGACTCACAACTGATTGGCCAGTTTGGGGTTGGTTTTTATTCCGCCTTTATCGTGGCGAAAAAGGTTGAGGTCTTTACCCGCCGCGCCGGTCTGGCCGCTGAAGAAGGCGTACTTTGGGCATCCGAGGGTGAAGGCGAGTTCGATATTGAAACTATCAACAAGCCCGAGCGCGGCAGCCGCATTGTGCTGCACCTGAAAGAGGATGAAAAAGAGTTTGCCGATGGCTGGCGCTTGCGCAATATCATCACCAAATATTCCGACCACGTGGCGCTGCCCATTGAGCTGCCAAAAGAGCATTACGGTGAAGAAGACAAGCCGGCCGAGCAAGAATGGGAAGTGGTTAACCGTGCTAGCGCCCTGTGGACCCGTCCGCGCACCGAGGTGACAGAGGACGAGTACAAAGAGTTCTATAAGCACGTTGCCCACGATTTTGAAGACCCGCTGA
This sequence comes from Thiopseudomonas sp., assembly GCA_018384595.1. Taxonomy (GTDB): domain Bacteria; phylum Pseudomonadota; class Gammaproteobacteria; order Pseudomonadales; family Pseudomonadaceae; genus Thiopseudomonas. The sequence goes on from JAHAYO010000083.1 coordinate 20,107, forward strand.
GCTGGAGCCACAACAAGGTTGAAGGCAAGCTGGAATACACCTCGCTGTTGTATGTACCGGCGCGCGCACCCTTTGATTTGTATCAGCGTGAAGCACCGCGCGGCTTGAAGCTGTATGTGCAGCGCGTGTTTATCATGGATCAGGCTGACGAGTTTTTACCGCTGTACCTGCGCTTTATCAAGGGCGTGGTGGACTCCAACGACCTGTCACTGAACGTCTCCCGTGAAATTTTGCAAAAAGATCCGGTCATCGACAGCATGAAAACCGCGCTGACCAAGCGCTCGCTGGACATGCTGGAGAAAATGGCGAAAAACGATGCCGAAAGCTACGCTAAAGTGTGGGCCGCTTTTGGCCAGGTGCTAAAAGAAGGTCCGGCGGAAGATTTTGCCAACAAGGAAAAAATTGCCGGCCTGCTGCGTTTTGCCTCCACCAATGGCACTGACGGCACGCAAAATGTATCGCTGGCCGACTATATTGGCCGGGTAAAAGAAGGTCAGGACAAAATCTATTTCCTCACTGGCGACAGCCACGATCACATCAAAAACAGCCCGCATCTGGAAGTATTCCGCAAGAAGGGCATCGAAGTGTTGCTGATGTCTGACCGCATTGACGAATGGCTGATGACCTATCTGACCGAATTTGACGGTAAGACTTTCGTTGATGTGGCCCGTGGCGATTTGGATTTGGGTGCGCTGGACTCAGAAGAAGACAAAAAAGCCCAGGAAGAAGTGGCCAAAGATAAAGAAGCACTGGTTGAGCGTCTCAATGGCGTACTGAAAGATCAGGTGGCCGAGGTACGAGTCTCCCATCGTCTGACCGACTCGCCGGCGATTTTGGCCATTGGTGAGCAGGATTTGGGCTTGCAAATGCGCCAGATTCTTGAAGCTTCCGGCCAGAAAGTGCCTGAGTCCAAGCCTGTATTCGAGTTCAATCCGACTCACCCGCTGCTGGAAAAGCTCGATAACGAGGCCGATGAAGACCGCTTTGCCGACTTAGCGCTGATTCTATTTGATCAGGCTGCACTGGCCGCCGGTGACAGCATCAAAGACCCAGCCGCCTATGTGCAGCGCCTGAATAAGCTGCTGGTAGAAATGGCGGGCTAATCAACTGCCCAGGTTAAAGGCCCCCGCTGGATGAGTCTGGCGGGGGCTTTTTTTGTGCCGTTTAGCTACGCCAAAGCTTAAATGACGCCTCATCAACCCCATGCTTTTGCTAAACTCGCCAGTCCCTGTTTGATACGGCAGTTGATTATGCGGCGTGGTTGGGTGATAGGCGGTGCGGGTATCTTGGTGCTGGTGGCGTTAATGGGCTGGAGCCGCTGGCGTGGCGAGGCGGTTAGCGTGTTGCAGGTGCAGCAGCGGCCGCTGGAACAGTGGGTGGTGGCCAGTGGTCAGGTACGCTCTCAGTCGCTGGCGCGCATGGGGGCGGAAATTACCGGTACGGTGGCGCAGCGCCATGTGCGCGAGGGCGATCAGGTCGCTGCCGGCGACCTGCTGATCAGCTTGCAGGCTGACGATTGGCAGGCGCAGTTGCAGCAGGCGCAAACCGCGCTGGATCAGTTGCGTAACCAGCTGTATCCGCAGGCCGTACACACATTGCAGGAAGCCCGTCTGGCTTGGCAACAGTCTGAGCGCGAGGCGCAGCGGCGCATGCAGCTGGCCAAGGATGACATGCTGGCTACCGAGCAGGCCGAGCAGGCTGAATTGCAGGCCAAAATCCGTAAAGCTACCTTGAAACGCGCCGAACTAGCAGAACATGCCCTTAAACCCGGTGGTGATGAAGAGCGCTTGTTGCAGCACAAGCTGGAGCTGGCGCGTGCTAGTTTGGCCAAGACGCGCATTCATGCGCCCTTTGCCGGAAGGGTGCAAACCCGCAACGTTGAGCCGGGCGATCAGGTACAGCCTGGTAAGGTTTTGCTAGAAATTGCGCGACTGGACGACCTGGAAGTCGTCGCTGCGGTTGATGAGAAATACATGGCTCCTTTGGCTTTAGAGCAGCGGGCGGTGGTGATTGCAGACGCTTGGCCACAGCAGGAACTGCAGGCGCAGGTCAGCTTTCTGGCACCGGCGGTGGATGAGGCGGGCGGCACGCTGGATGTGCATCTGCAGGTGGATGATCCGCAGCGTTTGCTGCGTCAAGGCATGACGGTATCGGTCAGTGTGCTGACCGCCAGCAAGCCGCAGGCATGGGTGGTGCCGCGAGATTACCTACAGCAGCAGTCCGTATGGCGGCTGCAGGATGGCCGTTTGCAGCAGGTTCCGGTCACTATAGGGCTGCAAACCAGCACTCAGGTTGAGGTCCTGTCTGGCCTGCATGGCGGTGATTGGCTGGTGCTGCCGCACCAGCGTTTGCAGCAGGGCGCTCGCCTGCGCGTTGGGCAGATCATTTCCCATGATTGACACCCTACTGGCCCGATTATGGATCGAACGGCGCATTGCTTGGCGCTTTTTGGCTGAAAACCCACTGCAAGGTCTGTTAATTGGCATTGCCATTGCCGTGGGTACGGCCGTGATTATTTTTATCACCAGCATCATGCATGGCCTGCAGCAAAACACCATCAATAAGACCTTGGGCAGTCAGGCACACATCAAGCTAGAGGCGGCACGCCTGTACAATCGACTGCCGCAGACGCTGGCTGCCAGCCGTCCGCTGCTGCTGGAAACACCGCGCTCCCAACCGCTGCGCCGCATCGATAGCTGGCAGCTGCTGGTGCAAGAGCTGGACCGAGTGGAGGGCCTCACGGCGGTATCACCGCTGGTGTCGGGGCCAGCGCTGGTGCAGCGGGGTAGGGCTACGGCGTCGGTGGTGGTCAATGGTATTGACCCCGAACGTTACCGTAAAATTGTCAACCTGCCGCAGCACATGGAGCAGGGGAATTACCGTATTCAGAGCGAAGATGCTTTGATCGGTAGCGAACTGGCGCAAGATCTGGGCGTGCAGCCCGGCGACACACTGAGCCTGCTGGCCGGCGATGGACGTAGTGCGCGGGTGCGCATTGCCGGCATATTCAGCATGGGCATCCAAGAGCTGGACAGCCGCCAGCTGTATGTTGACCTGAAACAGGCGCAAACCCTGCTGAACTTGGCCGGTGGCGTAACGGTACTGGAAGTGCGCATTGGCGAAATTTTTACTGCCCGCGATTGGGCCGCGCGGTTGGCACGCCTGACCGGCCTGTACAGCCGTAACTGGATGGACAATAACAGCCAGTTGCTGAATGCCTTGCGTTCGCAAAGCATGACAACGCAGATGATTCGTACCTTTGTTGGGTTGGTCGTGGCGTTGGGCATTGCCAGCGTGCTGGCGGTCAGCGTGGTGCAGCGCACCCGCGAAGTGGGAATTTTGCGTGCCATGGGCAGCTCTCGCGAGCAAATCTTGCGCGTATTTTTGCTGCAGGGTGCCATGCTGGGCGCGATTGGTGCGGTATTTGGCATGCTCGGCGGCTACGGGCTGGTGCACCTGTTTAACAACCTTGGCTCGCGCCTGTTTTATGTTGCCGTACAACCGGAGGTGACCCTTGCCGCGCTGCTGACCGCCATTGGTGCCGGTGTGGTGGCGGCCGCGTTACCGGCGCGGCGCGCCTCCCGTTATGATCCGGCGGTGGCGATTCGTTATGTCTGACGCCACTTTACGTCTGCAGCAGCTGGGCAAAACCTTTGAGCCGGGTACACCGCGAGCGGCGACTGTGCTGCAGGACATCAGCTTTGAGCTCAATTCTGGCGAGCTTTGTGCATTAACCGGCCCGTCTGGATCAGGCAAAAGCACCCTGCTTAACTTGATGGGATTGCTGGATACTCCAAGCGAGGGCGAGCTGCATATTTGTGGTCAGGCCACTCGCCATCTGGACGATGCCGCACGCACCGCCTTGCGCGCCCATTACATAGGCTTTGTCTTTCAGTTTCACCACCTGATTGGTGCCTTTAATGTGCTCGACAACGTACTGATGCCATTGATGTTGCAGCAGGGCAAACCCAGTCGCCCACAGCTGGAGTTTGCTCGTTACCTGCTGGATGCCGTGGGGCTGGCTGGCATGGAAAGTCGCTCGGCCAAAACATTGTCCGGTGGTCAGCAGCAGCGGGTGGCCATTGCACGCGCCATGATTAACAAGCCCGCACTGCTCTTGGCGGATGAGCCGACCGGTAATCTGGACACCCAAACTGCCGAAGACGTCTTTGCCTTGTTTGAACAATTTAACCGCGACACCGGCTGCGTCACCCTGATTGTCACCCATGACCCGCGCCTCAGCGCCCGCTGTCCACGTCGATTGGACTTGCTGGATGGGCGCTTGTTGTAACGGGCGTTAGCTGGGTAGCAGCTGCTCAATATGGTCGAGGAAGTTGCTTTCGTTGGTGAATGTCATGTCGTACATGCTGCTCAGACCTTGCGCTTGATCGTCTTCTAGGCCGATAACGCAGAGTACAAACTGCTGGCTGTCCAGCTGCAGGCGTTTGCGAAGATTGACGAATTTGTCGATCTGCTGGCGAAATTCGCCGGTTTTGCACTCGATGCACACAGGAATGCTGCCATTGAGCAGGAAGAATACATCCAGTTCGTGCTGGTCTTCGTTGGGGAAGTGAATAGTCAGGTTGCGCAGGCAGGATGCATTGAGCTGCTTCTCGTTGATCAGCTCCAGCAACTTGATAAAGACATACCATTCAAGCCATTCACCAGCAAAAAACTCGGTAACTGCCTGCGCACTCTGTAAGGTTAGGCGTACCACCTTTTCATCTTTCTGGTAGTTGTAGCGACTGACAAAGCTGTATTTGTACAGTTCTTGACAAAATTGGGTGATCTGGCGGATTTCTTTCTGGCTGTTTTTTGCAAGTTGCAGATTGAAAAAGGTATGGCCCTTGCGCTGGCGATAACGGATTTGCTCTACCACCAGCTTGAGCACATCATAATTATCACCAATATTGCGGGCAACTTCGTCGAAAAATCCGCTGGTGTCGATGGATTTTTCGTTGACGTCCAGTTTGATGCCTTTTTGCTTGAACCATTGAACAATGGCCAAATGCTGTTGGCTTTCAGCCAACAGATTACTGTTGTTGATGTCCAGCTCATGCAGGCTGGTGTCGGCGCTCGCCGCATTGCTGGCGGTTGGTGTACCGGATTGCTGGCGTAAACCCTGTAATTCCTTGCCGATGGCCATATAGCGATCCAGCAGGCGCGTTACAAAATCAACCGTGTTGTGGATGGGGTTGACGGCCTGGCACTGCGGGCACTTGACCGCTTGTCCTATGTAATTATTGGAAACTTCCCTGAGATGATTGCACTGGTTGCAACGAAAAAGCGCCATGATTGCCTCGCGTCTCGGATGCTGAATAACTAACAGAACCAGCCATTATAAGGGGCTTTTATCGAGGCGCAAGTTTAATCCTTGGCCTGTCTAGTCAGTAAAATTAACGGATAATAAGGGCTGTTTGGGTGCTGGATACTAATAAACAGCCCTCGCTAGCCAACCCCCACAGCACACAAAACACAGACACCCTATCAGCGCGAACGGGGTGCCTTTTTGTTATAGTGCTGCAGTTTTAGGGCCCACGATTACAAGGTGTTGCGCAATGATTGAGGTGTTCGGTCTGGGCAAGCGTTTTGCAGGTAAACCTGCGGTGCGGGGGCTGTCTTTTTGTGTGCAGCCTGGTGAGGTGGTTGGTTTTTTGGGCCCCAATGGCGCGGGCAAGTCCACCACCATGCGGATGCTCAGCGGTTTTTTGACGCCGGACGCAGGCGAAGTGCGGCTGTGCGGGTTGGATGTCCAGCGCCAGACGGTGGCGGCGCAGCGCCTGCTGGGCTATCTGCCCGAGGGTGCGCCCTGCTATGGTGAAATGCAAGTGGGCGCTTTTCTGGCTTTTATCGGCAAGGTTCGCGGCTATAAAGGGGCAGAACTGGCGCAGCGCGTACAGCGGGTGCTGGATTTGCTGGAGCTGGGTGAGGTGTGCGCTCAGCGCATCGATACGCTGTCCAAGGGTTTCAACCGGCGGGTGGGACTGGCGCAGGCGGTGTTGCATGATCCGCAGGTGCTGATACTGGATGAGCCCACCGATGGGCTAGATCCCAACCAAAAGCATCAGGTACGCGAGCTGATACGTGGGCTGTCGCCGGGGCGTACCATCATTATTTCTACCCACATTCTGGAAGAAGTCAGCGCACTGTGCAGTCGAGTGCTGCTGATTGGTCAGGGTGAGCTGCTGGCCGATGCTACGCCGCATGAGCTGGAAAAACAGTCGCGCTACTGGCAGGCGGTTACTCTGCGCTGTCGGCAACCGTTGGATGCGGGCCTGTTGGCGCAGGTGCCGGGTGTGCAGGCGGTGGAGCCGGCAGGTGAGGGCGGCTGGACGCTGGTGCCCGAGCCGGGACAGGTGATTTATCCGGCGGTCAATGCGCTGTTGCAGCAGCAGGGCTGGGTGCCGGACGAGCTGACTATTGAGGCGGGGCGACTGGACGAAGTGTTTCGTCGCCTGACGCGGGGAGCACAGCAATGAATCCTTTACGCACGTTGGTAGCCCGCGAGTTTGCGGCCTATTTTGCCACGCCGTTGGCGCTGGTTTTTTTGCTGGTGTTTCTGGTGCTGGCGGCGGCGCTGCCGTTTTATATGGGCGGCTTTTACGAGAACGAGCAGGCCGACTTGCAGGTGTTTTTTGCCTTTCATCCTTGGTTGTACCTGCTGCTGTTGCCAGCGCTGGGTATGCGTCTGTGGTCGGAGGAACGGCGCAGCGGCAGCATCGAGTTGCTGATGACCCTGCCGGTCGCTACTGGCTGGCTGGTGCTGAGCAAGTTTTTGGCGGCTTGGCTATTTGCTGGGCTGGCGCTGCTGCTGACGTTTCCGATGCTGTTGACGGTGAACTTTTTGGGCAGTCCAGACAATGGCGCGATTCTGGCGGGTTATCTAGGCAGCCTGCTGTTGGCGGGGGCGTTTCTGGCGGTCAGTGCTTGCCTATCGGCGGTCAGCAAGAGCCCAGTGGTGGCGTTTATCAGTGCGCTGGTGGTGTGCTTTGTGTGTGTGGTGGCCGGGCACGGCATGGTGCTGGATGCCTTTCGCGGCTGGGCACCGCAAGCTTGGCTGGATCTGCTGGCTTCAATGAGTTTTCTCACCCGCTTTCAAGCCATTAGCCGTGGCGTGCTGGATGGGCGTGATCTGCTGTTTTTTGTCAGTTTTATTACGTGTTGGCTGCTGGCCAACGCTGTGTTGCTGGACTTGAAGAAGGCCGACTGAGATGCGCAGGATTTTTTATTCATACGCTGGACTGGCGCTGCTGGCCTGTGCGCTGTTGCTGTTTAATGCGCTGACCGGCAGCCTGTTGAAAAATGCGCAACTGGATCTGACCGAAAACCGGCTGTACAGCCTGTCGGACGGTACCCGCCAGTTGCTGGCGGAGCTGGAAGAGCCGGTTGAATTGCAGCTTTTTTTTTCCAGCCGCGCCGCCCGCGATCTGCCGCAGGTGCGTCAGTATGCGCGGCGGGTTCAAGAGCTGCTTGAGCGTTACGTAACGTTGGCCGGTGGTCGCCTGACTCTGGAACTGATTGACCCTGAACCCTTCTCGCCGCAAGAGGACGAGGCCGCGCTGCTAGGGTTGCAGTCCGTGCCCTTGCCGATGGGCGACAGTCTGTATCTAGGACTGGCCGGGCGCAATGCGCAGGGGCGGCAGGCGGCCATCCCCTTGTTTGCGCTGGATCAGGAAGCCTTTCTTGAATACGAACTGAGTCGGCTGGTGTACAGCCTGTCGCGCAGCCGTCAGCCGGTGGTGGGGTTGTTGTCCGGCTTGCCGCTGGAAGGCGGTTTTGATCCGGCTGCCGGTCAGCAACCGCCCTGGCTGGTGCTGGATCAGGTGCGTCAGCAGTTTGCGCTGGAGTTTCTGGATACCGGTGTGGACGAAATTCCGCCGCAAGTGGATGTACTGTGGTTGGTACATCCGCACACCTTGTCGCAGCCAACCCTGTATGCCATTGATCAATTTGTGCTGCGTGGTGGGCGCTTGCTGGCCTTTATTGATCCGCTGAGTGAGCGCGATACGCTGCATGAACTGCAGCAGGCGTTGGGTGAAGGACGTGATTCCGGTATGCCGCAACTGCTGCGCGCCTGGGGTGTGGAATTGCAGGCGGGCAGGGTGCTGGCGGATGCCGGCTATGCGATGACGGTCAGTGCGGGGGAGCAGCAACGCCCAGTGCGTCATCTGGCTTGGCTGGATGTGCCGGCGGCGGGACTCAACCGCGAGGATGTGGTCAGTGCGCGGCTAGAGCGCCTGACGTTGGCTTCGGCAGGCATTTTGCAGCCGCTGGACGCTGCGACCACCCGCTTTGTACCGCTGGTGCAAAGCTCGGAACTGGCCATGCCGCTGGCGGCAGCGCGGCTTAATAGCCTGACCCACCCAGGCGAGCTGTTTGCCGGCATGGAGCCAACCGGCGAGCAGTATGCACTGGCTGCCCGCATCAGCGGCCCGGCGCACAGTGCCTTTGCCGATGGGCTGGAGGGGCAGTTGCCGGGGCTGACGCAAGCGGCTGATATTCAAGTCATTCTGGTGGCTGATACCGACTTGCTGGCTGATGCCATGTGGGCGCAGGTGCAGGAGTTTGGCGGTCAGCGTATGCCGCTGGCCTGGGCCGACAATGCCAGCCTGCTGCTCAATGCGCTGGACAATCTGTCAGGTTCACAGGCATTGATCGGCGTGCGTACCAGCGGCCAGTTTAGTCGTCCTTTTGAGTTGGTCGAGCGCATCCGTAGCGGTGCCGCCGAACGCTTTCGCGACACGGAGCAGCAACTGCAACTACGACTGGCACGGGTAGAACAGCAGATTGAAGAGGTGCAGCAGACGCCCGAAGCAGGCGAGAAAAAACGCGAGCAAGAGCAGCTGTTGCTACAGCAGTACCGGATGGAACAGCTCGATGTGCGCAAGGCGCTGCGCGAGGTGCGTTACCAGCAAAACGCCGATATTGAGGCGCTAGGGCGGGCGGTAAAACTGTTCAACCTGTTGTTGATGCCTGTGCTGCTGAGTGTGGGGTGGGTGCTGTTTGGGCTGCACCGGCGCAGCCTGCGTGACTGAGCCAGACCACGGCGCTGGCGCGCCATGGCTGTGCAACTGTCATTAGCGACCGTGGCGTGGCGGGCGCTTGAGCAAGTGTTGTGGCGGGGTTTCGCAGTCGATGCGTCGGCCTAGCAGCTCTTCAATCGGTGGCAAAGCAAAGGCATCGTTTTCACCGGCAAAGCTGATGGAGACGCCGCTGCTGCCGGCGCGGCCGGTACGGCCAATACGGTGGATATAGTCGTCGGGGTCTTCCGGCAGGGTGTAGTTGATTACGTGGCTGATGTCGTTGACGTGAATCCCACGCCCTGCCACATCGGTGGCCACCAACACCTTGATCTTGCCTTCGCGAAACTGCTCCAGCACGCGCACGCGCTTTTGTTGCGGCACCTCGCCAGACATCTGAGCGGCGTTGATGCCGTCACGCAGCAGGCGCTCTTCGATGCGGCGTACCTCATCGCGGCGGTTGGCAAACACCATCACCCGTGACCAGTCGTTTTCTTGGATCAGATTGTACAGCAGGCTGTATTTGTCTTGCTCGGCCACTGCATAGACGTGCTGTTCGACGGTGTCGCTGGCCACTTGCTCGGGTTCGATTTCGACAATGGCGGGGCGCACCGTCCACTGGCCGGCCAAGTCCATGACCTGATCGGTAAAGGTGGCGGAAAACAGCAGCGTTTGCCGTTGTTCTTTGTGTGGCGTCTGGCGAATGATCTGGCGTACCTGCGGGATAAAACCCATATCCAGCATGCGGTCAGCTTCGTCCAGTACCAGCACTTCGACCAGATCCAAATGCACTTCACCGCGCTGGTGAAAGTCCATCAAGCGGCCTGGAGTGGCAACCAAAATATCGCAATAGCGCGCTTCCAGTTGGCGCAGCTGCTTGTCGAAATCCATGCCACCAATAAAGCTCATGACATTGAGCTTGCAGAAGCGGGTTAGGGCTTCGGCGTCTTTGGCAATCTGCATCACCAGTTCGCGGGTGGGGGCAATAATCAGCGCGCGCGGCTCGCCCATGTAGCGTTCTTCAGGCGGCGGGTTTTCCAGCAGTTGGCTGATGGTGGAAATCAGAAAGGCGGCGGTTTTGCCGGTGCCGGTCTGGGCGCGGCCAATGGCGTCGTGCCCTTTGAGGGTGTGGCCCAGAACCTGCGCCTGAATCGGCGTGCAATAAGGAAAGCCCAGCGCTTGGATGGCGCGCATCAATTCGGGCTGCAGTTGAAAGTCATGGAAACGGGTTTTGCCTTCCATAGGCTCGACCACAAAATCCTGCAGCGACCAGTTGTCGTCGACACTGACGGCCGGCTTACGGCTCTGGCGTCCCTTGCGATTACGTGTGTTTTTGTCGGCGGTAGCCGTATCGGCTTGTGGTTGGCTCGGCGCGGGCGGGCGGGCGGCTTCGTTGACGGGTTGAGGTTGCGGGCTAATAGCAACCTGTGACGGTTCTTTCTGGGGAATGATTTTCTTAAGTGCCTTGAGCACGGCGTTCACTTACAGGTTGTTGAAATTGCTGCTAGTGTAAGCGATTTGGCGGTTTTAGGCGAAGGAAAACACAGAAAGGATGGCCGTGACCCAGGACTAGACTGCAGCGGCAGTCGCTATCTCAAAGGTGAAAAAGATGGAGGGAAAGCCCTGTGCGAGCGGCTTTTGCTGTGATCCATCATTGCTTTTGACTGCTGTGATGGCCTTGTTTGCAGCCTCTTGCGTTACTGAAGAGGCGTGCGCAGATGCAATAGCGGCTTACAGACTGCGCTCGACGGCGAAGCGGGCCAGATCGGCCATGGCGGCTTTGTAGACAGAGTCGGGCAGAACGTCCAAGCAGGCGATGGCTTCTTCGGCAAACTGGCGCGCTTTGGCCGATGTGTAATCCAGAGCACCGCTGCCGCGCACGGCTTGGCCAATGGCATCGAGGTCTTCAATGCCGCCTTTTTGAATGGCAGTGCGTACCCGTTGTGCCTGCTCGGGTGTGCCCTGACGCATGGCGACAATCAACGGCAGCGTTGGCTTGCCTTCGGCCAGGTCATCGCCGACGTTCTTGCCCAGAGTTTGCGCATCGCCTTGGTAATCAAGCAGGTCGTCCATAAGCTGGAAGGCGATTCCTAACTTGTCGCCATATTGGCGCAAAGCCTCGGTCTGTTCGGCGGGCGCATTGACCAGCAGGCCCGCGCACTGAGTGGAGGCTTCAAATAGCATGGCGGTTTTGGCGCGGATGACTTGCATATAGATGTCTTCGGTGGTGCTGGCGTCGCGCACCTTGGTCAGCTGCAGCACTTCACCCTCGGCAATCACGCGGGTGGCGTTGGACAACACCTGCAATACCGGAATCGACTCCAGTTGCACCATCAGCTCGAACGAACGGGCATAGAGAAAGTCGCCCACCAGTACGCTGGCTGAGTTGCCCCATTTGGCATTGGCCGTGGCGCGGCCACGACGCAGATCAGACTTGTCCACCACATCGTCGTGCAGCAGGGTGGAGGTGTGCAAAAATTCGATGGACGCCGCCAACTTGCAGGCGCGCTCATCGCACTGGCCCAGCGCATTGGCTGCCAGCAGCGCCAACAGCGGGCGCAGGCGTTTGCCACCGGCAGAGATAATGTAATCGCCGATTGTCTCAACCAAGGGAACGCGGGAGGTGAGCTGTTCGCGGATCAGGCGGTCTACGGCGGCAAAATCGTCGGTGACGACCTGGTAAAAACTCTGGGGTTGCATGGCATACCGGGCTCTAAATTGTGTGTGCAGCATGCTAGGTTCCACGGTCGGTGATGTCAAGAAAAGAGCAAGCATACGGGGCTTGAATACTGGCGTCGCCTTGCGTACAATCCGCGCTCCAAAGTTCTGGTTTCGCAACCTTTGCGGAGCCATTTTCAGGCAACCTGCCTTACGCAAATGTCTGCCGCCCTATCCAGCGGCAAACAGCCATGCCGGACACTACTTATTCCTCTAAAGGGCCGGGTGAGCAGGATTTACGGAGATATCTGATGTACGCAGTTATTGTAACCGGTGGCAAACAATACAAGGTCGCTGAAGGCGAATACTTGAAAATTGAAAAGCTGGAAGAAGCAACCGGCAACAGCATCACCTTCGACCGCGTTCTGCTGGTCGCCAACGGTGAAGACGTGAAAATTGGTGCGCCCGTTGTTGATGGTGCCAAGGTGACCGCTGAAGTGGTTTCCCAAGGCCGTCACGACAAAATCCGCATCATCAAGTTCCGTCGTCGTAAGCACAGCATGAAGCGTCAGGGCCACCGTCAGTGGTTCACTGAAGTTAAAATCACCGGTATCCAGGCCTAATCGCTCGGTTTTTTTATTAGGAGAACTTACTCATGGCAACGAAAAAAGCTGGCGGTAGTACACGCAACGGCCGCGACTCGGAATCGAAACGCCTTGGCGTCAAGATGTATGGCGGTCAAGTGGTAAAAGCCGGAAACATCATCGTGCGTCAGCGCGGTACTGAATTTCACCCGGGCTACGGTGTAGGCATGGGCAAAGACCACACTCTGTTTGCTAAGCAAGAAGGTGTGATCAAGTTTGAAGTCAAGGGTGCATTTGGACGTCGTTACGTTAGCGTAGTGACTGCTTAATCAGCCAGACTGAAAAAGCCCTGTCTTTATGACGGGGCTTTTTTGTTTTGTCTTTAACGGATACTTACGCCAGCTGCTGGCCAATAAAGCCAAAACAATAAAGCCCCACACATCTATATACTACCCGCACCCAAGTGCAGGACTGAGTTATGAAATTTGTTGATGAAGTAGCAATTTACGTCAAGGCCGGCGATGGCGGTAATGGTTGCATGAGTTTCCGCCGTGAAAAATTTATTGAGTTTGGCGGCCCCAACGGTGGTGACGGCGGCGATGGCGGCTCGGTGTTTATGGAGGCCGACCACAACCTCAACACGCTGCTGGACTATCGCTACACGCGCAAATTTCAGGCGCAGCGTGGTGAAAACGGTCGTGGTGCTGACTGTACGGGTGCCAAGGGCGAAGACCTCATTATGAAGGTGCCGGTCGGCACCACCATTATTGATGCCGATACCCAAGAAATCATTGGCGACCTGACCGAAAACGGCCAGCGTCTGCTGGTGGCCAAGGGGGGCTGGCACGGTCTGGGCAACACCCGCTTTAAATCCAGCGTCAACCGTGCCCCGCGCCAGACCTCCAACGGTACCGTCGGTGAAGCGCGTAACCTTAAACTGGAACTTAAAGTACTGGCCGATGTGGGTCTGCTCGGCTTGCCTAATGCGGGCAAGAGCACCTTCATTCGTTCGGTTTCGGCGGCCAAGCCCAAGGTGGCGGACTATCCGTTCACTACGCTGGCCCCTAACCTAGGGGTGGTCAAGGTCGGTACGTTCAAAAACTTTGTCATCGCCGACATTCCCGGCCTGATTGAAGGCGCAGCCGAAGGCGCTGGGCTGGGTATCCGCTTCCTTAAGCACCTAACCCGTACCCGTTTGTTGCTGCATATTGTTGATCTGGCACCGGTTGACCAGAGCGATCCGGCTGATGCGGCAGAAATCATCGTCAAAGAAATCAGCGAGTTCAGCCCCTCACTGGCTGAACGTGACCGCTGGCTGGTGCTGAACAAAATTGACCAGCTGCTGGATGACGAGCGTGAAGAGCGCAAACAGGCAGTGGTGGAGCGCCTAAACTGGCAGGGGCCGGTGTTTATGGTGTCTGCACTGGACCATGAAGGCACCAAAGAACTGACCCAGGCCATCATGCGTTATCTGGACGAACGCGATTTGCGTATCAGCGAAGACAAGGACTATGCCGAACAGCTGGTCGATCTTGATCAACGCATTGAGGACGAAGGCCGCGCCCGTCTACAAGAGCTGGACGACCGCCGCGCACTGCGCAAGGCCGGTTACCGAGCTGAAGACGAGCTGGATGACGAAGATGATCTGGATGAGGATGACGACGATCAGGCCGAAGTTTTCTACGTGCGCTGATGACCTGCCGGTCTTCACTTCATTGAATGCCAACCCATTTGTAGCAACAGGATACTGATGCATGCGTGAACAGGTAACGGAGGCCCGTCGCTGGGTCATCAAAATTGGCAGCGCCTTGCTGACCGCTGATGGTCGCGGGCTGGACCGTGGTGCTATGGCGATCTGGGTGCGGCAGATGGTGGCGCTGCGCGAGGCGGGTATTGATGTGGTGCTGGTGTCTTCGGGTGCGGTAGCTGCGGGCATGAGCCGGTTGGGCTGGAACAGGCGCCCCGATGCCCTCAATGAGCTGCAGGCCGCCGCGGCAGTTGGGCAGATGAGCTTGGTCAAGGCTTGGGAAAGCAGCTTCGCCGATCACAACGAACGTACCGCGCAGATTCTGCTAACCCACGATGACCTCGCCGACCGCAAGCGCTACCTGAATGCACGCAGCACCCTGACCACCTTACTGGAGCTGGGTGTGATTCCGGTAATCAATGAAAACGATACCGTGGCCACCGATGAAATCCGCTTTGGTGACAACGACACCCTAGCGGCGCTGGTGGCCAATCTGGTCGAGGCCGACCTGTTGGTGATTCTCACCGATCAGCAGGGCATGTACAACGCCGACCCGCGTAGCAACCCAGATGCACAGGTCATTATGCAGGCGGCAGCCGATGATGCCGCGCTGGATGCTGCTGCCGGTGGCAGCGCCGGTGCGCTAGGGCGTGGCGGTATGCAGACCAAGCTGCGTGCAGCACGTTTGGCGGCGCGTTCTGGCGCGCATACCATGATTGTGGGCGGCAGCATCGAGCGGGTTATTGAGCGTTTGCAGCAGGGTGAGTCGCTGGGCACTTTGCTGACCTCTGACCAGTGCCGCGACGCCGCGCGCAAGCAGTGGCTGGCCGGCCACTTGCAAACCCGTGGCACGTTGACGTTGGATGCTGGCGCGGTCAAGGCGCTGCGCGATGGTCACAAAAGCCTGTTGCCGGTAGGTGTGACTGCGGTCAGTGGCCAATTCCGCCGCGGTGAAATGCTGATCTGTGTGGACGAGCAGGGCCACGAAATCGCCCGTGGACTGACCAATTACAATGCTGAAGAAACCGCAAAAATCATGCGCCGCTCATCCGACGAAATCGCCGGTATTCTGGGCTATGTGGGTGATGCTGAGCTGATTCATCGGGATAATTTGGTGATGAGTTAAGCGCAGTCACGCGCGTTATATAAGGGCAGCTGGGGCTGCCCTTTTTGTTGCCTTGACGTAACCCGTGGTGAGGTTGGTCGCTATAGCCGTCCACTCATTGGCATGCGTCGCTCGCGGCCGAATCCGCGCTGACTCATTTTGGGGCCGGGAGCGGCTTGACGGCGCTTAAATTCGTTCAGGTCAATCAGGCGCAGCATGCGGCGAGTCCAGTCGGCGTCCAGCCCGGCAGCCAGCAATTCATCCAGGCTCTGCGTTTCATCCACATAGCGGCGCACAATTTCATCCAGCAGCGGGTAGGGCGGCAGGCTGTCGCTGTCTTCTTGGCCAGGGGCCAGTTCCGCGCTGGGCGGGCGGGTAATCACCCGCTCGGGAATGGCTGCACCCAAGGTGTTGCGGTAGGCGGCCAAGCGGTAGACCAAGGTTTTCGGAATATCCTTGAGCAGGGCAAAACCGCCGCACATATCGCCATACAGGGTGCAGTAACCTACGGCCATTTCGCTTTTGTTGCTGGTGGTCAGCAGTAATGCGCCTGAGCGGTTGGAGAGCGCCATTAGCAGCATGCCACGGCTACGGGCCTGCAGGTTTTGCTCGGTGGTGTCTTGCGTGGGCGCGGGCCAATGCTGCAGCAAGGGCTGCAGTTGTGCGACAAAAGGCTCGACCAGCGGTGCCACCGGTGCGACATGGTAGGCCACACCGAGTATGCGAGCCTGCTCAGCGGCATCGTCTTGACTGATTTGCGCAGTGTAGTGGTAGGGCAGCATGACGGCGGTGACCTGATCGGCCCCGAGTGCATCCACCGCCAGCGCCAAAACCAGCGCTGAATCAATACCGCCCGATAGGCCCAGCAAAGCGCCCTTAAAGTGGCAGGCGGCCACATAATCACGCAGCGCCAGCACCAGCGCCTGCCAGGTTAATGCTTCGGCGCTGGGCAGGGCTGCGACTGGCTTCGGGCTTGTTAGCGCTACATCCAGTCGTTCGGGCACAAAGCCCTGCGCCCTCTGTAGCAACTGGCCCTTAGCATCCAGCACGCAACTATGGCCGTCCTGCACCCGTTCATCCTGCCCTCCCACCGGATTAACCCGCAGCAGCGGACAGCCTAGCGCCCGCGCGGTGTCGGCCAGTTGTTGCAAACGTTGGGGCAAGCAGTCGTGCCAATAGCTGTCGGCAGACGGATTAATAACCAGTGCCGGACGGGCTGCGCTCAGTTGCTGCTGCAGGTGGGGAGAGTGGATTTCATCGCCCAGAGCCACCCCTAAGCGCAGGCCGTCCAGTTCAAACGCG
This sequence comes from Thiopseudomonas sp., assembly GCA_018384595.1. GTDB lineage: Bacteria > Pseudomonadota > Gammaproteobacteria > Pseudomonadales > Pseudomonadaceae > Thiopseudomonas. Next base: position 36,523 of record JAHAYO010000083.1, read on the forward strand.
GGCGTCTGCTGACCGGCGGCAAAGTAGCGGTTTTCTTCGGTCAGCGGGTCGTTGTCGGGCAGCTGCTTGTGGTATTGCCAAACCAGCTGGCCGTGATGAAACAAGCACAGGCTCTGATACAGCTGCCCGTTATCCTCGCGAGGCAGGCCCACAAGGAAAGGCGTTTGCTGGCTCAATGCGCACAGCTCGGGCAGCAGGGCGTCCACCGCTGCAAGGGTGCTGTGGTACAGCCAGCGGTCTTGCAGCATCTGGCCGGTTAGCGCTAGCGCGGGGAACACCAGCAAATCGCACTGCGCCTGGCTGGCGGTGACCGCTTGGCGAATGCTTTCAAGATTGGCGTGCAAATCACCCGAGCGAACATGGATCTGGGCCAGAGTGATGCGAGGCAGGGCGGGCATGGCGGGGTTCCTGTGTGGGCCGGCAAGGGCGGCAAGTCTAGCAAATGCCGTTACCAGCTAACACCCACGCCCATCAGGTAGCGACGGTCGTTGAGGCTGCCTTGGTCACTGCCCACCTGCTCCCATTCGGCGCGCAGTGAAAGTGAGGCCCAGCTGTTGAGCTTGTAGCGCAGCCCGGTTTCGTGGTCCAGCACATAGTCCACCACCGGAGTGAAGGGCAGGCCGGCTTCGCCCTTGTAATACAGTTCCAGGTTTTTGGCCATGAAGTAGCGGCGATAATCCCAGCTGGCGGTGAGGGAGTTGAAGTGTTCGCGCTGGCCGTTGGCAAAGCTGTATACGTTGTGGTTGAACAGGGTGCTGGCCGACAGCGAGCCGAGCGGACTATCCCAGAACTGGTAGCCCGGGCCGGTACCGACGGTGGTCTGGCGGCGCAGGTCTTCTATCTGGTCGCTGGTGTATTTGCCCTGGGCCTTCCAGAACCAGCGCTGGGTAATAAAATAATCCAGCCCGTAGACGCCGGCAAAACGGTCGGTTTTCTTGCTGTCGTTTTTTGTTTGGTGGTCGTATTAGGCCTCCACCCCCTGACGCCAGCGGCCATGGCGCAGCTGGTTGTCGAGGTCCAGCTCGTACTTGTCGGAGTCGTGTTCTTTGGGTTTGTTGTCGGCCGGCAGGTGCAGCGCGCCGTTCCACTGCAGGTCGGGCAGCAGTCTTTTCTCCTGCACTGGCATCAGCTGATGCACATCCTGTAGGCGGATGCTGTGTTCGCTGCCGTTCAGCACCAGTTGCTGGCCGTGCTCATCGCTGTACAGGTAAACAGGCCGGCTGTCGTCGCCGCGGTGTTGCCGAGCCAGCAGTGGCTGGTCGGTATCGACCGAGGCCACCTGTTTGACATCCAGGCTGAGGGTGCCGGCGTAGGCGGTTTTCAGTAACAGGCGGCCGCTATCCAGCAGTACAATAGTGCCGCTGATGCGGTCGCCGTTTTTTAACTGTACGGTATCAGCTAGGGCATGACCTGTTATCAGTAGGCTACTTAAAGCGTTGTAAATCAATAGGCTGCGCATGGCGGGTTGAACTCGGGGGCCAAGGTGGAAACAGAATGTGGACAGGGCGGGGCTAAGACGCTGGACGTGGGCGAAAAGTTCAGTGATGCCGCCTTGCGGCGTCAAATGTTGTATGCCGCGCTGGCACAGGTTCCGCACGGCAGGGTGGTCACCTACGGTCAGCTTGCGCAACTGGCCGGGCTGGGCCGTGCCGCGCGCTGGGTGGGCACTCAGTTGAGCCGTTTGCCGGATGCCGGAAACCTGCCCTGGCACAGGGTGATCAACGCAGCAGGCAGGCTGAGCCTGCCCGTAGGCAGTGAAGCCTGGACGGAACAATGCCAACGTTTGCGCAGTGAGGGTATTCAGGTTAGCAACGGGCGGGTATCCTTGCGTCTTTATCGCTGGCACCCATGAAGCGCTGCCAGGCCGCAAGCCCAGCCGTACCACGGGTTTTTTTCAAGGGTGTAATTGTGATGCAGGTTAACCATGACTGACAAGGGCTGGCGTGAAGCCCTGAGTACCTATTCCAGTCCGGCGGTGCTGGCCTTGCTGTTGCTGGGCTTTGCCGCAGGCTTGCCGTACATGATGGTGTTTTCAACCCTGTCGGTGTGGCTGCGCGAGGCCGGCGTGGCTCGCGAAACCATCGGCTACGCCAGCCTGATCGGGCTGGCCTATGCCTTCAAATGGGTCTGGTCGCCGATGCTAGACCAGTTGAAACTGCCGCTACTGGGACGGCTGGGGCGACGGCGCTCTTGGCTGATTTTGTCACAGGTATTGGTGGCGACCGGCCTGGCCGGCATGGCGTTCAGCAATCCGCAAACCCATCTGGCGGTGCTGATTGCGCTGGCGGTACTGGTGGCGTTTGCTTCGGCGACCCAGGATATTGCTGTGGATGCTTACCGGCTGGAGGTTGCCGATAACGAGCGCCAAGCTGCACTGGCGGCCAGTTATATGGCTGGCTATCGAGTGGCGGCGTTGCTGGCCACCGCTGGTGCGCTGTATTTTGCCGAATGGTTTGGCTCCACCGGCTTGCAGTACCGGCATTCGGCCTGGGCCAGCACTTACCTGCTGTTTGCTCTGCTGATGCTGCCGGGGATGCTGACCACACTGTGGATGAAAGAGCCACAGCTGGAACTGGGCGGCGAGCCTGAGCGCTCGCGTTATGCACTGGGCCATCAGCTGGCCTCGATTGTGGTGCTGATTGTGCTGCTGATCTCGGTACCGGCGATGCTGACCCAGTATTACCACACCAATTTTCACCCGTTTTTGCGCGGTGCGCAGAGCCTGAGCGAGCTGTTTTTCACTGACCGCGCCTTCCTGCGCGGACTGATGTACAGCCTGCTGATTCTGGCGTGTCTGTCATCTTTTGGCCGTAAAGGGCTGGCTCCGGTGCTGACGCCGGTCAACGACTTTGTCTTGCGCTATCGCTGGCAGGCCTTGCTTTTGCTGGGGCTGGTCGCCACCTATCGCATGTCGGACACCGTGATGGGCGTGATGGCCAATGTGTTTTACATCGACCAAGGCTTTACCAAAGATCAGATTGCAGGGGTCAGCAAGGTGTTCGGCCTGATTATGACGCTGCTAGGCGCGGGTGCGGGCGGCGTGTTGATTGTGCGTTTTGGCATTATGCCGATCCTGCTGGCGGGTGGTATTGCGTCGGCGGCCACCAACCTGATGTTTGTCATGCTCAGTAGCATGGGCGCAGACATGCAGATGCTGGTGGTGACCATTTCTTGCGATAACTTTAGTGCTGGTATGGCCACAGCGGCGTTTGTGGCGTACTTATCGAGCCTGACTAACCTGAAATTTTCCGCCACCCAATATGCACTGCTCAGCTCGATCATGCTGTTATTACCGCGCCTTATTGGCGGCTATTCGGGCGTGATGGTGGACCGGCTGGGCTATGGCAACTTTTTTTATGTAACCGCCTTACTGGGCGTACCTACCGTGCTGCTGATTCTCTGGCAGTGGCGGCTGGACAGTCGCCGAGCGGCTATAACGGAACCGGCTGCCGCGCAGCCAGAAACGGAACACAACTGACAGGTAGTACAACATGCAAGGTTTTTTGTGGTTTTTCCTGCTGCTGCCCCTGCTGGAACTGTATGGGTTGATCAAGGTGGGCAGTGAAGTCGGCGCACTGAGCGTGGTGCTGTGGATCATCCTGAGTGCCATCGCCGGTATTTTTTGTATCCGCATGGCGGGGGTGGCGACCGCATTGAGTGTGCGCGAGCGTATGGCGCGCGGTGAAGTACCCGATGATGCGATGCTCACCGGTCTGTTGTGGGTAATTGGCGGTGTGCTGCTGTTTATCCCAGGCTTTATCAGTGATGTGGCGGGTGTGTTGTGTATTTTGCCGATGACCCGCTACTGGCTGGTGCGCCGTATGCGCCGTGGTATGCCGCAAGCGGATATCCACGCCAGCTACCAGAGAACCCACACCAGGCATGACGCAGAACAGCACGAAGTGCATGTGATTGAGGGCGAATATGAGCGCAAGGAGCGCGACTGAAAATATTTTTGCAGCCCTTGAAATGCATTTTGCCAACCCCATATAGCCCTGCAACGGTTACTGCGCAGCTCTGCCAGCAGACTGTGCAACACTGGTGCGGCGCTCTGCTCGCAGCAGTTTTTCCATAAAAGCAGGTACGTGAGTGCCTGTATTTGTTAAATAATCCTTAGGAGAGATCGATAATGAAGCTTCGTCCTCTGCATGATCGTGTGGTCATCCGCCGTAGTGAAGAAGAAACCAAAACCGCCGGTGGCATCGTGCTGCCAGGCTCCGCCGCTGAAAAACCCAATCAGGGTGAAATCGTTGCTGTAGGTACCGGCCGTGTACTGGACAACGGTGACGTACGCGCGCTGGCCGTTAAAGTGGGCGATAAGGTTGTATTTGGCCCGTACTCCGGCAGCAACACCGTTAAAGTTGACGGTGAAGACCTGCTGGTGATGAACGAGAGCGAAATTCTGGCTGTTATCGAAGCCTGATCTGTTTTTCACGATTGAAACCATCCGCAAGAATTTTGAGGTAAGAATCAAATGGCTGCAAAAGAAGTTAAGTTCGGCGATGCTGGCCGTAAAAAAATGCTCACCGGTGTCAACACCCTGGCTGATGCAGTAAAAGCTACCCTTGGTCCAAAGGGCCGCAATGTGGTTCTGGAGCGCAGCTTTGGCGCGCCCGTCATCACCAAGGACGGCGTTTCCGTTGCTAAGGAAATCGAACTCAAAGACCGTTTTGAAAACATGGGTGCCCAGCTGGTCAAGGACGTTGCTTCCAAGGCCAACGATGAAGCCGGTGACGGTACCACCACCGCCACCGTTCTGGCCCAGGCCATTGTCAACGAAGGCCTGAAGGCTGTTGCCGCCGGCATGAACCCGATGGACCTGAAGCGTGGCATCGACAAGGCCACCGTAGCCATTGTCGAGCAGCTCAAAGCCCAGGCCAAGCCATGTGCTGATTCCAAGGCCATTGCCCAGGTCGGCACCATCTCTGCCAACTCCGACACCACCATTGGTGACATCATCGCCGAAGCGATGGAAAAAGTTGGCAAAGAAGGCGTGATTACCGTTGAAGAAGGTTCCGGTCTGGAAAACGAACTGTCCGTGGTTGAGGGCATGCAGTTTGACCGTGGCTACCTGTCTCCATACTTCATCAACAAGCCGGACACCATGGTGGCCGAGCTGGAAGACCCGCTGCTGCTGCTGGTTGACAAGAAAATCTCCAACATCCGCGAACTGCTGCCCGTACTGGAAGCCGTAGCCAAAGCTGGCCGTCCGCTGCTGATCGTGGCCGAAGATGTTGAAGGCGAGGCGCTGGCCACTCTGGTAGTCAACAACATGCGCGGCATCGTTAAAGTTGCTGCCGTTAAAGCCCCAGGCTTTGGCGATCGCCGCAAGGCCATGCTGCAAGATATCGCCATCCTGACCGGCGGTACCGTGGTTTCCGAAGAAGTCGGCCTGAGCCTGGACACCACTACTCTGGAGCACCTGGGTCACGCCAAGCGCGTGGTTCTGGACAAAGACAACACCACCATCATCGACGGTGCCGGCCAGCAGGCTGACATCGAAGCGCGTGTTGCCCAGATCCGCAAGCAGATCGAAGACACCAGCTCCGACTACGACAAAGAAAAACTGCAAGAGCGTCTGGCCAAGCTGGCCGGCGGTGTTGCCGTGATCAAGGTTGGCGCTGCCACCGAAGTCGAGATGAAAGAGAAGAAAGCCCGCGTTGAAGATGCCCTGCACGCCACCCGTGCTGCCGTTGAAGAAGGTGTGGTGCCTGGCGGCGGTGTCGCTCTGGTACGCGCGCTGCTGGCCATCGACGGCCTGAAAGGCGACAACGAAGAGCAGAACGTCGGTATTGCCCTGCTGCGTCGTGCGGTAGAAGCACCTCTGCGCCAGATCGTTGCCAACGCCGGTGACGAAGCCAGCGTGGTTGTTGACAAGGTTAAGCAGGGTGAAGGCAACTACGGCTACAACGCTGCAACTGGCGAATACGGCGACATGATCGCCATGGGTATTCTGGACCCAGCCAAGGTCACCCGCTCTGCACTGCAGGCGGCGGCCTCTATTGGCGGTCTGATGATTACCACCGAAGCCATGATCGCCGAGGTCAAAGACGACTCAGCTGCTCCTGCCATGCCTGATATGGGCGGCATGGGTGGTATGGGCGGCATGGGCATGATGTAATCATCCCGTTTTCGTCTTTAGTGACACAAAACCGCGCTCCGAATTATCGGGCGCGGTTTTTTTGTGCCGGCAGAATTTGGGCGTCATTTAATGGGCGGTTTGCTCACTGCTGCACAGTACGCTGGGGCAGGTCTGTGGTAGCATTTGCCCATCAAGTCGCAGCGGACAGTACAGGGTTACAGGATGACGCAAGCACAACAGGAGAGCGTGGCGCGCCTCAGGCAGCATTTCTCGGTTCGGGTCATTAACGAGGCCCGTTACTTGGTTGAGTATTGGCACAACATCCAGCGCGGCAGCTGGACGTTGGATGATGCGCAGCAGATGCAGCAAGCGGCCCAGCGGCTGCTACGTCATGCTCAACGGTTTGATCAGCCTGAACACGTTGATATTGCCGAAAGCCTGCTGCAATGCATGGAGCAGGTGCTGGCGACCAAAGGCCGGCTCATAACGGCTACCATCGAAGCCCTTGATCAGCTGATGCAACGGCTGGATTCGGCGCGCTTACAGCATGTTGACGATCAGGGCAGCCAAAGCCAGAGTCGCGCCCGCAGCAAACCCCTGTATCTGGCTATTGCTGACCGCGCCCGCAGCAGTTATCTGGCCTCGCAACTGGCGTTTTACGGCATACAGGTTGAAGTGCTGGACGATGCCGCTCACCTGCGCGACGCCTTCCGTGAGCGCTATCCGTTGGCGCTGGTGATGGATGTTGATTTCGCCAGCGAAGGCCAGGGCTTGATACTGAGTGCTGAAATCCAGTCCGGTGTAGAAACGCCGGTACCGGTAATTTTTTACAGTCAAGATGCTGCAGATACCATGATCCGCTTAGCGGCGGTACGCACCGGCGGCGAAGCGTTTTTACAGGGCGAGCTGGATGCCTCAGAACTGCTGGAAGCCATTGAAGGCACCACAGTAGCCGGTAGCCGCGAGCTGAGCCGTGTGCTGATTGTAGATGACTCACGGGCGCAGGCAGTCATGACCGAGCGCGTGTTGAACTCGGCGGTGATCGTAACTCGCATTGTCAACAACCCGACGCTGGCGCTGCGCGAACTGGATGATTTCAACCCCGATCTGGTTATTCTAGACATGTATATGCCCGAATGCTCCGGCCCTGAGCTGGCCAAGATGATGCGGCAGTGCAATCGTTTCGACAGCATCCCCATCATTTACCAGTCCGGCGAGGAAGACCTCGACAAGCAGCTTAAAGCCATGCGCGAAGGTGCTGACGACTTTCTGACCAAGCCGGTGCGCCCTGATGCGCTAATTGCCACGGTGCGTAACCGGGTGGCGCGGGCGCGCAGCCTTAAGGCGCGCATGGTGCGCGACAGCCTGACTGGGCTGTATAACCACACCCACATCCAGCAACTGCTACAAGAAAGCTATACACGCTTTCAGCGCATGTCGCGTCATTTGAGTGTGGTGATGCTGGATATTGATCATTTCAAACGCGTCAACGATACCCATGGCCACCCAACCGGCGACCGTGTCATTAAAAGTCTGGCCATGCTGCTTAAGCAGCGGCTGCGTAAAAGCGATCTGATCGGCCGTTACGGCGGTGAGGAATTTGCGCTGGTGCTGCTGGATGCCGATGCGGCGCAGGCGGCCAATGTGGTTGACGAGCTGCGCGAGCGCTTTATGAAAATGCGTTTTCAGGGCAGCGCCGGCGAGTTTACCTGCACGCTGAGCGCCGGTGTGGCCGAGTGCCTGCCCAGTGATGATAAAGCGGGGCTGGACTGGATTGCCGAGGCCGACCTGGCTCTGTATCAGGCCAAGACCGGCGGTAGAAACCAAGTGGTGGTGGCGCAATCGCCGCGAGCCGACTGAGTTTAGGACTGGCCGGTGGCGCGTTGTGCCGCGACCGCCTCGCGGATTTTTTGTAGCAGGTACAGTGAAGCGTAGCCGTCTTGGGGCAGGTCGTAGCGTTGCTGAAAGCCACGAATAGCCTTGCGCGTATTCACGCCAATAATGCCGTCGGCGGTACCAGTGGCCAGCCCCAGATCATTGAGCAGTTGCTGCAACTCCAAACGTTCACTACGGCTGAGCGGCTGATCTTCGGTGGGCCAGCGGTGCAGGCTGAAGTGTTCACCTTGCAGGCCGTTGGCCAGCAGGCCCACTGCCAACGCATAGGCCGTAGAATTATTGTATTTAAGGATGCTGTTGAAATTGCTCAGTTGTAGATACGCTGGGCCGCGATAGCCGGCAGGTAAAAAAATGCTGGCGGGCTGTTGTAGCAATGCATCGTCCATTATCAGCGGCTTGCTCAGCTCCACGCCAAGGCGCAGCCATTCATTCAGCGTCTTTTTTTGCTCGCCATCAGCCAGCGCATGCTCGAACAGGCTGGGCAGGCGTACCTCATAGCCCCAGTGTGAGTCCTCTTGCCAGCCCGAGTTACGCAGGTAATTGGCGGCTGAAGCCAGCGCATCAGCACTTGAGTTCCAGATATCGCGCTTACCATTGCCGTCAAAATCAACCGCATGCTCAAGGTAGGTGGTCGGCATAAATTGGGTTTGGCCCATGGCTCCGGCCCAAGAACCCAGCAGACCACGCGGGCTGACATCGCCGTTTTGCAAGATTTGCAGAGCGGCCAGCAGTTGGTCTTCCCAGAAGCCGGCACGTCGGCCATTCCAGGCCAGAGTGGCCAGCGAGCGGATAATGTTCTTATCCCCCATTTGCTGGCCAAAATTGCTTTCCATCCCCCAAATGGCCACCAGCGTGTAGCGGTCTACACCGTAACGCGATTCAATCGCATCCAGTGTGCGCCTGTGCTCGGCCAGCAGTGCCTTGCCGCGGGCAATCCGCCAAGAAGATAACGCGCCTTTCAAGTATTGCCACACGGGGCGGCTAAATTCGGGCTGGCTTTCGTCGGCGCGGATAATGGACGTATCGGCGCTGATGCCGGTAAATGCCTGCTCTAGCACCCAGCCTTCAATGCCTTGGTTACGTGCCTTGAGGCGAAACTGCGCCTGCCATTGTTCAAACGGGATGCTTTGCTTGGCGGCTGCCGGCGCTGCTACCTGTGCTGGGGCTGCCAGCAGAGTGCTGGGCAGGCTCAGCCCAAGCAGCAGCGCAAGGGTAATGGAAGGACGTTTTAGCATGGGATAAATCCTGTAAAAAGTGGGCACAGTTTAACAGTTTTGCCCTCTTGCTCCAGTAGCCGTTCCGGCATGGATTGCTGGCTTTTTTTAAGCTGGTGTATAGGGGGCGTATTGCAGGCTGGGTTGAGCAGAAAGAACAGGGTTGTTGCAGATGACAGCAGAGAGGCGTACCACACGATTACCGGAGGGCTATTGCGCACCGGACCTTGCATCCGGTGCGCAATGGCTGGCTGTAAATCAGGCCAGCTTCTTGTAGCGCACGCGCTTGGGCTGTGCTGCGGCATCGCCCAGACGCTTTTTGCGGTCTTCTTCAAATTCGGTGTAGTTGCCTTCGAAGAAGTAGACGCTGCCGTCATCCTCGTAGGAGAGGATGTGGGTGGCGATACGATCGAGGAACCAGCGGTCGTGCGAGATGACCATGGCCGAGCCGGGGAAGTCGAGCAGGGCTTCTTCCAACGCGCGCAGGGTTTCCACGTCCAGGTCGTTGGAGGGTTCGTCCAGCAGCAGGAAGTTGCCGCCCTGTTTCAGCGTAAGTGCCAGATGCAAACGGCCACGTTCACCACCGGACAGGTCCTTGACGAATTTCTGCTGGTCGGAGCCTTTGAAGTTGAAGCGGCCCACGTAGCTACGCGAGGGTACTTCGTAGTTGCCGATGCGGATGATGTCACTGCCATCGGAAATTTGCTCCCAGACGGTTTTTTTGCCGTCTAGGTTGTCACGGTGCTGATCTACGCTGGCTACTTGCACGGTTTCGCCCAGCACGATCTCGCCAGCATCGGGCTGCTCCTGGCCGGTAATCATGCGGAACAGGGTGGATTTGCCCGCACCGTTGCCGCCGATGATGCCGACAATGGCCCCCTTGGGTACGGAGAAATTCAAATTGTCGATCAGCACACGGTCGCCATAGCCTTTGCGCACGCCGTTGACTTCCAGCACCTTATCGCCCAAGCGCGGGCCAGCCGGAATATAGATTTCGTTGGTTTCGCTGCGCTTTTGGAATTCTTGTGACTGCATTTCTTCAAAGCGGGCCAGACGCGCCTTGGATTTGGTTTGACGACCCTTAGCACCCTGACGTACCCATTCCAGCTCGGCCTTCATGGCGCGGTTGTGCGAGGCTTCTTGCTTGGCTTCACGCTCCAGACGGTCGGCCTTGGCTTCCAGCCACTGGGAGTAGTTGCCTTCAAACGGAATGCCCTGGCCACGGTCCAGCTCCAGAATCCAGCCGGCGACGTTATCAAGGAAATACCGGTCGTGGGTGATGGCCACTACGGTGCCGGGGAAGTCGTGCAGAAAACGCTCCAGCCAGGCCACAGAATCAGCATCCAGGTGGTTGGTCGGCTCGTCCAGCAGTAGCATGTCGGGCGCGGACAACAGCAGGCGGCACAGGGCTACACGGCGTTTTTCACCACCGGACAGATGTTCGATTTTGGCATCCCAGTCGGGCAGACGCAGAGCGTCGGCAGCAACTTCCAACTGGCGCTCTAGGTTATGGCCGTCGGCAGCCTGCAAAATGGCTTCCAGCTTGGCCTGCTCGGTGGCCAATGCGTCAAAATCAGCATCTGGCTCGGCGTAGGCAGCGTACACTTCGTCCAGACGGGCTTGCGCCTGCTTGATTTCGTCGACTGCTTCCTCGACCACTTCGCGCACGTTTTTGTTTGGGTCCAGCTCCGGCTCCTGCGGCAAATAACCGATCTTAATACCGGGCATGGGGCGGGCCTCGCCGTTAAATTCCTTGTCTACGCCGGCCATGATACGCAGCAGGGTGGATTTACCCGCACCGTTGAGGCCGAGTACGCCAATCTTGGCGCCGGGGAAGAAGGACAAGGAGATGTCTTTGAGAATTTCGCGCTTGGGCGGCACCACCTTGCCAAGGCGATGCATGGTGAAAACGTACTGGGACATGATTTACCTGAAAACAAAAACGCGGGACAGCCTCCCGCCAGCAAAAATTGGCGGCATTTTAGCCGAAATTGGCAGCTTTATATAGGCGTTGCAGGGTTCTCAAGACGCGGCGACCCACGACACGCTGCGCACCTTTGGCTGCTCTGGCCGCTGGCCGTAGGCCATCGGCTGACGCATTGGCTGCATGTGTCAAAAAACCTACTTTGAAAATCATTAGCGTACTTTATAATCAATGGGTTACGGTCATGTTTTTGTGTGATGTGCTTGGCAAAAGCAAAAAATTAACACACCCATTAATTATTGTTTGGGTAGTATCTCTTGCACAAGGACGTTACGGCAGTTTCTACGGAAGGGCGCAGCAAAGGAAAGCACAACGGAACAGGCAGCATGAAGCTGTCAGAAAGGAATCAAGCGGATGATTTTGGTAACAAAATCATCCGTTTTTTTATGCCTAAATTTAAGTAACCGGCTTTGCTAAACTGCGCAAAATTTTCAGGCAGGTACAGGCATGGATACACAACGATTCGGCGGCATTGCCCGCCTTTATGGCCAAGCAGGGTTACAGCGCTTGCAACAGGCCCATGTAGCGGTGGTCGGCATTGGCGGCGTGGGGTCGTGGGCCGCTGAGGCACTGGTTCGCTCCGGCGTAGCCGAAATCACCCTGATTGACCTAGACGACATCTGCGTCACCAACACCAATCGCCAGGCGCACACCTTGGCCAGCACGGTGGGCCAGCTCAAGGTGGATGCCATGGCCGAGCGCTTGTTGGCCATCAACCCCGCTTGTCGCGTGCATGCGGTTGCTGATTACATTACCGAAGATAATCTCGCCGAGCTGCTGCACGACGAGCTGGATCACGTACTGGATTGCATTGATAGCCTGCGCCCCAAGTGTGCGCTGATTGCATGGTGCAAGCGGCGTAAAATTCCGCTGATCACCACTGGTGGTGCCGGTGGGCAGGTCGATCCGGCACAGGTGCAGGTGGCCGACCTCAACAAAACCTTTCACGACCCGCTGGCCGCCCGCGTCCGCTCGCTACTGAAAAAGGAATACGGCTTTACCCGTACCCCCAAAAAGAACTTTGGCGTGCCTTGTGTCTTTTCATCCGAGCAGCTGCGTTACCCAACACCAGAAGGGCAGGTTTGCTTTGACAAAGGCTTCGTCGGCGAAGGTGTTAAGCTGGACTGTGCCGGTGGTTTCGGTGCCAGCATGACGGTGACCGCCACCTTTGGTCTGGTGGCGGCCAGTCGCGTGCTGAATGCACTGGTGGCCGGCAAGGGCAGGCCGCTACTAAAAGAGCAGCCGGTTCAAGAGTAGGCACGATAGTTGCTTTAAGCCGTGTAGGGTGAGGCAGAAGTCAAAAAAGCGTCTGAACTTCTGCCCTGTCAACATGAGGTCAAGGCCATGCAACTGTCAAATTCGCACATCGCTCAAGGCACCTATACCGATCTAAACCGCCTGCACAAGCTGAAGGTCGGCGAAGATCGGGATAGTGAAGCCAACCTGCGCCAAGTCGCACAGGAATTTGAGTCGCTGTTCATCAGCGAAATGATGAAAGCCATGCGCTCCGCCAACGATGTGCTGGCCGATGACCTGTTTAACAGCAACGAAAGCAAAACCTACCGCGACATGTATGACCAACAAATGTCCGTTTCCCTGTCGCAAGGTAAGGGCATGGGTATGGCCGATGTGCTGGTGCGTCAGATGGGCCAGATGCAGCAGCCTAAACCCAAGCCCAACCCTTTTGGTGTTGAGCTGCAAAGCGGTATGTCTGCCGACAAGGCCAACAAGGCCGAGCCAGCGGTTGCCGTTGCTGCGGCTGAAAAAATCGAAAAAGCTGAAAAGCCGGAAAAACCTGAAAAATATCTACACGTGGCAGATACCACAGCCATCAAGTTTCGTCGCTTTACCGGCATTATGCCGGGCAAGTTGGG
>JAHAYO010000109.1 GCA_018384595.1 Thiopseudomonas sp.
TGGGTGAAGCCGGCCAGATACATGACCGCAAAGGTGCCGATCAGCGACAGCGGCACCACGATCGAGGGGATCAGCGTGGCAGACAGCTTGCGCAGAAACACAAAGGTCACCAGCACCACCAGCATGATCGCCAGCAGCAGCTCGAACTGCACGTCGCTGACCGCAGCACGGATGGTCTGGGTGCGGTCGGTGAGCAGCGTTACCTCGACATTCGCCGGCAGGCTGGCGGTGATCTGCGGCAACAGCTGCTGAATCCGCTCCACCACCTCGATGACGTTGGCACCGGGCTGGCGCTGGATGTTCACCAGTACCGCCGACTGACGATTGGCCCAGGCCGCCAGGCGCTCGTTCTCGGCGCCGTCGTCGATCCGCGCCACGTCCTTCAGGCGCAGCGCCGCGCCGTTCTGGTAAGCCAGCACCAGTTCGCGGTAGTCCTCGGGGTCGCGCAGCTGGTCGTTGGCATCCAGTTGCGAGACCCGGGTCGGGCCGTCGAAATTGCCCTTGGGCTGGTTGACGTTGGATGAGGTGATCAGCCCACGCACATCGTTCATGCCCAGGCCGTAGGCCGCCAGGGCTTCCGGATTGACGCGGATACGCACAGCCGGACGCTGGCCGCCGGCCAGGGTGACCAGGCCGACGCCGCTGATCTGCGCAAGCTTCTGCGCCATGCGGGTGTCGACCAGGTCGTTGATTTCCGGCAGCGGCATGGTTGCCGAGCTGACCGCCAGGGTCAGCACCGGGGTGTCCGCCGGGTTGACCTTGTTGTACACCGGCGGCGCCGGCAGGTCGTTGGGCAGCAGGTTGCCGGCGGCGGTGATGGCGGCCTGCACGCCCTGCTCGGCAACGTTCAGGTTGGTTTCCAGGGTAAAGCGCAGGGTCACCACCGACGCGCCGCCGGAACTGGTGGAGGACATCTGCTTGAGGCCCGGCATCTGCCCGAACTGGCGCTCGAGCGGTGCCGTGACGGCACTGTTCATCACCTGTGGACTGGCGCCGGGATAGAGCGTCATCACGCGTATGGTCGGATAATCCACCTGCGGCAGCGCCGCCACCGGCAACAGACGATAGGCCAGCAGACCCAGCAGAAACACCGCAACCATCAACAACGTGGTCGCGACCGGGCGCAGGATAAAAATACGGGAAAAATTCATGGCTTAGTTCTGCGGCGTGCGCCCGGGGCGAGGTTCGCCCTGCGCTGGCTGGCTTTGCGCTCGGTCCGGGCGACCTTGCGCCGGTGCTGTAGACGCCGCAGGCGCTACGGGCTGACCATCCAGGGTGATAACCTCGACCTTGCTGCCGTTTTTTAGCCGGTCCACACCCTCAACCACTACCTGCTGGCCGGCTTCCAGTCCTGTATCCACCAGCGTAAATTCGGCATCGCCCACACCCGGTTCAACCGGCTGCATCTGCGCCTTGCCTTCGGCGTCCAGCACCCAGACAAAGCGGCCCTGATTGCCAAACTGCAGCGCATCGTTGGGCACTTTCAACACCTGCTCATGCACCGCCAGTTGCAGGCGCACATTGACAAACTGCCCGGGAAACAGGCGGTTGTCGTCGTTGGTAAAACGCGCCTTGAGGCGCAGGGTGCCGGTGGCAGCATCCACCTGATTGTCCGTGCTGTCGAGCACGCCACTGGCCAGCAAGGTACGGTCATCGCGACTCCAGGCCTCCACCACCAGCGGCGCACGGCCATTTTGCGCGTCAAGCAGCGCCGGCACCTGTTGTTCGGCCAAAGTAAAGGTCACGGCAATGGGTTGCTGCTGGGTAATGGTCACCAGCACGGTGGAACCGGCGGCCAAATGATTGCCCACATCCACCGCTCGCAGCCCCATACGTCCACTGATGGGCGCGGTGATGCGGCTGTAATCGACATTAAGCTGTGCCGCATCGCGCTGCGCTTGTTTGACTTTTAGACTGCCGCGTAACTGATTGACCTGCGCCTGTTGCTGCTCAAGGGTTTGCTGGGCAATGGACTCATCCTTAAGCAGATTTTGGTAGCGTTTTAAATCCTGCTCGGCCTGCGCTAACTGAGCGCGGGTTTCCTGCAAGGAACCTTCGGCCTGCAATAGCGCCGCCTGATAACTGCGCCCGTCCAGCTCAGCCAACAACTGCCCCGCCTCTACCGGCTGGCCTTCGGCAAAATGCAGCGTTTGCAGCGTGCCGCCAACCTGGGCGGTGACCTGCGCAGTGTTCCAGGCGACAACCGTACCCAGCGCCTTGACCTGTTCGACAAAACGCCCCGGCTGCAGGCTGTGCACGCTAACCGGCACCGCTTCCAGCATAAAGCCGCCGCGCATGCCCATGCGCCCGGCCGCCGGCGCGCCCTGCTCTTGCCCGCCGGCAAAAAACTGCTGCCAGCTCCACCAGCCACAGGCCGCCAGTAACAGCGCCACAATCAGCCAAATCAAAGGTTTTTTAACGTTATTGGATACCGCAACAGGACGTTCAGACACAGCCAATCAATCCACTCGTCTTAAGGGAGGGTAGAAGATAGCAGGATAAACATCATTTCTCAGCGGCTTTACCCTGAATTTACGGCACCCATGGCATGAATTTATATTTCAGCCCGCGCTGAACGCAATCTGCACGCTGATGTCCAACTGCGGCTGGATCACGCACCAATCCGCGTGTAGTCTGCGTCCGGCGTTGCGGGTAACGCCTGTGGCATTCGTGCAAATACCCTTTTCTTCCGCTTTCAAGGAGTTTTTCATGATTCTGGCATGTACTGCCGTGGTGGCCGGTCTTGCGTTAATGGTCTGGAGTGCCGACCGTTTTGTGGAGGGTGCCGCAGTGACCGCCCGCCATTTTGGCATGGCCCCCTTGCTGATCGGCATGGTGGTGGTCGGTTTTGGCACCTCGGCTCCGGAGATGGCGGTATCTGCCCTAGCCGCTTCACAAGGCAGTCCCGACATTGCCCTGGGCAACGCTTACGGCTCCAACATTACCAATATCGCACTGATTTTAGGGGTATCAGCACTGATTTGTCCGATATGGGTACAACGCCAGATTCTCAAGAAAGAACTGCCCATCCTGATGGCGGTTACCTTGCTGGCCGGCTGGCTGCTGCTGGATGGCCACCTGACGCGACTGGACGGCACCCTGCTGCTGGGCGTATTTGCCCTGCTGATGACCTGGACCATTGCTGGCAGCCTGCGTAGCGCCAGCACGGTGCCGGTCAGTGACGAAGCCCCGTCCGGCATGCCCATCCGTACTGCCCTACTGTGGCTGGTGGCGGGGCTAGTACTGCTGGTGGTCAGCTCGCAGGCCCTGGTCTGGGGCGCAGTCGCCATTGCCAAACAGTTTGGAGTCAGCGAGCTGCTGATCGGCCTGACCATTGTTGCCGTAGGCACCTCACTTCCCGAACTGGCCTCTTCTGTTATTGCCGCGCGCAAGGGCGAGCACGAGATTGCGCTGGGCAATGTGCTGGGCTCCAACCTATTCAACACCCTGGTGGTGGTGGGTATTGCCGCCCTTATCCAACCCATGGCGATTACTGCCGAGGTGCTGAGCCGTGACGTTCCGGTGATGTCCGCCCTGACCCTGTCCCTCTTTGTGCTGGGTTTCGGCTTCCGGAAAAGCGGCTCGCTCGGCCGCATCAAGGGTCTGGCGCTGATACTGTGCTATCTGGGCTACACCCTGCACCTGATCTATACCGCCAGCCCGGCCCTGCCCTGATTGCCGGCGCTGAACAGCCGTGTGTAACAGCTTTTTCTGCTGACCAGTCTGGATAGCAAAGACTGGCATGGCCATGAGGTTTTGAGCCTGTACCGCAGGCGTGGCAAGGCCGAAGGCCACATGGGCGAGCTCAAAGATACGCTGAATGT
>JAHAYO010000110.1 GCA_018384595.1 Thiopseudomonas sp.
CGCGGCGAGCCCATGGTGTGTTCACCGACCGACGCGCTGAACATGTTCTATGGTTCGGATTTGCAGTATCTGATCATGGAAGATGTGTTGGTGGTGAAGGAAACGGTCACAGAAGCTGACAATAGCGGGGCCGACAGTGAATGAGCGGACAGAAGTGGGTACTACAGTTCTGCCACGGCTATGACGGACCATTTCTGGATTGTGCCCGCCAGTATGCGGTGCTGTTCAAGGATACCGAATACAAAGTCTGCACCGTTTACCTGACCGGTGCGCCCAGTGAAGAAGTGATACAAGGCAGCACATCGGATGAGGTGGTGTTTTTTAATTACCGCAGTAAAGACATTCGCGGATTAAAGTTGGCTGCCATTCGCGACTTTAAAAAACTGGTTGCCAGCCGCGACTTTGCCTTCTGCATTGCCCACCGCTTCAAGCCCATCTACATCGCCTTGCTGCGCAGCAAGTTGCCGGTGATTGGTGTGCACCATGCGTTTGGCGATTATAAGCGCTT
Source organism: Thiopseudomonas sp. (assembly GCA_018384595.1). Classification (GTDB taxonomy): domain Bacteria; phylum Pseudomonadota; class Gammaproteobacteria; order Pseudomonadales; family Pseudomonadaceae; genus Thiopseudomonas. Next base: position 509 of record JAHAYO010000110.1, read on the forward strand.
GAGTCGTCGTTTGTTTGCCAACGTCTTCAAGCAGCGATTGCGACTGTTGGGGGTGTCCAATGCAGTGCGTGATGACATGCGCGCCTGCTTACCCAGCTTCAAGCCGGAAAATATCGAAACACTGTATAACCGTATTGATGTGGAAGCAGTACAGGCTGAGCAAGTCAGTCGTGAAGCAGCGCGCGAGTTCCTTAACTTACCGCAGGATGCCTGGATTGTGGGTAATGTAGGGCGGTTGCACCCAGATAAAGATCAGGCAACGCTGATTAAAGGTTTTGCGCTGGCCTTACCTACGCTGCCTGCCGGAAGTCTTTTAGCCATTATGGGTTCAGGTCGGCTAGAGCAGTCCTTAAAAAACCTTGCTGTTGAGCTAGGGGTGGCTGACAGCGTGCGGTTTTTAGGGCAAGTGCCCAATGGACGTCGATACTTCAAGGCATTTGACCTGTTTGCCTTGACCTCTGATCACGAGCCTTTTGGCATGGTGTTGCTGGAAGCCATGGCTGCCGGTGTGCCGGTGATTGCTACGGATTGTGGCGGGGCTAGGGAAGTGGTGAGTGCTCCTGAGTGCCTGTTTCCGCTGGCGGCTAGCGCCGCGCTGGCAGAAACACTGATGCTGAATTATTCACGGCAACAGGCAGATCAGCCTTCCTTGCTGTTGTTTAGTGATGAGAAAGCACGTGAAACGTTTTTTGCCTGGATATAAAACTAGGCGCTTGCTGCAAGTAGAGCGCAGTGCGTAACAGTTAGGCCGGTAAATTATGTGTGTTTTGAATCAAGCTGTAGCTTTTGGTTTTTGATCCTGGAGGCAAGGTGTCCAAAATAATAATCTTGATGCCGTATTTTGGTAAATGGCCCTTCTGGATGGAGTTGTTTATTGAGGGGTGTCGACGAAATCCAACAATTGATTGGTATTTTATCAGTGATTGTGGCAAGCCTCCCCATTGCCCTGACAATGTTTTTTATCAGGAAATGAGTTTTTCGGATTATAAAAAACTGGTATCTGAGAAGCTGTCCATACAGTTTGAACCAGAAAGCGCATATAAAGTTTGCGATATACGTCCGGCGTTTGGTTTTTTACACGCTGAATTGGTGCAAGGGTATGACTTTTGGGCCTTTGGCGATTTGGACTTGGTTTATGGTGACTTAAGACGTGTTTATAGCGATGCGTACATCAGCCAATATAACCTGATTTCCAATCATGCAACGCGGGTGTCAGGGCATCTCTGCCTGATCAGAAATACTGAATACATGAATACGCTCTTTCGAAAAATCCCCCGGTGGCAGCAACGTTTCGCAGATCAGACACATCAGGCTCTTGATGAGCGGGCGTTCAGCAAACTCTTCGTAAAACACAAAAATTTCCCTGCATGGCTGCGAAAGCCGCTGGTTTGGTTGCTATATCCATTGACCAGAAAATGCTCTTTTGTAGAACGTTACACAACACCCAATGGGTGTGTTGCCTGGCGGGATGGAAGTTTTACTTTTCCAGAAGAGTGGTTTTGGAGCGGCGCAGGAATTTCCAACAGCCTGCAACCTGAGCCAGATATGCCTTATTTTCATTTTGCAGTATGGAAGAAGAGCGCATGGCCAAGCGCGCCTCTTGATAACGTCCCGTATGAGCCAGGTAAAGTGTATAGGTTTTCCTCCCGTGGGATCGATACGGTTGAAACCCAGATATGAAAAAAATAAAAGTTTTGCAGCTGCATCCTGATTACAATATCAGGAAAACTGACATTTCAGATCTTGGTGAGCAAATTTTTAAATCTCTTCCAGCTGACCGATTTGAAACGATTACTGCGTTTTTTAGTGGCCGACCGAATGAGAGACAGCCTGAAAGCATTGCCAATCGGTCGGTGTATTTTGAGTTTTCTTCTTCTCAACTTAAGGGGCTACGAATTCGTGCCATGTGGCGCGTGTACAGATTCCTGAAGAAGGAACGTTTTGACGTAGTGATTTGTAATAGGTACAAGCCGGTCAATATGATATTGACATTGTCCCGTTTTGTGAAAATTCCCAAGTGTATCGCGATTGTGCACGGATTTGGCGATTATGACCGGCTGTATAGAAAGAAACATCTTGCCAGAAATATTAGTAAGCGCTGGACGTTCGTGGGCGTGTCTGAGGCGGTTAGAAGTTACTTAATTTCATTAAATAGCGGATTGACTGCGGATAATACGGCATATATTACCAATGCTATCGATCTGGATGCGGCCCGTGCGTTGATGCTTGGCAAGGCAGAGGCAAGAGATGCGCTGGGTCTAGCTGCAGACGCAGTGTTGATTGGGGCCATGGGCAGGCTGGTACCTCTTAAGGCGCATGACTGCTTGATCCGAGCGTTTGCCAAGGTGGCCCACGAGTTTCCGGCTGCCCAGCTGGTCATTCTGGGTGAGGGGCGTGAGCGTGTGGCACTTGAGCAGCTGGCCGCACAGCTTAATCTTGCCAACAGGATTCATCTACTTGGCTTCAAGGAAGATGCCTTGCAATACCTCAAAGCATTCGATATCTGGACAATGCCTTCCTTGCGCGAGGGTCTGGGATTGGCCTTGCTTGAAGGCATGTGTGCGGGTTTGCCAGTAATCGCCTCGTCGGTACCTGCCATGCTGCCCCTTGTGCAAGGAGCTAAAGGCATTGCCGTTGCGCCGGGCAGCGTTGAAGAGTTATCAGCGGCGCTGCGGGAGTATTTGGCCAAGACAGAGGAGGAGCGCCACCAGGCGGGCGCTACAGTTCTTGGTTATGTTCTGGATCATCATGGAGTTGATGAGTTCAGGGCCAAGTACTATCGCCTGATTTCGTCAACATTCTAGGTTGTTAAAATGACTAATACTGTGCAGCCACTGGTCTCGGTGGTGGTGTCTTGCTATAACCACGCGGCTTATATTGAACAGTGCTTGTTGAGTATTCTGGAACAGGATTACCCGCAGGTTGAGCTGCTGGTAGTCGATGATGGCTCCAAAGATGATAGTGTGTCCGTTATTTCCAGGCTTCAGGCCGTGCACGGATTTTATTTCAATGCGCGGGAAAACAAAGGATTGACCAAAAGCCTGAACGAGCTGGTTGCCAAGAGCAATGGCGAGTTTGTTATCCCGTTGGGCTCGGATGATGTAATGCTGTCGGGACGAATTAGTGCTCAAGTCAGCCACATGTTGGGCAAGCCGGAAGTTGGGATATGTGGTGGCAATATTGAGCTGATTGATGAAGCGGGTAAGCTGTATCCGGAAAGCCGGCAGAATCGTTATATACCGTTCAGGCGCATGGATTTTGAAGATGTGTTTCTGGAGCGCAAGCCCTATGTGCCAGCCACCACCCTGATGATCCGCAAAACGGCACTGCTCGAAGTCGGCGGCTTTGATGAAGACAATAATCTTGAAGATTTAATGATTGAGTTGAAAATAACCCGTGCGGGTTATTTTATTGATTGTCTGGCCATACCGCTTGGGCAGCATAGGAAGCATAAAAGTAATTCATCGAAAAATATCCGCTTCATGACGGATAGTATCTTGGACACATACAAGGTTTTTTCAGATCATCCGGATTATTTGTTTGTAAAATACCGCTTCTTAAGTTCGATGTTTTTAAAGATGGCCAATCGTGATAAGTCCTATGCGTTTTCTTTGTTGAAAATGATACCCTTTAAACACTGGAATAAAAAAACATGGCGCGGACTGGTGCGTCTATTCTTTTCTCCTCTCGAAACAGGGTAGGTGCCGCTTGAGTTTTTTCAAGAGTTGGCGAAACCGGCAAGCCAAGAAAAATATACGTAAATTGCCGAGAATTGAGCGGGGAAAAGCGCGTTTTGAGCAGGCTTATCCTGATCGTGAGTATCAGTATGGATATGGCAGCTATGGCTTGCCCATTGTTCATGACTGGTCTGAAGGGGCGGGTTTGAAAATTGGCAAATTTTGCTCGATTGCCGAAGATGTCAATATATTTTTGGGCGGCAACCACCGCCCTGACTGGGTCAGTACATTTCCGTTTCCTGCATTTAGCGTGCAACATGGCGCTATTGAAGAGTATGCAGTGAGCCGTGGCGATGTTGTTATTGGCAACGATGTGTGGCTGTGTACAGGCGCCAAAATCCTATCGGGAGTAACCATAGGTAATGGGGCCGTAATTGGCGCCTACGCAGTTGTTTCGCGCGATGTAGAGCCCTATGCGGTTGTGGCGGGCAATCCGGCTAAAACTGTACGATATAGATTTTCAGCAGAAGATCGTGCGCAACTGGAGCAAATTGCCTGGTGGAACTGGGAAAATAATGCCATTGAGGATGCGGTTCCTTTATTGTGCTCCAGTGAGCTTCAGAAGTTTTACGAGTATGCTCGAAAAATAACCCTAAAGTAGACTGTTGGAAATACTGAACAAACACATCCGCAAGTAGAGCGGCAATGAAAAATCAATAGGTTACGCCGGCTCTATGCATGGAAAATCGATTTGTTCAGCATCTCCTGTTGTCTTCCGTGGATGATTTTTTTACGACGCGTTGCTGCTGGCTATAAGAAAGGGCGGCAATCAAGGCAAGAGGAATCCATGTGATGAACCAGTGCTCTTTCGGTCTGGGAAGCAGGCCGCCGCCTTCCGTCATTCCTGCAACCACTCCATAGACGAGTAGGCAGCTTGCTAAAACAAAGATGGGTTTTTCTTTGTTTTTGATGCATGCAACAAGAGCTGCTACATGCATGCCTGTCCAAAACGCAAAACCTAAGAATCCGGTAAAGTACAGGATGGATAGATGCATGTTGTGAGGCTCATGGAAAGCTGTTCCTAGCTTAGCTATATACAAACTGGGCTCTACATCAAATCCGTAACCTAGTAAGGGGGCTTCTTTTATTTTCTCCAGCGCCATACTCCAGAGTTCAGGACGGTAGGAGAGTCCACGGTTTAATAGTAGTTCTGGAATGAATGCGTATGTTATGGCAAAGGCTGTGCACAAGCCTAATAGGGTCGCTATGGTTTTTGAGTTTGGATTGATGAGTGGCAGCCATAGCCCGGTGATTGCCAATGCAAGCACGGGTGTTCTCGAGCCTGTCGATAAGGTCATAATCAAGAAGCAGATGGCTGCCAGGTAGGAAGCAAAAGTGAGACTTCTTTTGTTGGCATAGGTGGCAGTGAGTGCAAAAGTAACAGTGTAAAAGCCAAATATATGTGAGCTAAGTAGTGGATTGTCCAGATTGCCGGGTCCAATGAACCGGCTGTCAAAGTGTCCTGCTTTGATCAGGTCGGCCAGCCATGGCCCAAAGCTATATAGACAGGCAAATAGAACGGTAAAACCTGCCATGAGTGCTGCGTATGAGCTGTATCGCGTTGATTGCGTAAAAGCCAAGCTGGCCGTTGCGAATAGTGCAAATATATACCCGGCCCGGGTGCTCATATTGCCCAGCGCAGCAGGCGTGCTGACTAACGTTGAGATAAAGCTGACTAAAATAAAAGCGAGATATAAAAAAACAATAGGGTTTGAGACGATTCTGAAGTGGTTGCGTTGTGTTAAAAGAATGATGGTGGGCGGTATGAACAGTATATAGAATAGCCGGTGGTATATCGAAGTGTCTTCCACAAGGATAAATCCACACAACAAAATATATATTCCAAGCAATAGCCATGTACGTGGGCCGTACTTTAACACGAAGTTTTTCATGCTTTGAATCAGTGAAGGCGAGATGCTTTCCATTAAAAGACCCACTGGTCCTGTTGGTTTTTTTTGATATGCTTGAAGTTGCGTTTTTTAAGGGTGTTGCTGAGGCGGGTGCCTAATAATTTCATATCCGAAATATCAATCAGCCCTAGCTCACCTTCTGGGGTCAGCACCACATTACCCAAGTGCATGGACCTGAAATAAATGCCCAGCTCATGCACTTTGTCGATAAAGGCCCAGAAGCGTTCGCGGATATTTTCAGGGCAAATATCCGGCTGCTCGCGCAATTGGCGCAGAGTCAAACCAGGCAGAGGGTGATAATGCACTGCATCACGCTCAATGCTTGGGATACGGTAGACCTTGATTACTTCTGGACATGGGATGCCAAGTTGCTTCAATTTAATGGCATTGTCGGCAAAACGCTGGGCATAGGGCCAGATGGCGGCAGAGGTGATCAGGCGTTTGCGACGGAACAGCTTGAGAAATGTGCCGTCGGTCAGGATGATGACCTTGTCACCATGGCCGTCCTGCTCGATAACCTTGCCGTCTTTGCGCAGGGCCAGATAGTCGTCGTGCTGAAGTATTTGCATGTTTACCCCGTGTTGTCAGGCTGTGCAGTTTACCTGAATTGGCTCCGGCCGACACGGCTCGTGGCTGAAGCAGCTCATACAGGAGAAGAGGCGACTGCTATACTGTGTGGCATTTCTTTGTTGGCTAAGGCTGTGTGTTGATGTTGAGTTTTTTTCGTAGCTGGCGTGAGCGTGGGTGGTCGCCGATTTCTGCTGATGAATATCGATCCGCATGGCACGAGTACGGTGGCAGCGTGATTACCCATCCGGATTTTGTTGAGCGTTTGTCTGATCTGACCGGTATTCCAGTGATTTACTTGGGCTGGCAGGTAGAGGGTCAGTTAAAAGCTGCTGTCGCGACTTGGGGGCGTGAATTGGCCTTATCCAAGGCCGGACTGAAAAAACACGGTAAGCGGCGGCTGTTTGATTTGGGTAATGCCGAGGTGATTCTGCCGCAGGCAAACGGTACAGAGATAGCGTTGCGGCATCGCACAGAGTTTGTTTCTGCTCTGCATGAGGGGCGTATCAGCACGCTAAAATCACAAAATCAGGAGCTGGCCCTGGCGCGAGAGCCGGAAGAGTATAGTAAAAAATTCCGCTATAACCAGCGCCGGGAGTCGCGTCTGCTGGAAGAACAGGGCGGTGAGCTGCTGCTGTTTACCGACTTGTCGAGTGCTGAGCAGGCACAGATTTATAGTGATCTGTTTGAAAAGCGCTGGGGTTTTACCACGCCTGGCAAAGACCATTTAGCCGAGGTGCTGGAGTTGCTTAGGCCTTATGTAGCCGGCAGCTATATTTGTATTAATGGTCAGCCAGCGGCCGCGCAGATTTTATATCGGGTCGAGTCGCCCGAGTGGATCAGTGTGGAGTACATCAATGGCGGGGTGGACCCGCTCTTTAATGAGCTCAGCCCCGGCAGCGTGCTGACCTGGGTGAACACACAGGCGGCCTGGGAAGAAGCTCGCGCGCAAGGCAAGGCTCTGCGCTATTCCTTTGGCCGCGCTGACCGTGAATACAAGGATCGCTGGTGTCATCGTGTGCCGGTGTTTGAGGTCAGGTAATGCATTTCCAGAGTCAGCTTAATCGGGCGGTGGTTTTCGCCTGTCAGCACCTTGAGTGGTGCTGTACCGACTGCATATGATGTGATTTTCTCTGGGCATGATTGATCCAGCTCAAATTTTGTAGCAACATGGCTACGTTGATTGAAAGTCCAGAGAGGTATCGCCATGGCTATTACCACCCTATCCAGTCGTGAGTTCAATCAGGGAACAAGCGAAGCTAAACGGGCTGCAAACAGCGGCCCGGTGTTCATTACTGACCGAGGCCGCCCAGCCCATGTACTGATCAGCTTTGCAGAGTATCAGCGGCTGACAGGTCAGCAGCGCAATATTGCTGATGCGCTTGCCATGCAGTCTGATGCAGACATCGAATTTGAGCCCGCGCCTGTGCAAATTGATCCCCAAGTGGTTGATTTGTCATGATGTATCTTCTTGATACTAATGTGGTTTCAGAACTGCGAAAAATCCGGCACGGGAGAGCGGATAAAAACGTAGCGGATTGGGCGGAGCGTGTTGATGCGGCCAGGCTTTTTGTATCGGCCATTACTATTATGGAGCTGGAACTGGGCGTACTGGCAATTGAGCGAAAAGATGCCGCGCAAGGAGCTGTATTGCGAGCCTGGCTTGAGCAACGGGTTTTACCTGAGTTCTCTCGCCGCACGCTTTCAATTGATACTGCGGTGGCGCAATGTTGCGCCCGTTTGCATGTGCCAGATAAACGTGGTGAGCGGGATGCGCTCATTGCGGCCACTGCCCTTGTCCATGGGATGACTGTGGTAACGCGTAACGAGGCTGATTTTCAGCCCACGGGCGTGAACATCATTAATCCGTGGAATAGTATCTGCTGATACGGATGGCAAATATGTTGCATGCCGAATCATGAGCCCGGCAGGGCTTCTGGCGAGTAAGCGGGTTTTGGCAAAAGACTGGCTCAACAAGGAAGAGGATGAAGCATGGGCGGAGTGTTAGTAGGAAATGCTGTATTTATTCGCTCCCCTTTTTTGATTTGATATTGCTAGCCGGTCTTAAGCTGACTGAGAATATCCGCAGTAACTCGTTAGTGTAATCAGACTCAAGTCCTGTTTTGAGGCGAAACATGCATGTCCCTACGTAAGCAGCAACTGCTCCGGCAGCACCGTAAAAATAAGCGCCTCGCCATGCTCGGGCTGGTTGTATTGATCGGGCTGTGCACTGCGCTGCTGTCCGCCTGGTGTTTGCCATTGGGCCTGCTGCTGGTATGGATAATCCATGAGGCTTGGTTTGCTGATCATATTTTTTATGCGGCCAGTGACGACTACCAATACAGCTTTCCCGAGGCAGCTCAATGCCTAGCATTGCCGTTGCGCGATGGTGTGCTGAAGCTGCCTGATGGTGTGCAGTTGCAGGTAGATGACACCCTAATCTTGCAGGTTCGCATCAGCAGCCGTTGGCTAGGCCGCTGGTTTGATCCATCAGTGCAGGTCGGTGCTGACCGGCAAACCTTTGAACGTGGTGCCAAAGGCATTCGCTATCTTAATTTGACCGGGCAACTGGCGCAGTTGCGCACGGGCTTGGCGATCACTGGACGCTATTGTTACCTAAGCGCAGACGTCAAACTGTGGGCTTTTAGTGCGCCAGAGTTGGCCAATAAAAAAATCATGATTCTGGCGCCGCATGCGGACGATGCCGAGCTGGCCGCTTTTGGCTTGTATAGCCAGAACGTCGGCAATGTCAGCATTATCACGCTGACTCAGGGTGAAATCGAAGCAGAACACTACCAGAACATGGGGTTGGAGCCGCAGGCAGCTGCGCGCTTGAAAGGGCGTTTGCGTGCTTGGGACAGCTTGGCCATTCCGTTGTGGGGCGGTGTCAGGCAAGAAAACTGTGTGCAGCTGGGCTACTACTGCCTGCAATTACCAGCCATGCGGGCTGCGCCAGAGCAGGCGTTTGGCTCGCGTGAATCGGGTGAGGCGGATGTGCGCCGTGTGCGTGGGCATAACCCTCTTGCGCTGCCAGCGGATCAGGATGGCCTGCCTAGCTGGAATAACCTGGTTGCTGACCTCACTGCCTGCCTGCAGCATTTTAAACCGCAAGTGGTGCTTATGCCTCACCCCGAGCTGGACCCGCACAGTGATCATATTGCTACTGGGCAGGCTTTTTATCAGGCGTTGGAGCAGGTAGAAGAGAAACCGGAGTTGCTTTTGCTATACGCCAACCACCTGCATGATAACGATCGCTGGCCCATGGGGGATGCAGGGGCTGGGGTAGCCTTGCCGCCAGCGATGGAGCCGTTGCCGGCGTTACCGCTGTTTAGCCATGTATTAAGCCCGGAACAGCAGCTGGACAAGGCCATGTCATTGCAAATGCAGCATGATCTGCAGCCGCCGTTGGCGATTAAAAAGCGTATCCGGCGGCTGATTCAGCAGGTGCTGACCGGTCGGCGCTGGCCGAAAACCGGTGATAACGAATTTATGCGCAAGGCAGTGCGCCGGCATGAAGTATTTTGGGTGCGGGATCTTGGGCAGGAATGAGAAGGATTGGCTGCCCTACGGTGGGTGAGGATTCTGCGCTTTCGCGCAGAATGACAGGAAGGTGCGTACACAGTTGGCTACAGACAGGATAAAAGTTTGAGCCGTCGGCCCGCTTCAGTAGGCGTTATGCACAAAAACGCCAGTAAAAAGCCCGCAGTTTCTGCGGGCTTTTGTTTTGCATTAATGGTCAATCACTTGACCAGCGTGCGCCATTCGCTGTGGGCATTGGTTTTGCCGGTCACTAGATCAAAGTAGGCGGTTTGCAGTTTTTCGCTGATGGGGCCACGGCTGCCACAGCCGATTTTGCGGCCGTCCACTTCGCGAATCGGGGTGACTTCGGCGGCGGTACCGGTGAAGAAGGCTTCATCGGCAATGTATACCTCGTCGCGGGTAATGCGTTTTTCCACGATGGGAATGTTCAGCTCGCGCGCCAGCGTGAGGATGGTGTTGCGGGTAATGCCGTTGAGGCAAGCGGTCACTTCAGGGGTGTAGATTACGCCGTCTTTAACCAAGAAAATGTTTTCTCCCGAACCCTCAGCTACATAGCCTTCTGGGTCGAGCAGTAGGGCTTCGTCTGCACCGGCAGACACGGCTTCTTGCAGGGCCAACATCGAGTTGACGTAGGCGGCGCTGCATTTGGCGCGTGTCATGGTGATGTTGACGTGGTGACGGGTGAACGAGCTGGTGCGAATGCGGATGCCCTGCTTGAGGGCTTCTTCACCCATGTAGGCACCCCAGTGCCAAGCAGCAACGATCACGTGCACGCGCAGGTTATCGGCGCGGATACCCATACCTTCGGAGCCATAGAACGCCAGTGGGCGAATATAGGCACTTTTCAGGTTGTTGTCGCGCACGGCGGCGATGGTGGCGGCGTTGATTTCTTCTTTGCTGAATGGAATCTGCATGTTCATGATGTGGGCAGATTCAAACAGGCGGTTGGTGTGTTCCTGCAGGCGGAAAATAGCCGTGCCCTGCGGGGTCTCGTAGGCGCGCACGCCTTCAAATACGCCCATGCCGTAGTGCAGGGAGTGGGTGAGGACGTGGGTGGTGGCGTTGCGCCATTCAACCATTTCGCCGTCATACCAGATCAGACCGTCACGATCAGCCATCGACATTTTTGTAACTCCTGAAAAATAAGCGTTGCTTTATATATCCGGCAGGCCCGGGGTGCGGGTTGCGTCCTGCTGCGGATGGTAACTGAGTCCCAACGAGCGCCATATCTGCATGACGTGCTGGCGCTCTGGGTGAAAGTGTTCGCCACTGACCACGGCAGGCTGCTTTTGCAGAGCAAATCGGTGGGCAGCGGCACGGTAGGCTTTGTAGGCCTCCTGCAGCATGTGCATGGTGTCCATGCTGATCAGGCCGGCTTCGCCGAGCGCATCCAGGATACGGATATTATCGGTGTAGGTGACCAGTTGCGGGTAGCGCCATGACCAGGCCAAGGCGGCATATTGCACCATAAATTCGATGTCAACAATACCGCCGGCGTCCTGTTTGAGTTCGAACTGGCCAGCTGGGCTGAAGGCTTCGTCGGCCAGACCGCCGGCGGTGGGCCGGGTGCCGTGATTTTGCCGCATTTTGTCGCGCATCAGGCTGACTTCTTCGCGCAGATGATCCAGTTCGCGCTGGCGGGCCAGCACGTCGAGGCGTACACGAGCGAAGGCTTCAGTCAGGCGCGGACAACCGGTGAGCACACGGGCGCGCACCAGCGCTTGATGCTCCCACGTCCAGGCTTCTTGTTCTTGGTAGCGGGCAAAGGCGGTGAGCGAGCTGACCAGCAGGCCAGAGTCGCCGCCTGGGCGCAGGCGCATGTCGATGTCGTATAGCCCGCCCGAGGTGGTGCGGGTGGTCAGCATGGAAATCAGCCGTTGGCCCAGACGGGTGTAGAACTGAGCGCCGTCAATCGGGCGCGGGCCGTCGGTGTCGGCCAGCGGGTCGCAGTCATAGAGGAAGACCAAATCCAGATCCGAGCCGTGGCCCAGCTCGATGCCGCCCAGTTTGCCGTAGCCGACAATAATGAAGTCCAGTTCGCAGTCGCTGCCGTCCTGTCGTTTGGGGCGGCCATGCTTGCGCAACATTTCTTGCCAGACCAGATGCAGCACTTCGGTGAGGATGGCTTCGGCCAGCCACGTCAGGTAGTCACTGACCTTCATCAAGGGCAGGGTGCCGGCAATTTCTGAGGCGGCCACCCGCAGGCGGTGGGCCAGCTTGAAGTGGCGCAACACATCCATTTGTTGCTCCAGATCGTCCTCGGGGATGCGCAACAGGCGTTCGCGCAGTTCGGCGGCCAGCTCAGGGGCTTGCGGTGGCCGGTACAGGCGACCAGCGTTGAGCAGCTCGTCCAGCAGGGCGGGGAAGCGAGTGAGCTGGGTGGCGATCCATGGGCTGGCGGCGCACAGTTCCAGCAGGCGAGACAGCGCGCCGGGGTTTTCGGTCAGCAGCACCAAATAGGCAGAGCGGCGCGCCACGGCCTCAATCAACGGCAGCACCCGCTCCAGCACCAGGTCGGGCTGTTGCTGCTCTACCACGTGCGATAGCAGCCGTGGCATAAAGGCATCCAGCCGCTCGCGACCCAGCCGTTGCATGGCGCGTACTTGGCTGCCATTGCGCAACTGGCTTAGGCGTTGCCAAGTGGCGCAAGGGTCGGCGAAACCGGCTTCGGTCAGCTGGCCGAGAATGCTGTCTTCAGGGATGGATTGCTCCCACACCGGCAGCCATTCGCCACCGATGTATTCTTCATCATCACGGTCGGGATCGGCGATGACGGCGCGAAACTGCTGTTCTACCAGCTGGCGGCAGCCGTTTAGGCGTTGCAGAAAACTGTTCCAGTCGTTGTAACCCATGATGGCCGCCAGCCGTGCCTGCTCCAGCGGCTGGGTGGGCAGGCTCTGGGTTTGTTGATCGGCGACGGCCTGCAGGGCGTGTTCGGTGTAGCGCAGAAAGCAGTAGGCATCCTTGAGCTGGCTGGCGTCGCTGGCGTCCTTGTAGCCTTTGCGGGCCAAGGTATCTAGTACGTCCAGCAGCGGGCGTTGCTGCAGGCTGAGGTCGCGACCACCGTGGATCAGCTGGTAGGCCTGGGCGATAAACTCCACCTCGCGAATACCGCCGCTGCCCAGCTTGATGTTGTTATCCATATCTTTGCGCATGACTTCTTGCTGGATCAGCTGCTTCATGGAGCGCAGCGCTTCGATGGCAGAAAAATCCAGATAGCGCCGGTAAACAAAGGGCCGCAGGATGCGCAGCAGCCGCTCGCCAGCGCTATGGTTGCCAGCCACCACGCGGGCCTTGATCATGGCGTAGCGCTCCCAGTCGCGGCCCTGGTTTTGGTAGTACTGTTCGATGGCTAGAAAACTGTGCGCCAGTGGGCCGCCGACCCCATAGGGACGCAAACGCATGTCGACGCGAAAGACGAAGCCGTCTACGGTTTGCGAGTCCAGCACCTTGATCAGTTTTTGCCCCAAGCGAATGAAAAACTCTTGGTTGTCCAAGCTGCGCTTGGCACCGGTGGTTTCGCCGGTTTCGGGGTAGGTAAAAATCAGATCGACATCGGACGATAGGTTGAGCTCGCGGGCACCCAGCTTACCCATGGCCAGCACCACCATGTGTTGGGGCTTGCCGCTGTGGCGGCCGATGGGCACGCCGGCTTGTTGGCAGTGGCGGGCATAGAGCCAGTGGTAGGCTTGTTTGATGCAAACATCGGCCAGCGCGCTGAGCTCGGCGGTGGTGGTTTTTAGGCACGCCAGACGGGTTAGCTCACGCCAGATGATGCGCAGTTGCTGGTGGTTACGAAAGCGGCGCAGCAGGGTTTGTAGCTCATCTTCAGTGGAACAGGCGGCGATTTGCGGGGAAAGTGCGCGAGTTAGGCTATCGTGGTCCTGTGCGGCGGCTAGTTCGCCGCTGTCGAGCCGTTGTATAAACAAGCGCGGGTCGCGACAGGCGTGATCCAGTACAAATTCGCTGAGGGTAAAGACGTTAAGAGCAGCGTCCTGTTGAGCGGCAGGCAGGCTAACCCTATTAAGGTCAGCTTCTGCCAGAGCGCTGTACCAGCGCTGCTGTGCTTGGCGCTGAAGCGGTGCCAGACTGGTGGGGCATGCGGATAATGGCTGCGGGATCATGGCGAAACCTGAAGCGGACAAGGCGCGTGACGTGATAATGGGGTGGGCATTCTAATCCGTACTGCGGGCGATTTGCGCCGGCGCTCTATTGCTGCATGGCGCGGCAGGACGTTGCCATACATTTGGCGTATTGTATGACCTGAGGGTCTAATCCTAAAGCGTTGCAACGCAAGGATGACGAAAACAGAAAAATGTAGTAAAACTACATATAAGAACGGAGCACGTGCCGAAGTGTGTGCTCCTCCTGTGCAAGCAGCTTGCGGGCTTGCCTAAATTGATTTGGTTCAGGAGTCAGTCATGCACGATCTAGATCCGGTTGAAACCCAGGAATGGCTCGATTCGCTCAGCTCGGTTGAAGAGCGCGAAGGCGAGGAGCGCGTCCATTATCTGCTATCCCGCTTGGGTGAGCAGGCCAGCCGCAGCGGCATTCGCCTGCCGCACGCCATCACCACCCCCTATCGCAATACCATTCCGGTCACTCACGAAGCACGCATGCCGGGTGATTTGTTTATGGAGCGCCGCATCCGTTCGCTGGTGCGCTGGAATGCGTTGGCGATGGTGATGCGTGCCAACCTCAATGACCCGGATCTGGGCGGGCATATTTCTACCTTTGCCTCCAGCGCCACGCTGTATGACATTGGTTTTAACTATTTCTTCCAAGCACCCACTGAAGAGCACGGCGGCGACCTGATTTACTTCCAAGGCCATGCCGCGCCGGGGATTTACTCACGCGCCTTCCTTGAAGGCCGTTTGAGTGAAAAACAGCTGGAGAACTTCCGCCGCGAGGTGGATGGCGAGGGGCTGTCCTCTTACCCGCACCCTTGGCTGATGCCCGACTTCTGGCAGTTTCCGACCGTGTCCATGGGGCTGGGGCCGATTCAGGCTATTTATCAGGCCCGTTTCATGAAGTATCTGGAGCATCGCGGCTTTATTCCGGCCGGTAAGCAAAAAGTGTGGTGTTTCCTGGGTGACGGTGAAACCGACGAGCCGGAAGCGCTGGGCGCGATTTCGTTGGCTGGGCGCGAAAAACTCGACAACCTGATTTTTGTCATCAACTGTAACCTGCAGCGTCTGGATGGCCCGGTGCGCGGCAACGGCAAAATTATCCAAGAGTTGGAAGGCAACTTCCGTGGTGCCGACTGGAACGTGGTCAAGGTGATCTGGGGTCGCCTGTGGGACCCACTGTTTGCCAAGGACACCGAAGGCGCGTTGCAGCAGCGCATGGAAGAAGCGCTGGACGGCGACTACCAGAACTACAAGGCCAACGATGGCGCTTTTGTGCGCAAGGACTTTTTCGGTGTCGACCCGCGCCTGCTCGACATGGTCAGCGATATGTCCGACGACGAAATCTGGAAGCTCAACCGTGGCGGTCACGACCCGTTCAAGGTGTATTCGGCTTACCATGCGGCGGTCAACCATGAAGGCCAGCCCACCGTCATTCTGGCCAAGACCATTAAAGGCTACGGTACCGGCAGCGGCGCTGGGCAAAACATTGCCCACAACGTGAAAAAAGTCGATATGGACAGCCTGCGCAGCTTCCGTGACAACTTCGCCATTCCAATTGATGATGACGAGCTGGAGAGTCTGCCGTTCTACCGTCCGGCGGAGGACAGCGCGGAAATGCAGTACCTGCGCAAAACCCGCGACAAGTTGGGCGGGCCGGTGCCGCAGCGCCGTGCGCGCAGTATCAGTATTCCCACGCCCTCGCTGGATGTACTCAAGGCCATTTTGGATGGCAGCGGTGATCGCGAAGTGTCGACCACCATGGTGTATGTGCGCATCCTGTCGCAGCTGCTGAAGGACAAAGACTTGGGCAGCCGCATTGTGCCGATTGTGCCGGACGAAGCGCGCACCTTTGGCATGGAAGGGCTATTCCGTCAGCTGGGCATTTATTCTTCGGTGGGGCAGCTGTACCAGCCGGTGGATAAGGGCCAAGTGATGTACTACAAGGAAGACGTCAAAGGCCAGCTGCTGGAAGAAGGCATTACCGAGGCTGGCGCTATGTCATCCTGGATTGCTGCGGCCACGTCTTACAGCCATTACAACCAGCCGATGTTGCCGTTTTACAGCTTTTACTCGATGTTTGGTTTCCAGCGCATTGGTGACCTGGCCTGGGCATCGGGCGACATGCGTGCCCGTGGTTTCCTGATGGGCGGCACCGCCGGGCGCACCACGCTCAACGGCGAAGGTTTGCAGCACGAGGACGGCCATAGCCATAT
Organism: Thiopseudomonas sp.; assembly: GCA_018384595.1. Taxonomy (GTDB): domain Bacteria; phylum Pseudomonadota; class Gammaproteobacteria; order Pseudomonadales; family Pseudomonadaceae; genus Thiopseudomonas. The sequence goes on from JAHAYO010000110.1 coordinate 16,606, forward strand.
TTTGGCTGGCACCATTCCTAACTGTCACACCTACGATCCGGCCTATGGCTATGAAATGGCTGTGATTATCCGCGAAGGCATCCATCAGATGATGGAGCTGCAGCAGGACCGTTTCTATTACATCACCATGATGAACGAAGCCTATCAGCAGCCGGCCATGCCGCAGCAAGAGCATATCGAGCGCGATATCATCCGGGGCATGTACCTGCTGGAAGAAGACAAGCGCACAGCCAAACTGCATGTGCAGCTGCTGGGTAGCGGCACCATCCTGCTGGAAGTGCGCGAAGCAGCCAAAATACTGCGTGACGAGTTTGGCGTTGGGGCTGATGTGTGGAGCGTGACCAGCTTCAACGAGCTGCGCCGCGACGGACTGGACGTGGAGCGCTGGAACCGCTTGCACCCGCGTGAAGAGCCGCGCCTGAGCCATATCGAAACCTGTCTGCAAGGCCGTCAGGGGCCGGTGGTGGCCTCCACCGACTACATGAAGCTTTACGCCGACCAGGTGCGTCAGTGGGTGCCGCAAGCCACCTACAAGGTGCTGGGTACCGATGGCTTTGGCCGCAGTGACTCGCGCAAAAAGCTGCGTGATTTCTTTGAAGTGGATCGCCACTGGGTCACGCTGGCGGCGCTGGAGGCCCTGGTTAAAGAGGGGCTACTGGATGTGCAGGTTTTGGTGGATGCCATTGAAAAATTCGGCATTGATGTCAACAAACCCAATCCGCTGGATTGCTGATTAAGGAGCGCGAAAATGACTACTGAACTGATTTTCGTCCCCGATATTGGCAGCGGTGCAGGCGAAGTAATTGAAATTCTGGTTAATGTGGGCGATGAAATCGTAGCGGATCAAGGTCTGCTGACGCTGGAATCGGATAAGGCCAGCATGGAAATTCCGGCACCTAAAGCTGGGATTGTCAAACACATCAAGGTCAAGCTGGGCGATCGCCTGAATGAAGGTGATGAGCTGCTGGAGCTGGAGGTGGATACGGCATCTGCCGCCGCCCCTGCTGTTTCTGCCAGCGAGCCGCTGCCCAACGTAGCCGAGGCAGCACCGGTAGACCCAGCACCGGCAGCATCTGCGCCGGTTGCCACACAAGAGCGCATCAAGGATGTCGAGGTGCCTGATATTGGCTCCGCCGGCAAGGCGCGGATTATCGAGCTACAGATTCAGCCAGGCGACAAGGTTGAAGAAGAGCAATCCCTGCTTACGCTGGAGTCGGACAAGGCCAGTATGGAAATCCCGTCGCCGGTGAGCGGTGAAGTGGTGGAAGTGCTGGCGAAGCTGAACAGTGAAGTCGCTGAGGGTGACCTGATTTGCCGCATTCGCGTGCTGGAAGCCGTGAGCGCTCAGGTGACTGATGCCGCCTCTGCTGCTCCAGCGTCAGCACCTGTCGCCGCAGCGCAGGTGGAACAGCAACCAGAACCGCAACAGGAAATTGCCGGTGGTTCAGCCTCAGTTGCGCCGGCCAGCAAGCCGCTGGTGTGCAAACCGGGCGATGCCGGAGCTTGTGTACATGCAGGGCCTGCGGTGCGCATGCTGGCGCGCGAGTTGGGGGTAGACTTGGCGCAGGTCAAGCCAAGTGGGCCGCGCGGACGAATTATGAAGGAAGATGTACAGGCATTCGTCAAGCAGCGCCTGAGTCAGCCGGTGGCAGAAAGCCGTGGTGGCATGGGTATCGAGCCGATTCCCGCAGTGGATTTCAGCCGTTTTGGTGACGTCGAAACCGTGGCAATGACCCGACTGCAGCAGATTGGTGCTGCCAACTTGCACCGCGCGTGGCTGAACATTCCCCATGTCACCCAGCACGAAAGTGCCGACATCACCGAGCTGGAAGCCTTCCGCAAGTCGCAGGCGGCTGCGGCAGAAAAGGCGGGCACCAAGTTGACCGTGTTGCCGTTTTTGCTCAAAGCCTGTGCTTACTTGCTGCGCGAAATGCCCGAGTTCAACAGCTCGCTGGCACCGGACGGCAAGAGCCTGATTCTGAAAAAATACGTCAATGTCGGCTTTGCCGTGGATACACCGGACGGACTGCTGGTACCGGTCATTCGCGACGTAGATCAAAAAAGCCTGCTGCAACTGGCAATTGAGGCCGCCGAGCTGGCTGACAAAGCACGCAACAAGAAACTTTCAGCCGAGCAGATGCAGGGTGGCTGTTTCACCATCTCCAGCCTTGGCCATATTGGCGGCACCGGCTTCTCGCCAATCGTCAATGCGCCGGAGGTGGCAATCCTGGGCGTATCCCGTGCCGCCATGCAGCCGGTCTGGAATGGCAAAGACTTTGCCCCACGGCTGATGCTGCCGCTGTCGCTGTCCTATGACCACCGCGTCATCAACGGCGCAGCTGCCTGCAAGTTCACCCGCCGCTTGGCGGACATACTGGCCGAAATTCGCAGCCTATTGCTATAAACCTATACGCCGCAGCCAAAAACGCCCCCGCACTCGCGGGGGCGTTTTTATATAAGCCACTTATAGATTCTGCGACCCCACTCTGCTCTTCGTTTCCTCCCAAACGACACGGTGCATCCGCAGGCGGGGCGAGGCCGCAGTAAAGCATCAGCAACAGTCTTGAAGCTCGCTTCGAGACTGGCAGCGTAGCTTTACGAATCGCCTCACCCTGCCTGCAGCACCAAGGCCAAAACTAAAACTCAGGCAAACCCCAATTGCCGCCAAGCCTCATAAACGGCCACAGCCACAGTATTAGACAGATTCAGGCTGCGCGAATTGGGCAGCATAGGCAGACGCAACAGATGCTCCGGCGGCAGACCGTTACGAACAGCCTCGGGCAACCCCCGCGTTTCCGGCCCAAACAGAAAAGCATCGCCCTTCTGATAGCGCATCTCAGCATAACTGGCGCACGCCTTGGTGCTGAACGCAAAAACCCGTGGCTGCCCCAAACGCTGCAAACAGAGCGCCAGACTGGCATGGCATTGCACGCTGGCAAACTCGTCATAGTCCAGCCCGGCACGGCGCAGGCGCTTATCGTCCAGCACAAAGCCGAGTGGCTCGATCAGGTGTAAACTGCAGCCGGTATTGGCGCACAGGCGGATAATATTGCCAGTGTTGGGCGGAATTTCTGGTTCAAAGAGAATGATGTGAAACATGCGGCGATTTCGTAAGCAGACTGAAAGTGCGGAGTTTACATGGCGCGAGCCGCCGCGTCTGAAATGGCGGATTAAGTATTTTGCCAGCATCTGCCTGTTTGCCTTTATGGGCGGATTGATACTGGGGACGCTGCTCAAAGACCCACCCGTTAAACCTCAACTGCTGCAGGCGAGGGTGCAGGGTGATGCCCTGCAACTGTGCTTTTCCAGCCTGCCGAAGGCAGTAGTGATGAGCCAGCAGGGTGCCTATGCCATGCTGTTTGCGGTTGAACCGAGCCCAGCGCAACAGGGCGTGCTGCACTGGGCCAATGGACAGCACGCACGCTGGCACCTGCAACCACGCGAAAATGGCATGCAACTGGGCGTGGTCGCCCTGCAGGCGTTAGAGGGCAGTTGGTCGGTCAATGAAGCGGATAATCGCTGTGTGGATGTTCGGGTACGCCTGCGCGATGAAGGCGCTGTTTAAGCGTCCTTCATACTGCGCAGGTTACTGACCACAGACTCCAGAGCGCGGTCAAACAGCAGGGCGTCATCCAGCATGCGCAGCTCGCCCTGCTTGAATGCCAGCGCCAAACCGTTGCGGTTTTTGTCTAGCACCTTCATGCCGTGACGGTTGACGAAGATATAGCGGCCGGTGGCGCGAATAATGGCCGACAACTTGCAGCGTACAACGGAGCTGCTGTCTGCCTGCTTTAGCTCAAACCAGCTGCCCGGCCGCACACGCTCAGCCTGCTTAAAGGCGGGATCATCCGCTGGCAGTTGTTCAACAGTGGATTCGTCGTCATCGGGATTTTTTTCTTTGCCGGGCAGCTCAATGTCCTGCTTGACCTCGACCATGGCCGGCTCGGGAACGTCGTCCTGACTGGCCAGCTGTTCGGCGGTATGCAAGAGGGATTCCGGCAGCTCTTCAGGGGTCAGCACCACTGGTTTGACCGGCGCCTCGATTTGCGGGGTATCGGCGGTGGCAGGATGCTCATCAGAGGGTTGCGCACGGCTGAGTTGCTGCTTGAGGTGGCGAAACGCCTGAATATGTAATACCTCAAGCTGCGTCAGCAACATGGAGGTGGCAAAGGGGTCCAGAGCCGCTTCTTCAAAGCCGTTGCGCAACTGGCTGACCAGTTGCGGCACCAGCTTTTTCAGACGCTCGGCATCTGCCGGCTCGCTATGGCGGCCGATACTCCAGATCAGATCATCCATCAGCTGCAGGCTGTCACGCCAGTCGGCGGTGTCCTCACCGTACTTAAGATGACGCAACAGCAGCACCTGACTCCAGTTGTCCTGCAGCAGGCGCACGAGGGTTTCTGGAAGGGTTTTGCCCAGCAGGCGCTGGTTGAGTTCGTGCTCGATGCGCTGGCGTGCTTGTTGGGTACGCGCGCGGCCTTCTTCGGCATCCCGGACCCGCTGCTCGACCAGCTCGCTACGACGACGCTCGGTGCCGTAAAAAGCGGTAAATTCCTGCAAAATATCGGCAAAGATGACGGGGTCGTCGGTAAATTCGTTAAGTAACTTGTGAACAATGTCTTCCATCTTCTGGAACAGCTTGTCACGTTGCTGACTGTCTTTTCCGCTCCAGCCCAGAGCGGCGGTGCCCAGTTCGTTGAGCAACTGGCGCGCCGGATGGCTGGAGCTGTCGAAGAAACTTTGGTCGAGCACGGCCACCTTAAGCATGGGGATCTGCAGGCGACCGATCAGCGCTTTGAGCGAGTCGGGCAGGCTGCGATCGTCCAGGATGAACTCGAACAGCATGGACACCAGGTCAATGGCGTCGTTGTCCATTTCACCGACGATGCGGGTTTTTTGTGACTGCTGGTTGGCGCGCTGCAGAATGCTGTCAATTTGCTGGCGCACCAGATTGCCGGGCGGCTGGTTCTGGCTGTTGTGTTGTTGCAGGTGGGTCAGCAGACGCATCAGGTCATTGGTGCTGATGGGTACGGCATCGGCTGGGGTGTTCTGGGCCTGACCGGCACTGAGTCCGCGCAGCAGGGTCTGGATGTCCTGGAAGCTGATTTCGAGGGTGCCTTGCTGCGATGCCTGGGCACCTCCGCTTTGCGCTTCTGGGTCAGGTGTGCCGATGGTGCGGCGGGTAACCCGTGGCGGCTTTTTAACGGCCTGCCGGCTTTGCAGGTTGGTCAGAATGCCGGCCGCTACCAGCAGTTGATTGCAGTCGTCGTACAGCAACGCCAAGTCTTCGAGCACCGAGCGCTCGAACAGCTTGAGCAGGATCAGCTTGATCTGCATGTTTTCGAAGCCAAGCTGGTTGAGGCAGTCGAGAAATTGCCGGCTCAGAATGTGGGGGCTTAGCGGGTTGTCTTCTGCCTCAAGCGGGCGCTGAACCAGATGGCCGAGGCGGGCGCTCAGGTGTTCGAGCAGGTCGGCATCGCGGCCCATGACCTTGCTGACCATGTTGTTGATGGCGACGGTTTCTTCCAGCTCGTCATTTTGTACCAGAGTCATGCTGTCGCGGTCGGTAGCCACGGACTCAAGGGGCTGGGTGGACGCTTGTCGGCCAAGGCTGGCAAAACGGGCAGCGAGCTGCTGCAGGTAGAGTTTTTCGATCACGCCTTGTTGTAAGCGCAGCTCGCGCATGGCTTCGAACAGGCCGGTTTGTTCCTGGTTGCTGCTGGCGCGGTCGGCCATGTCAAACAGGGTGTCGTCGGCACTGGTGAACAGTTCCTGTAGCTGGCGTGTGATAAAAGTACTAGCCAGATCGCGCACACGGCCCAGCAAGGCGGACGGTTGCGCGGCGGCAGACGTCGCGCTGCGTCCTGCAAGGGGCACGACCTGGGCTTTATTTGGCATAGGGCCTCCGAATGGGTGGTTGCGCAGCGTAACAGACAGCGCTTTGCCGTGATAGACGCTACGAACAAGGCCCACATTATAAGGAATTGGCAGGCAACTCCAAGCGCTATTCGGTGCTCTCTTGAGCTGTATCAGCGCCTGCTTAAGTCGTATACTATGCGGCTTCCTTGACTGGAGTTTTCTATGGCAAATCTGGTAATTGAGCAGCTGCTGGACGAGGTGCGCGAAAACGTACGCATTGCCCTGGCAGAAGATGTGGGTACGGGCGATATCACCGCCCAGTTGATTCCGGCCGACAAGCAGGTGCATGCACGGGTGATCACCCGTGAAGATGCCACGATTGCCGGTGTGGCCTGGGTCAACGAAGTGTTCCGTCAGGTGGATAGCAACGTAAAACTGATCTGGCATGTACAGGATGGCGAACGGGTGAAGGCCAATCAGGTGCTGTTTGAGCTGGCTGGCCCAGCCCGTGCCCTGCTCACCGGCGAACGCACGGCGCTCAACTTTATGCAGACGTTGTCAGCCGTTGCCAGCCGTTGCCAGCATTATGCCGACTTGGTCAGTGATCTTCCGGTCAAGCTGCTGGATACCCGCAAGACCATCCCCGGTTTGCGTCTGGCGCAGAAATACGCCGTCACTTGCGGTGGCTGCCACAACCACCGTATCGGTTTGTATGATGTCTTCCTAATCAAAGAAAACCACATCACCGCCTGTGGCGGCATTGCTGCGGCAGTAGAAACCGCCCGCCACATCGCGCCGGACAAGCCCATTGAGGTAGAAGTGGAAAACCTGGCCGAATTTGCCGAAGCGCTGGCCACCAGTGCCGACATCATCATGCTGGATGAGCTGTCCTATGAGGATATGCGCGAAGCCGTGCGCATCAATGCCGGCAAGGTCAAGCTGGAAGCCTCCGGTGGGATTAACGACCAGACCCTACGCGCCGTGGCCGAAACCGGCGTTGACTTTATTTCATTGGGCACCCTGACCAAAAACGTCAAGGCGGTGGATCTGTCCATGCGCATTGTTCAAGAGTAAGTAACGCCGGTATCCAGATACGCCCCTGTATGAGCGGCTTTAGCCGCGACCGGCAGCCGATTGATCCGCATGAAAACAACACCCGTGAGGGTGTCCAGACATAAAACTCAAGGTAACAGTATGAGCAAAATCCCAGCGGTACGCCGCATGAACGCAGACGATGCCAACTTTTCCGCCGAGCTGGACCAGCTGCTGAGCTGGGAAAGCGTCTCCGATGCCGGGGTCAACCAGGCTGTCATCGACATCATTGCCCAGGTGCGCAGCCGTGGTGATGCCGCTGTGCTCGACTTTACCCGTCAGTTTGACGGCCTAGAGGCAGCTGATTTTAGCCAGCTGGAGCTGCCGCAAGAGCGCCTGCAACAGGCGCTGCAGAATATCTCGCCAGAACAGCGCAGTGCACTGGAAACCGCCGCCGAACGGGTGCGCCGTTACCACGAACATCAGCGTCAGGACTCCTGGCGCTACACCGATCCGGACGGCACCATGCTGGGCCAGCAGGTCACCGCGATTGACCGCGCCGGCATCTATGTGCCCGGCGGCAAGGCAACCTATCCTTCTTCGGTGCTGATGAACGCCATTCCGGCCAAGGTTGCCGGCGTGCAGGAAATCATCATGGTGGTGCCGACCCCGCGCGGCGAAATCAATGAAATGGTACTGGCCGCTGCCGCCATTGCCGGCGTGGATCGCGTCTTCACCATTGGCGGAGCCCAGGCCGTGGCGGCGCTGGCCTACGGTACCGAAAGCGTGCCGGCGGTGGACAAGATTGTCGGGCCCGGCAACATCTATGTGGCGACCGCCAAGCAGCTGGTGTTTGGCCGCGTTGGCATCGACATGATTGCCGGCCCGTCCGAGATTCTGGTGGTGTGTGATGGTCAGACCGATCCCGACTGGATCGCCATGGACCTGTTCTCCCAGGCCGAGCATGACCAGGATGCCCAGTCCATTCTGCTCAGCCCAGACGCGGAATTTCTCGACCGGGTCGCAGCCAGCATCGAGCGCTTGCTACCGACGCTGGAGCGTGAAGAAATTGCCCGCATCTCCATGGCCGAGCGCGGCGCACTGATTCAGGTGCGCGATTTGGATCATGCTGTAGAAGTGGCCAACCGCATTGCCCCTGAGCACCTGGAGCTGTCGGTAGAAGACCCCGAAGCTCTGCTGCCGCGCATCCGCCACGCCGGTGCCATCTTTATGGGGCGCTACACCGCCGAGGCGCTGGGCGACTACTGCGCCGGCCCCAACCACGTACTGCCGACCTCCGGCACGGCGCGCTTTTTCTCGCCGCTGGGTGTGTATGACTTCCAGAAGCGCTCCTCAATCATTTACTGCACCCCCGAAGGCGCTTCCGAGCTGGGCAAGGTCGCTTCCGTGCTGGCCCGTGGCGAGTCGCTGACCGCCCACGCCAAAAGTGCCGAATACCGCATTATCAAGGATTAACCCGTAAAATGAGTAAGTTCTGGAGCCCTTTCGTTCACAATCTGGTGCCCTATGTGCCGGGCGAACAGCCGAAAATGACCCGGCTGGTCAAACTGAACACCAATGAAAACCCCTACGGCCCGTCACCCAAAGCGCTGGCGGCCATGCGCGAGCAGATCAGCGATGACCTGCGCCTGTACCCTGATCCCAATTGCGACCTGCTCAAGCAGGCCGTGGCCGATTATTACGGCGTGCAGACGAATCAGGTATTTGTCGGCAACGGCTCCGACGAGGTGCTGGCGCATGCCTTCCAAGCGTTTTTCCAGCAGGGCAAACCGCTGCTGTTTCCCGACATCAGCTACAGCTTTTATCCGGTGTATTGCGGGCTGTATGGCGTGGAGCCAAAGCAAATCCCGCTGGACGAAGATTTTGCCATCAATCTGGACGATTACCGCCAGGACAACGGCGGCATTATTTTCCCCAACCCCAATGCGCCGACCGGCCGCCTGCTGCCGCTGGAGGCCATCGAGCAGCTGCTTGAGCGCAATACCGACAGCCTGGTGCTGGTGGATGAAGCGTACATCGACTTTGGTGGCCAGAGCGCGATTGCACTGGTTAACCAATACCCCAACCTGCTGGTGGTGCAGACGCTGTCTAAATCCCGCTCGCTGGCCGGCATGCGGGTTGGTCTGGCCGTGGGTCAGCCGGAGCTGATCGAAGCGCTGGAGCGTATCAAAAACAGCTTCAACTCCTACCCGCTGGACCGTGTTGCCCTTGCCGGTGCAGCCGCATCTTTTGCCGATCGTGAGTATTTTGAGCAGACCTGCAGCAAGGTGATTGCCAGCCGCGAAGCCATGGTGTCCGAGCTGACCGCACTGGGCTTTGAGGTGTTGCCTTCGGCGGCCAACTTCGTCTTTGCCCGCCATCCGCAGCAGGATGCCGGCGAACTGGCGGCCAA
>JAHAYO010000040.1 GCA_018384595.1 Thiopseudomonas sp.
GAGGTACTTTTTGTCCAGCAGGCCGGCGTTGGCCTGGCTGCCGGTGTTGCGGTAGCTCAGGCAGTAAGAGCTGATGATCGCAGGGACAAAGGGTTTGGCGCCAAGGCTGTGCGTACGCCAGTGCGCGGACGCCGGCTGCACCGTGCTGGCCAGCAACGTGTGGCTGGGGCGGTTGTTTGACCTGGACAGCAGCGGCCGCCTGTTCTGGCAGGCATCGGCGGCCTTTCCACTGGCCAGTGCGCTATTTTTTTTGCTGGGCGGAAAACGTCTGTTCCGGCAGATGGAGCAGTCGTCGCAGTCCTGATGTTTTGCCCTGCCCTTGCCGGATACGTTAAAATTCGCGTCTTTACAGCCGTATCAGGACCTGCCTCATGAACCGCGTACTTTATCCGGGCACCTTTGACCCCATTACCCATGGGCATACCGATCTGGTCGAGCGGGCCGCGCGCCTGTTTGACGAAGTCATCATTGCCGTGGCTGCCAGCCCGAAAAAAGGCCCGCTGTTTAGCCTTGAACAGCGGGTGGAACTGGCGAGTGAAGTCGTGGCCCACCTGCCCAACGTCAAAGTGTATGGCTTCAATAACCTGCTGGCCCACTTTGTTAAAGAAGTAGAAGCCAATGTGCTGATGCGCGGCTTGCGTGCTGTGTCTGACTTTGAATACGAGTTTCAGCTGGCCAACATGAATCGCAAGCTAGCCCCCGACGTAGAAAGCCTGTTTCTGACGCCTTGCGAGCAGTATTCATTTATTTCGTCGACGCTGGTGCGTGAAATCGCCGCACTGGATGGCGATATTTCACAGTTCGTGCATCCTGTAGTGGTGACTGCGCTCAAGGAGCGCTTCAAGCACTAAACCAGCCGCACCATACCTATAACCCCAGCCAGAAGGAGCCAGCCATGGCTTTGATGATTACCGACGATTGCATCAATTGCGACGTTTGCGAACCCGAGTGCCCTAACAGCGCCATCTCCCAGGGCGAAGAAATTTACGAGATTGACCCTAACCTGTGCACCGAATGCGTTGGCCACTATGATGAGCCGCAGTGCCAGCAGGTGTGCCCGGTAGACTGCATTCCGCTGGACCCCAACCATCAGGAAAGCAAGGACGAGCTGATGGACAAGTACAAGATCATCACCGGTCAGGCCTAAGCCGGTAGTGTCTGCAGGGCGGCGCACCGATTGGGTGGCCGTCGCCCGCTACAGCCGGATCAGCGGCAGATCGTCTTCATCGCCGCCCAATTTGCGCACCTCGCGCAGCATGTCGTCGCCGTCCAAAATGCCCAGTTGCAACACGTTGCGCAGGCTTTGGGTAATACGGCTGACGTAGCCCAGATCATTCATCAGCGAGCTGGCCTGCAGGTTGTCCAGCTTCTGCTTGCGCACTTCGGCAAAAATTCGGTTGCGAAAGTCACTGTCAAAGCGGGCAGCCTGACCGTCCAGCCACTCCAGCCGGCTGCTCCACACCTCATCCGGCACTTCCAGCCCGCCGACTTCACGAATCTGACGCAATACCCAGAGCAGGTGGCGACGCAAGTCCAGATAGTGGTTGTGCACCAGCGAGCGGTCGTCGCGCAGGTAATGGCCGAGGTTTTTTTGCAGATGCTTGGCGTCTTTGACCGCGTCTACCAGCTGCAGGGCCGCCACCTGAGCCGTTAGCCAGCTGCGCTGCTGGCTGTCGTCCATATCCAGATTGAAACGGCTCATAAACCCCAGCAGGTCTGAATACACACCCTTGATGTGCAGCTGATACAGCGACTCGGCATCCAGCGCCGCCGTATCACGCGGCTGAGCGTTAAGGCGCTCCTCGTCCACCCGCGCACTGCTCAATTGGCTGACCGGCTGGTACAGCGCATGGCAGATCACTTCCAGACTCAGGCGGCCCATGTGCTGTAACTCCAGCGCTACCGCGCGCATCGCGGTGTCGGGGGAGGCCAGTGCGGCATCGCTCAGGTAGCGGGCACGGGTCACCGGCTGGCGGATACGCTGTGGTGGCGGGGTGCTGGAGGCGCTGATCAGCACCTGCGGCTCATCGCGCTCAGGCAGCAGTGTTTGCATCCAGTGTGCCAACCGCGTTTGCAACGGCCAGAACACCAGCACGCCCAGTGTATTAAACAGGGTCTGAAACAGGGCCAGCTGCAGCAGGTTGTTGTCGCCGGCACCCACCAGACCCATGACCTGACCGGTTAGCCAGAGCAGAGCCGGCAGCAGGAAAAAGGTCAGCGCGCCAGTCACCAGGTTGAACAGGGTGTGCACCAGTGCCAGCCGTTGTCCGCTGCGGTTGCCGCCCAACCAGCCCAGTATGCCGACGTTGATGCTGCTGCCGACACTGCCACCAATGGCCATCGACATGGCCTGCCACAGCTCCAGCTGCCCCACCGCCAAAGCGGCCAAGATCAGCATCAGCGTGGCATGGCTGGACATCAGCATCGCAGTCAAAGCCATGCCAGCCAGCACCAACACGAATTGGCCGAGCAGCCCCGGACTGAGCTGTTCGCCCAGTGCCCAGTCGCTGCCAAAATCGGCAAAGCCGCTTTTCATCTGCTCGATGCCAAGAAACACAAAGGCAATGCCAAAAATAATACGCCCGGCGGCGGCCCCTTTCTGGCCACTGAAACGGGCCAGCGTGCCGAACACCAGCAGCGGCATGGCCAACGGACTGAGGCTGACATTTTGTCCGGCCATGGCCAGCAGCCACATGCCGCCGCTGGTGCCCAGGTTGACGCCCAAAATGATGGCGATACCGCCGGCCAGTTGAATCATGCCGGTACTGATAAAAGCGATGGTAAGCATCGACATCAGCGTGGTGGACTGCAACAGCATGGTGCCGCCGACCCCAAACAGAAAACTGGAGAGCCGCGTGGCAGTGCTACGCTCCAGCCACTGCTCCAACCGCCCACCGGCCAGCTGCTTGAGGCCCTCCTCCAAGCACTGCATACCAAACAAAAACAGCGCCACCCCCGACGCCAACCGCAGCCAAGCCGCGCTGTACCAAAAACTTAAAGAAAGAATAACTACTGCCAACATCGGCAATAGCCAGCGCGTCGGGCTGTTCATAGCGTGCCCCCATCGGTCAGCCGCTGAACCGGCACACAGCCGGAAAAGGCCTAATTTTAGCAGATCGCAGAGTGGTAACGCGCTGGGGGAGGATATGGCTTACCTTGTGCCTTGTGGAGTTGGCAAAGGATGCGCGCTGCATGCAGTTACAGGGTTAAGTGCCAGCCACCGCCGTGCACAAAACCCTCAATGGATTCTGCGACTCCACTTCGTTCCGCGCAGAATGGCGGTATGGTGTAAATGCGCTTTGCACAGAATGACGCGACAGCAGCCCGCCCACAGGCGGGCCACAACCTCCCCCCCCGCACAAGGTTACTTCAGGCACGTTGTTACATCCCGACCGGCATTTAGCGGTTTGGCCGCAGGCCGAACCAGCGTAGCCGGACGGGGTG
>JAHAYO010000048.1 GCA_018384595.1 Thiopseudomonas sp.
GCTTCTCGCGTATCCGAAGAATACGTTGAGCAGTTCACCAAGGGTGAAGTGAAAGGCAAAACCGGTTCTCTGACCGCACTGCCGATCATCGAAACCCAGGCGGGTGACGTTTCCGCGTTCGTTCCAACCAACGTGATTTCGATCACTGATGGTCAGATCTTCCTGGAAAGCTCCATGTTCAACGCGGGCATTCGCCCTGCGGTTAACGCAGGTATTTCTGTATCCCGTGTGGGTGGTGCGGCTCAGACCGACCTGATCAAGCGTCTGTCTGGCGGTATTCGTACGGCGCTGGCCCAGTACCGTGAGCTGGCTGCGTTTGCCCAGTTTGCATCTGACCTGGATGAAGCCACGCGCAAACAGCTGGAGCACGGCCAGCGCGTCACCGAGCTGATGAAGCAGAAGCAGTATGCACCGATGTCCATCGCAGAGATGGCCGTTTCCCTGTACGCAGCGGAACGTGGCTACTTGGCCGATGTGGCTGTCGAGAAGGTTGGTGCCTTTGAAGAAGCCTTGCTGGCTTGGTTCAAGCGCGAAAAAGCCGATCTGATGGCAACCCTGAACAAGGACGCTGCCCTGAAGCCAATCGACGCCGACCTGAAAGCGGCTGTTGATCAGTTCAAGGCAACTCAAAGCTGGTAACACGCAGCGGGAGCTTGTCTCCCGCCTGCTAACCTGAAAGGTGTCAAATGGCAGGCGCAAAAGAGATTCGCACCAAGATTGCGAGTATTAAAAATACGCAAAAGATCACCAGCGCCATGGAAAAGGTGGCGGTCAGCAAAATGCGCAAGGCACAGCAGCGCATGGCGTCTGGTCGTCCTTATGCTGAACGTATTCGTCAGGTTGTCGGCCATCTGGCTGATGCCAATGCTGAGTACAAGCACGACTTCATGGTAGAGCGTCCGGTCAAGAAGGTAGGTTACATCCTAGTTTCTACTGACCGTGGCCTCTGTGGTGGCCTGAACTTTAACCTGTACAAAAACCTGATCCAGAACATGCAGGAATGGGAAAAGCAGGGCGTCGAAACCGAACTGTGCGTTATCGGCAAGAAGGGCTACGCTTTTTTCCGTCAATATGGCATGGGCATTAGCGCACACGTTGAAGGCCTGGGTGAAAGCCCAGAAATCAGTCAGCTGATCGGCAGTATCAAGATCATGCTGGACGGTTTCCTCGAAGGCCGCATCGACCGCCTGTATCTGGTATCGAACAAGTTCATCAACACCATGTCGCAGAAGCCAACTGTTGAACAGTTGATTCCGCTGGCAGTGGATGAAAAAGTGGAAAACAGCCGTCTGGGCTCTTGGGACTATATTTATGAGCCCGGTGCCAAAGAATTGCTGGACTCACTGATTGTCCGCTACATCGAATCCCAGGTGTATCAGTCCGTGGTTGAAAACGTTGCCTGTGAGCAGGCAGCACGGATGATTGCCATGAAAAATGCGACCGATAACGCCGGTGACCTTATCAAAAACCTGCAACTGGTTTACAACAAGGCTCGTCAGGCGGCTATCACCCAAGAAATTTCCGAAATCGTTGGCGGCGCTGCCGCGGTTTAAGAACGGTTCAAATATTCAGAGGACCAGATATGAGCGGACGTATCGTTCAAATTATCGGCGCCGTAATCGACGTGGAATTCCCACGCGAACAGGTTCCGAACATCTATGATGCCCTGCAGGTGCAAGGCAAAGAAACCACCCTGGAAGTTCAGCAGCAGCTGGGTGACGGCATCGTCCGTACCATCGCCATGGGTTCCACCGAAGGCCTCAAGCGTGGTCTGGACGTAGCCAACACAGGCTCAGCCATTAGCGTACCGGTTGGTGTCAAAACCCTCGGCCGCATTATGGACGTTCTGGGTAACCCGATCGACGAAGCCGGCCCCATCGGTGAAGAAGAGCGTTGGACCATTCATCGCGAAGCCCCAAGCTATGCGGATCAGGCCGGCGGTAACGAAATCCTAGAAACCGGCATCAAGGTTATTGACCTGGTTTGCCCGTTTGCCAAGGGTGGTAAAGTCGGTCTGTTCGGTGGTGCCGGTGTCGGTAAAACCGTAAACATGATGGAACTAATCCGTAACATCGCCATCGAGCACAGCGGTTATTCCGTATTTGCCGGTGTCGGTGAGCGTACTCGTGAAGGTAACGACTTCTACCACGAGATGAAGGACTCCAACGTACTGGACAAAGTTGCACTGGTTTATGGCCAGATGAACGAGCCACCCGGTAACCGTCTGCGCGTTGCTCTGACCGGCCTGACCATGGCTGAGAAGTTCCGTGACGAAGGCCGTGACGTTCTGTTGTTCATTGACAACATTTACCGTTACACCTTGGCCGGTACCGAAGTATCTGCTCTGCTGGGCCGTATGCCTTCAGCGGTTGGTTATCAGCCGACTCTGGCCGAGGAAATGGGCGTTCTGCAAGAGCGTATTACCTCCACCAAGAGCGGTTCCATTACCTCCATCCAGGCCGTATACGTTCCTGCGGATGACTTGACTGACCCGTCTCCAGCCACAACCTTTGCTCACCTTGACGCAACTGTAGTACTGAGCCGTGATATCGCATCTCTGGGTATTTACCCTGCGATTGACCCGCTGGACTCCACCTCGCGTCAGCTGGACCCGCTGACCATCGGTCAGGAGCACTACGAGTGTGCCCGTGGCGTACAGTATGTTCTGCAGCGTTACACCGAGCTGAAGGACATCATCGCCATTCTGGGTATGGATGAGCTGTCCGAAGAAGACAAGCTGCTGGTGACCCGCGCACGTAAAATTCAGCGCTTCCTGTCCCAGCCATTCTTTGTGGCCGAAGTGTTTACCGGTGCTCCAGGCAAGTACGTGTCCCTGAAAGAAACCATTCGTGGCTTCCAGGGTATCCTCAATGGTGACTATGATGACCTGCCCGAGCAGGCGTTCTACATGGTCGGCTCCATTGATGAAGCCATCGAGAAGGCCAGCAAGCTGTAATCAGGGCCTTTTTGATCAAGCAACCTGCCGGTAACCGCTGCGGTGGTTACTGGTAACACACTGAGGCAAAGAGTATGGCCATAACAGTACACTGCGACATTGTAAGTGCAGAAGAAGAGCTGTTTTCCGGCTTGGTTGAGATGGTAGTTGCCCATGGTCACATAGGTGATCTGGGTGTGCTGCCCGGTCACGCGCCTTTGCTGTCCACCATCAAGCCGGGTCCCGTGCGGGTGATCAAGCAGGGTGGCAAAGAAGAGGTATTTTATATCTCTGGCGGGTTTATCGAAGTTCAGCCCAACATGGTCAAAGTGCTGGCCGATACTGCAATCCGTGCTGCAGACCTCGATGAGGCTGCCGCGCTGGAAGCAAAAAAGGCCGCTGAAAAAGCCATGAACGCCAAAACGGCAGAAATGGACTACAGCACGGCATCTGCCCGTTTGGCAGAAGCAGCTGCCCAGCTGCGCACCATTCATGAGCTGCGCAGAAACAGACGCTAACGCTTTGCTGTATGACAAAAAAGGGTGGCCACTGGCTGCCCTTTTTTGTTTACACTTGCGCCACTCTATTTTCTGCTGGCACATGGTTTGGCCAGCCCCTTTAAAGCTCAGGTGCGGCTGTGTGACCACAGCCTGACCCATACTTGATCAGGAAAAATCCATGTCCCTTGATATTGTTATTCTGGCTGCGGGTCAGGGCACCCGTATGCGCTCGTCCATGCCTAAAGTTTTGCATCCGGTGGCCCATAAGAGCATGTTGGGCCATGTGGTTGATGCCGCGCGGGCGCTGTCTCCGGCCAGTATCCAAGTAGTGATTGGGCATGGCGCAGAACAGGTTGAGCAAACACTGGCCGCCCCCGACCTAGCCTTTGTGTTACAGGCTGAGCAACTCGGTACCGGGCATGCGGTGGCGCAAGCGCTACCGGTACTTAGCGCAGATAACGTGCTGATTCTGTATGGCGATGTGCCGCTGATCCAGGTGGACACCCTGAATGCGTTATTGGCGCGCTGTGATGATCAACGCCTGGCCTTGCTGACAGTGCTGCTTGATGACCCTACGGGGTATGGGCGAATAGTGCGTGATGAGGCGGGGCAGGTCGTGGCAATCGTCGAACACAAGGATGCGAGTGCTGAACAGCGCGCCATTCGTGAAGGCAATACCGGAATTTTAGCGGTGCCGAGAACTCGGCTTGAGCAGTGGCTGTCACGGCTGTCCAATAATAATGCCCAGGGTGAGTATTACCTGACTGATATTATTGCCATGGCAGTGGCCGATGGCCTGCGAATTGATACCGAAATCGCCGGCGACGCCATGCAGGTGCAGGGCGCTAACGACCGTATCCAGCTGGCCCAGCTTGAGCGTCATTACCAGACCATGCAGGTTGAGCAGCTGATGCGCCAAGGCGTAACCCTGCGTGATCCGGCGCGCGTGGACATTCGTGGTGAGGTCGAGGTAGGCCGTGATGTGATGATTGATATCAACGTCATTTTGGAAGGCCGCGTATTGATTGAGGATGGCGTCAGTATCGGTGCCAACTGCATCATCAAGGACAGCATTTTGCATAAGGGAGCCGTGGTTAAATCCCACTGCCACTTGGAACATGCTGAGCTGGGCGAAGGTGCTGATTGTGGCCCGTTTGCCCGCTTGCGCCCGGGTGCTGTATTGGGCAAAAAAGCCCATGTGGGTAACTTTGTCGAGCTTAAGAACACTCGCATGGGTGAAGGCGCGAAGGCGGGGCATTTGACCTATTTGGGTGACAGCGACATAGGTGCCCGTACCAATGTGGGTGCTGGCACAATAACCTGCAACTATGACGGTGCCAACAAACACCGTACCGTCATGGGCGAGGATGTATTCGTTGGTTCCAACAGCTCGCTGGTTGCCCCTGTAACGCTGGGTGATGGCGCGGTAACCGGTGCTGGCTCAACCATTACCGCGGATGTGCCTGCCGGCGCGTTGGCGGTGGGTCGAGTACGGCAGCGCACCATCGACAACTGGCAGCGGCCGGTTAAAAATAGCTGACGGATTTTGACTCAGTCGAACAGCATGTTTTCTTGTTGTATCTGCTGGTTGAGTGTCCAGTAATCGTACAAGATGCCCAGCAAAAACAGGCCACCGGTGCACAGGTACAGTACGCCGGTGATCCATTTGCCTTGATACATGCGATGGATGCCGAATATGCCAAGAAAGCTCAATAAAATCCAAGCAACATTATAATCCAGCCGCCCGCTCTGAAATCTGCTATTGGCACTGCGGTCCATCGCTGGGATCAAAAATAGGTCAATGATCCAGCCGATGAAACACAAGCCAAAGGTAAAAAACCACAAAGTACCGGTTAGCGGACGCCCATAATAGAAGCGGTGTGCGCCCATAAAACCGAAAATCCACAACAGATACCCCATGAAAGGGCTATGGCTGGGGGCTGTATAATGCATGCCGTGCGCTCCGCAGTAAGATTTATGTTTAGAACAACGCTGGTGCTATTTGGTTTAATTTTATCGGGTTGCACAACGCTAACCCTAGATCAGAGTCATCGCGCACAGGGTTATGATGCGCGTGTTTCTTGGGTGGTGCTGCACTATACGGCTACCGATCTGGAACACTCCCTACATTTATTGACCCGCACAGCGGTCAGCAGTCATTACTTGATCGACACCCAACGTATTTACCGCCTAGTGGATGAGAAGCACCGTGCTTGGCATGCCGGTGACAGCCAGTGGCGCGGACGTACCTGGCTTAATGCGTCCAGTATTGGTATTGAAATGGTGCACCCTGGTTATATTGACACGCCAGCAGGCCGGCAGTGGCAGCCCTGGAACCCGCGCCAGATTGATAGGCTGATTCCACTGTTGAAGACGATCCAGACGCGCTACGACCTGCCGGTTGATAGCATCATTGGGCACGCCGATATTGCACCGCAGCGTAAACTCGATCCTGGCCCTTTGTTTCCTTGGTTCAGATTGGCCCGTGAAGGACTGATCCGTTGGCCGCTTCAACAACATCTGCAACAGCAAATACCTGTTTATCAAGCCGAGCTCCCCGCCGCCGTTTGGTTTCAGCAACAGTTGCAAAGCATCGGTTATGCCGTTGCAGCCAGCGGCGAATTTGATGAGCAAACCCGCAATGTGCTGGCTGTGTTACAGATGAAATACCGTCCACGGCTGTTTGACGGGCAAGCCGATGCAGAAACCGCAGCCATTCTCTGGTCATTGACCGCCCAGCTTAATCACTGAGGTTTAATCCATGCTCAACGCGCTCTGGTTCGCTTTTTTCCTGATTGCAGCCATAGCTGGGCTTGCCCAGTGGCTGCAAGGCGACCCACATGTGTGGGCAGCCATGGTGGAAAGTCTGTTCAGCATGGCTAAATTGTCGGTTGAGGTGATGATTCTGCTGTTCGGTACCCTGACGCTATGGCTGGGTTTTTTGCGTATTGCCGAGCAGGCTGGACTGGTGAACCGCATTGGCATGCTGTTAGCCCCGCTGTTTACACGTCTGATGCCTGAGGTTCCTCGTGGACATCCGGCGCTGGGCCTGATGACGCTTAACTTTGCCGCCAATGGCCTCGGATTGGATAACGCAGCCACACCTATTGGCCTTAAGGCCATGCGTGAGCTGCAAAGCCTTAACCCGTCATCGACCACGGCCTCTAATGCACAAATTCTATTTTTGGTGCTCAATGCATCTTCACTGACGCTGCTACCGGTCAGTATTTTTATGTATCGCGCCCAGCAGGGAGCGGTTGATCCTACCTTGGTGTTTTTGCCCATCCTGCTGGCGACCAGTGCTTCTACCCTGGTTGGATTATTATCGGTCGCAGTGATGCAGAGGATAAAGTTGTGGGACCCTGTCGTATTGGCCTATTTGCTGCCACTCATGGCTGGGTTGGCGGTTTTTATGGTGTTTCTGGCCGGCTTAAGCGCGGTTGCACTGGCAGCGGTTTCCAGCTTGCTGGGCAATCTGACACTGTTTGGCATCATCCTATTCTTTCTGTTGCTGGGTGCAGTCAAACGGATTCCGGTCTATGAAGCCTTTATAGAGGGCGCTCGCGAAGGCTTTGATGTGGCAAAAAACCTGCTGCCTTACTTGGTGGCCATGCTGTGCGCCATCGGTGTTTTACGGGCATCGGGCGCGCTGGAGTTTGGCCTAGAGGGGGTCAGAATGTTGGTGGACTGGCTGCAATGGGACAATCGCTTTGTCGAGGCTTTGCCAACAGCACTGGTCAAACCCTTTTCCGGCAGCGCCGCCCGCGCCATGCTAATTGAAACCATGCAAAGCCAAGGTGTAGACAGTTTTCCCGCATTAGTGGCGGCAACCATCCAGGGCAGTACAGAAACAACCTTCTATGTATTGGCGGTGTATTTTGGATCGGTAGGGATTCAGCGCGCCCGTCATGCCGTAGGCTGCGCCTTGCTGGCGGAGCTGGCCGGCGTGCTGGCTGCCATTGCAGTTTGCTACTGGTTTTTTGGATGAGCAGAATGAAGCGCAGCCTGTGGACTCCCTTGTTACTAGCTACCCTCGCGGGCTGCGAAGCAACACTACCTGAAAAAAGTCCAGCCATGGCATGGGTGGATGTAAGTCGGCGCGCCGGATACAGCCTGACCGCAAAAAGGCTGGATGGAAAACTGCTTAGCGATGGCCGTTATTTTCAGTTACAGCCAGGCCGCCATTTGCTTGAACTACGCTTGGGATATGAGCGTCACGGAAGCGGCACCGGCAGTCAGTGGCGGCATTGTCGTATCGAAATCGACTACTCAGATTTTGTAGCAGGCCAGCAATACAGTCTGTATGCAGTTGCTATGGGGCATAGCGTGCGTGTCTGGTTGCGTAATGCCGACGGCAAACGCCTGCAGGAAAGCAGGGCGGCCCGATGTGAAGTTTAATGGCCTAGAAAATAATTTCGCACAGGGGCTTTACAAGAGGTTTTTAATCTGTAGAATACGCACCTCATCAAGCGGCGCATTATGGAAACGCCAACCCAAGCAGTTGATTTTAAATAAAAATTTTGAAATCAGGGGTTGACAAGCAAAATTGCTTCCCTATAATACGCAGCCTCAGTTGAGACGCAGTTCGCGGTCTGGCTGAAAGTTCTTTAAAAATTGAATCAAGCAATTCGTGTGGGTGCTTGTGGAAATGATGGTCACATAGATTATCAGCAACACAAGTTACTCTGT
>JAHAYO010000058.1 GCA_018384595.1 Thiopseudomonas sp.
GTTGTGGATCTATATAATTGCTGCCGCGGGATGGAGCAGTCTGGTAGCTCGTTGGGCTCATAACCCAAAGGTCGTCGGTTCAAATCCGGCTCCCGCAACCAGACAAAACAAAGGCGAATCAGTAACTTACTGGTTCGCCTTTTTTGTTTGTGCCTGCTAAAAATGCTCTGTGGCATTTCTGTGCCGCTTTCTTTGTGAGCCAAGGTGGCGTTCCAGTGATAACCTGTCGCTGCTAGAACATGAGCGGCGCTACCGCTACTACATCGCGCCTACTGACGATAAGGCGGAGGGTGACACCAAGGCACCGGTGAATTTGGCAACCACCGAATTGCACAATGCCGTCATTCACCACATTCGGGGCCAGTGCGGACGCGATTTCATATTTTTTCTCCGTTCTCCAGAGCAGATTCCAATTCAAACCGGCACATCTCAACCCGTTGATTTATAAGGATGTGGTCTCATGAATGCTCAAGAGGCAAACGGAGGGCAGAGATAGAAAAACGGCGGAAAGTTCGCCGAAACCGACGACTTCGGCAGGGCCGTGCTCAACAGGAAACCGCCCGAAACCGCGCCAACACTGGGGAAACAGGCAAAAAAAACCCCAACCGAGAACGGTTGGGGTTTTGTTATTGGTGGAGCCGGGGGGATTTGAACCCCCGTCCGCCAGCACTCTGCTATCGGTTCTACATGCGTAGCCATCTCTATTGAGTTAACTCCTCACGGCCCGAGTGGCAGGGCGTTTGGAGCGAGCTGTGTAAGTTTTAGCCGTTACGCCCACAGCGTGCTTGGCGGCGATCCTGTTCTATCTGACTGTCCTGAATTCGGGTTTACAGGCATCCCCTAAGGACAGCTAGCGGGCTTAAGCCGCTAGAGCGTAGTTGTCGTCGTTGGCAACTATCAGTGTGCAACAGTGGATTTACGAGTTCTGTTACCAACTCGGCACGCTCCTCAAGTTTCGCAACCGGCGTCGAATCCTAATCGGCCCCGACAGGTTGTTACCTGTGAAAGAGGCGGCAGTATAGAGAGTTTCACCGCTGTTGTCGATGGTTGCTCTGTGCCGCTGACCGGTTAATGGGGGCGTTGTAGCAGGGTTCAAGGGGCGGCCTGTTTTAAAAGGGCCGCCCGCCGGTCAAGGCTTGCGTTGTAGCAGGGCAGAACCCCACGACAGGCCGACGCCAAAGCCGCTGATCAGTACGTTGTTCCACTCTGGATTAGCCGCGTAATGCTCCAGCAGCATGGGGATTGACGAGGACACCGTGTTGCCAGCGCCAAACATGTCCTTGATGACTTTGTGGCCGTGTGGCTCGCCCAGCCGCTTAGCAATGGCATCCACAATCGCGCCGCTGCCTTGGTGCAGGCAGATGGCTTGTACATCGTCAAACGTCAGACCGGCCTGATCCAGCACTTCTTGCATGTGCGGGATGATTTTCAGGCTGGCGAAGTTGAATACTTGGCGACCGTTCATGTGGAAGTGGCCGTCACGCACCACCAGATACTCAGCGCCGCCGCCGTCGCCACCAAAAGCGCTGGCGCCTAGCAGCCACTGCGGCTGGTCATCGGTCAGCCAAGTGGCGGTGGCGGCATCACCAAACAGCAGGGTGGTCATGCGGTCTTCGCGATCCATGATTTTGGAGTAGGGGTCGGCGGTGACCAGTACGGCATTTTTCAGGCCGGTGGCCTGCATAAAGCCCTTGGCGACAAACAGGCCGTAGACATAGCCGGAACAGCCCAAGCCAACGTCAAAGCAAGCTGTTGTGGTGGGCAGGCCCAGCTTGTGCTGGACGATGGCGGAGGTGTGGGGCAGTTGTTCGGCATCGCCGTTTTGTGTCACCACAATCAGCGCTTGGATGGCAGAACGTTCAAGGGCGGGGTTGGCCTGCAGCAGCCTTTCTACCGCTTGAGTAGCCAGATCGGAGGTTTCCTGGCTGTCGGCTTTGACCGACAGGGTGCGGGTGCCGAGTTTGGCATCCACAAACTCCTCATCACGCCCAAATTTTTGCGCTTGGGCAAGGTTGTCGATCCGCCCTTCGGGGATATAGCTTGCAATGCTGCGAATACCAATCATCGTTTTTTCCGAATTTTGCTCGCCTGGGCTGACCGTTAGCCCTGTGTTTGACCAGCAGGTCACCTGTGGGCAAAAAATACAGGCCGTAGTGACCTGTTTGCCCGAACTGTTGCTGCGTATTGCAGGCTCAGTAGTAGACGCGGGAGGATAACGGCAAGACACAATTAATACCATAGGCCAAAGGCAGCACGCCCGTGGTAGATGTGTTGCTAAGCATGCGGGGCAGGGGCTGTTATGCAATAATGCGCCGTTTTATTCGTATTGGTACAGGCGTTTCATGAATCCGTCACGCGATACCCTTTTTGGTCAGCCGCTGGTGCAGGTGCCCGATTTTATTTTTAACGAAGACGTGGCACGGGTGTTTCCCGACATGATCAAACGTTCGGTACCAGGCTATCCGACGATTGTAGAAAACAGTGGCGTGCTGGCAGCGCAGTTTGCCAAGCCCAATAGCCTAATCTATGACCTAGGTTGCTCGCTGGGGGCTGTCACCCAAGCCATGCGCCGCCATGTACGAGTTGAAGGCTGCCGTATTGTGGCAGTGGATAATTCCAACGCGATGGTTGAGCGCTGCCGTGAATACCTGAACGCACAGGACGCCATGCATCAGGAGTTGCTGCCGGCTGAGGTGCTCAACGCGGATATTTTGCAGCTGGAATTGCAGCGCTGTTCGGTGGTGGCGCTCAATTTTACCCTGCAGTTCATCCCGCCCGCCCAGCGGCTGCAGCTGCTGGCCCGCATCCGTCAGTCGCTACTGCCAGGTGGGGCGCTGATTCTTTCGGAAAAGCTGCGCTTTGCCGACGCGCAAGAGCATGAGCTACTCAACGACCTGCACTTGGCTTTCAAGCGCGCCAATGGCTACAGCGAGCTGGAAATTGCCCAGAAACGCCGTGCCATCGAAAAAGTCATGCTGCCCGACAGCCTAGACGAACACCGTCAGCGCTTGCGCGACGCTGGCTTTAGCCGTGTGCACCTGTGGTTTCAGTGCATCAACTTTGCCTCTCTGATTGCTTTGCCATGATCAACTTCACTTCGTTTGCCCGCCATTTGGAACGCACACCGCTCAAGGACTGGGCGCGCTCGGTGCAGGGCCAGTTCAATCAGCGTTTTGATGCTGGCCACGGAGATCTGCCGCGTTGGATGCGCGCCGTGCAGGCCATGCCGCCCCTGCAGTTGGAACAGCATGATTTGCTGGATGCAGTGCGGCTGGATGGCCCCTGCACGGATGAACAGCGCCAGCAGCTGACTGAGGCTCTGCGCGGCCTGCACCCCTGGCGTAAGGGGCCTTTTCATCTGTTTGATGTGCATGTGGATACCGAATGGCGCTCGGACTGGAAGTGGAAACGGGTAGCCCCGCACCTGGATTTGCAGGGCAAGCGCATCCTCGATGTCGGCTGTGGCAACGGCTACTACATGTGGCGCATGCTGGGTGCCGGGGCTAAAACTGTGGTGGGTGTGGACCCTAACTGGCTGTTTTTTTGTCAGTTTCATGCGGTAAAAAAATTCCTGCCCCATACGCCGGTTTGGCATCTGCCTTTTGCGCTGGAAGACCTGCCGCCGGCGCTGGAAGGCTTTGATACCGTGTTCTCCATGGGTGTGCTTTATCACCGTAAATCGCCGATTGATCACCTGTTGGCGTTGAAAGACTGCCTGCTGCCCGGCGGCGAGCTGGTGCTGGAAACCCTAGTGGTGGAGGGCGATGCCCAGCAGGTGCTGGTACCTGAAGACCGTTACGCGCAAATGCGCAATGTGTGGTTTTTGCCCTCGGTGCCGGCGCTGATGCTGTGGCTGCGCCGCGCTGGCTTCCGTGATGTGCGCTGTGTAGACGAAAGCGCCACCACGGTGGACGAACAGCGCACCACCGACTGGATGCAGTGGCAGTCGTTGCCGGACTTCCTTGATCCGCACGACAGCAACCGCACGGTAGAAGGCCTGCCGGCACCGCGCCGTGCGGTGATTCTGGCCCGCAAGCCGGGTGCGTGTCGCGGCGGCCTGATTTAGGCGATATTTTGGCTGGCAGGTGATCCATTGACTGACGCCAATGAAATGTCATTTATCGACTAATGGCGACTTACAAGATTTTGCCAAAAGCTGCACATTTGACAAGAATAACAGCAGAGAAAACCGACGCGTATTCGGGAGCACTGGCCGGGCCAGCCCGGTTGCCCAGAGTGCGTTACCGGCGTGACGACTCACTGTGGCTGCACACAAGATCGGGCTATTGTGTTATCCACCAATGCCCAGCAAAATGCCGTACAAACACGCAACCGGGGACCGGGCCCACACTTTCCATGGCGTTTGGAAAGCCAAGCCGGCAAAGGAAATCCGGGCGCACAATAAAAATGTTAATAAGGAGATGCCCTTGACCCGCTTACTGATTGCCCTGGCATTCTGGACTTTCTCCGTCCTGCCTACCGCACATGCAGCTGATCCTGCCGATCCGATCATTATCGGGTTGAGTTACCCGCGTTCCGGACACTATCGGGAAGAAGGCCTTGCCCAGATGCGCGCATCCCTGCAAGCCGTCAAGGAAATCAACGCCAAGGGTGGCGTATTGGGTCGCCCGCTGAAGCTGATTGACCGCGATAGCGCAGCCCGCCCCGAGCGCGCCCGTCGCAACGTAGACAGTATGGTGGCCGAAGGTGCGGTGATGCTATTTGGCAGCGTATCTAGCGCCGAGGCGGTTGCCGCCGGCGAGCAGGCCAAGCAGCACGACCGCCTGTACTTTGCCACGATTGGCTACTCCAATGACGTCACCATTGAAAAAGGCCATCGTCATATCTTCCGCGAAAGTACCAGTGCGACCATGACCGGCCGCGCCCTGGGCGAGTACCTGACCCAGCATTTTCCCGGTAAAACGTATTTTTACATCACCGCCGATTATAGCTGGGGGCATACCTCCGAAGCCTCGCTGCGTCTCAACACCAGCACACAAAACACCGGGAAGCATCCGGGCGTAACCATCCCGTTCCCGACTGCCAAACAGTCCGATTACAGCGGTGCGCTGAAGCAGGCGCAGGCCAGTGACGCAGACATGCTGGTGCTGGTACTGTACGGCCATGACCTGGTACGTGCTATGCAGATTGCCGACAGCATGGGCCTGAACCGTAAGATGCAGGTGGTTGCTCCCAACCTTACCCAGTCCGTAATCGAGCAGACCGGCCCGGGCATCATGGTGGGCGTGATCGGTGCCGAGCACTGGTTCTGGCGCGTGCCCGAGCTGGAAAACGCCAAGGCCGGCATGGATTTTGTTGAAAACTTCAACAAGGAATACGGCCTTCTTCCGCCCAGTGCCGCGGCTTCTGCATATACGGTTATTCATCAATGGGCAGATGCAGCCAACCGCAGTGGCAGTCTGGCAGCTCAGCCCTTGATTTCCGCACTGGAAAATCATCGCTACAGCCTGCTTAAAGGCCCAGCGCAGTGGCGCGGGTTTGATCACCAGAACGTACAGAAAGTCTATGTGGTACGGGTCAACGACCGCGCCACCGTGATCAAGCATCCGTCTAAGCAGGACTACTTTGAAATTCTGCACTCGCTGGATGGCGATCAGGCGGCCATCGGGCATGACGATTGGGTCAAGCTGCGCAAGGCGGCGGGGCAGCCAGAAACCCTGCGTTGATCAGACTGCACGCAACAAAAAAGGGCATTATCAAATAATGCCCTTTTTCTTTTTTGGCGTTTAGAGACTCAGGCCGCTTTCGCGCTCCCAGGTGCAGCGCATGCGCAGTTGTTCTTCAAGGGTGAGCAGTTCAAACGATTCCGACTGCCAGCTAAAACGGTGCGAGCCATGGCTTTCGGCTTCAAGGTGTACCACAGCGGTAGACCAGTACAGACGCTTGAGCAATGCCTCAAACTGGCGCACCCACGTATCCCATTCGTATTCGATAGAGCGATAACTAGCGGCAAAGTGAATGACTTGGCTCGTCGGCGTGAGCTGATCGTGCGGCTGGCGGCAAGAAAACATGTCGCGGGCCAGTATCGACCAGGTTTCAGCCGCGGGCAGGCGCTCCAGCGCCTGGCGGTTGTGCAGGGCGCGGGCCTGCTGCTGGTCATAGTCCTGTATGGGCCAGTCACGGATGCAGCCGTAAACTACCGATTCACTGTACATCTTCGCTCCTTAGCAAAGCGTGCCGGTTTGCTGGGCTGTGCAGCCCGTTACAGGGTGCAAGGGTACCTGTGTTGACGGTTTTTTTGTAGACCCTGTGGGCGCACGGGTAAGATGAGGCAGCAGCAGGCAGGTTAGGTAAGGGGAGTACGCATGGGCAAAACCACGCACATTAAAAGCTACGGCTGGCTAGGGCGGTTGACTCTGTTGTTTTTGTTGTTGCCGGTGCTGGTGGTGCTTTGGCTGCCGTTTTGGTTGCCTACCGTGCTGCAGCAGCAGGGCGTGCTGCTGCAGTGGCAGCCGCCGCGCTGGGGCTGGCATACCGTGCAGCTGCCTGAATTGCAGCTTGATTACGCCTCTACGCACCTGCGGCTAGAGGGTGTAGAACTGAGCTGGAGCTGGCAGCGCCGATCCCTGCAGTGGTTGCATATTGGCCGGTTACAGCTGCTGGCACAGCTGCCGGCGTCAGATACGGGCGGTCAGGATGCCCCCTTTGATATCACCCAGTTTGCACCCTGGGCGCCGCAGGCCATAGCCATTGATCAGCTTGATGTGCAGCTTGCAGGGTTGGGCAATGCTGCGGGTAGTTTGAGTGTCAGGGCCGGCGCTGAACGCCCGTTATGGCAACCGGAGCATGTGCAGCTGGATTTGAACATCACGCAGCTGGCTGCGCACCTGTTTGACGGTATACCGGTTGAGTTGCAGCCTGAAAGCGTGCGAGTGCGCACGTTGACCCATTCCGATACCACGCTTGCACCGCACGCGCTGCAGGTACTTACGCTGGATGTGCATAGTTTGGGACGCTCGCAGGTTCAGTTGTCCGGGATTTTGGCCCTGTATAACAGCCCCAGCTGGCAAGCCAGCTTGCAGCAGGCGCGCCTGCACTTGGATGTGCCGCGCATGCAGCGCGATGGGCTGGATTTTGAGCAGCTACAGGCGCAGTTGCAGTTTTCTGCACAGGCGGATGCGCAGCGTATTGAGTTGCAACTGGAGCAGCCCGCCCGTTTGCAGGCGGCTGATGTGCGGCTGGCGGAGGCGGGGGCCCGTGTAAAGACATTGGCGCTACAGTTGCCCGAGCTGTCGTTGAGCCTGCACCCGCAGCAACCCGATTCTTTACAGGTGCAAGGCCGCTATAGCGCCAGTGCGGGGCAATTGCACTACCCGCTGCTGCATCCGCAAGGCTGGACGCTGGCCGGTACGTTGACGGGAGGGCTGCAACAGATGCAGGTCAGCGCTGCCGTGGCCGGCGATGCCGGTGTGCAGGCCGGCAGCAATTGGCAGTGGCAGGCCGGCAATCTAAGTGGCGATATTCAGCTGCAGGAGCTGTATTTCCGTGCCAACAATCCGCTGCAGCGCACCCTAGTTGACTGGCCGGAGCTGATTGAATTGAGCACCGGTCGGCTGGGCGGTAAGGTGCGGCTGGAGGTGCCGTCCGCTGGCCCGATGCTGCTGAGTGGGCAGGTAAATGCCAGTGGTTTGGGCGGTATCGTCAACCGTAGCGAACTGGCCCAGCTCGACTTTACCGCCATGTTCCGGCTGGATAATGCCACACAGCTGCGTGTTGATCTGCCGAAGCTGGTGGTGGGCGAGCTGGACCCAGGTGTTCCGCTGCGCCAGCTGAGCGTGCAGCAGGCGAGTTATAACGGCCACCTAGAGCGGCTAGAGCAGGGCACGTTGAGCTGGAACAGTCTGGAGGGGCAGGTGCTGGGCGGGCGCTTCAGTTTGCCGTCCAGTCGTCTGTCGCTGGCGGGGGAAAGCCGTTTACAGGTGCAACTGGAAGCCGTTCAGCTGCAGGAAGCCCTGACGCTCTATCCGGCAGACGGCTTGCAGGGCTACGCCGTGATTGATGGCACCATTCCCTTGTTGGTGACGCCGCAGGGCGTATTTGTTGAAGCAGGCCGCCTGCAGGCGCGTGAACCCGGACAACTCAGGTTTCAGTCCGAGCAAATTCGTGCGCTGGGCAAGGCTAATCCGGGTATGCAGCTGGTGGCCGATGCGCTGGATGATTTTCATTTCAAAGTGCTGAACAGCGGGCTGGATTATGAACCATCCGGTAAACTGCTGTTCAATATCCGCCTAGAAGGCGAAAATCCGGCCGTTGAAAAGGGCCGGCCCATTCATCTGGATTTGAGTCTGGAAGAAGATTTACCTGCCTTGCTGGCCAGCATCCAGCTGGGCAATCATGTCAGCGAAACCATTCAGGAACGGATTCGCAAACGCTTACAAAACCGATAAGGAACCCGCCATGACAGCATCGAAATGTGTGGCCGGCGCGCTGGCCGGCCTGCTATTGGCAGCCTGCACGCCTACCGTTCAGGTGGCCATGCCCAGCGAACCCATCAATATCAACCTCAACGTCAAGATTGAGCACGAGATCTATATCAAGGTCGACAAGGCGCTGGATAACCTGTTCAACGAATCCAGCGGCCTGTTTTAAGGAGTATCTGCCATGTTTTTGCGAACTGTATGTGCCACTGCTGCCCTAGCAGCAACCCTGATTGTGACGCCGGCTTGGGCGTTGGACCTGAACGGAGCCATGAACAGCCTGCCGCAAGCCAAGTCCGCCGGCCTGCTGGGTGAGCAGCCCAACGGCTATTTGGGCGTTGTCAGCGCTCAAGGCAATGCGGCAGAAATTGCCAACCTGATCAACGCTGCCCGCAAGGCTGAATACCAGCGCTTGTCCCGTGACAACAGCCTGCAGCTGTCAGATGTGGAAACCATGGCTGGCAAAAAAGCTATCGAAAAAACTCCGTCCGGTCACTACATCCAAGTGAATGGCCGCTGGATGAAGAAGTAACAGGGCGGGGCTTCCCTTTTATGCCGGGGCTGTCTATAATGCGCCCCGTTCCTGATACCTCCAACAGGAACCGCCTGTCGGGGCGTAGCGCAGCTTGGTAGCGCACTTGCATGGGGTGCAAGGGGTCGAGTGTTCAAATCACTCCGTCCCGACCAAACAAATCAAAGACTTAGGCCAGCCATAAAAAGCTGGCCTTTTTCTTTTCTGATTTATTGTCCACATTTGGGTACACACTAAAAACAACGGTGCGGCGCGGCTTTTCGGCTTTGTAGTGGCGGTTAAATACAACTGCGTCAACATTATGCCTGATAAATATCGCTGCTAGCTGACCACCCGTTGGCATGTTTCACAGGTTTGCCGTTAAGGGCGTTTTTTCAATTGTGTCCCTAGGGGGTAAACGCAGGGGTAAACCCATTTCATTGCTGCCAGGCTCCTTTTAATACAAAAGGAATCACGCTTTTACCCGTCCTTGAAAAATCGGCACTCATAATGATCCTAGCTTTTCCTCCTCCCCTGAATATGTGCCACAGGCAGCATCCTCTGGTGTAGCACTGCAAACACCACCACCGTTTCGCTCTCCACCCGGTAGTACAGCATGTGGCTGCCATAGAGAAAGCTGAGTACACCTTCTTTCACGTCTTGGCGCACTGTACCTTGCCCCGGAAACTCTGCCAGCACATCAAGGGTGGAGCGTAGGTCTTGCAAATATTTTCTGGATTGTGACTGCCCCCATACTTGCGTTGTGTAGCGGCGTATTTCGGCCAGATCCTGTTGTGCGTCACGGGTTAAACGAAAGCCAGAGGCCATCATTCGTCCGCCTCTTGCAGTAGCTGATCAAAAAACTCTCCACCATCTACGGTATCACCGGCTGCAATTTGCTCTCTGGCTCGTTCTGCTCTGAGCTGTAGCAGCTGTAGTTTCAGCTCGTCTGTACTCACAAAATCTTCTACCGACATCAGTACAGCAACCGGCTTGCCGTGCTTGCTGATCTGTACAGGCTCACGCTGCGACATCAGCAATGCTGCACCAAAATTTGTTTTTGCTTCGTTGGCTGTCATCGCGTTCATTGCCTTACCTTTTTGGTTAGAAAGCTAAAAAATTACCGAAAACTAATCATTTTGATTGTTACGATTGTTTCGTTCGATTTTAGCTGATTTCATGAATGCTATCAAAGGACTTTTATTTACTCATCTCAACACCGAATTTTGTAGAGATATCAGCGAGAGAGGGTGATGGGTTTTCAGCTTGAAAGGTATCAAATTATTCTTCGGCAACTGCAAATCCACGTAGCCAAGGTTCAAGATGGGCGATATCAAAGTTACCCGACTCGAACATCTGCATCATCTCTGCGTAGATCTGCATCGGTGCACGCTGTAAGCGCCAACCGTTGACGCGCAGGAACACATCGACAGCCGCGAAAGTGATGTGCTTGTTTCCGTCCACAAACGGGTGATTGATCGCTAGACCCTCCATCAGCGCAGCCGTCTCGGCCACGATATCGTCGTAGTAGCCCGTTTGCGGCCGAAATAGCGCTGCCTCCAGCGCCCCCGGATCGCGCACGCCCAGTGCGCAGCCGTAGCGCTGCATCAGCACGGTGTGCATTCCGAGCACATCGGCCACGGTCAGGTAATCGCGTGCCACGGCTTACTTGGCCAGTTCGCGGTAGAGGCTGTCGAACTCATCCAGGCTGGATGCAAATGACGCCATAACGTGTTGGCGTGGCCGCTCTTTTGGTTGTCGGTCGATGTAGTCGCGCAGGGCGTCGTCCAATACAGACTGGAACTGC
>JAHAYO010000093.1 GCA_018384595.1 Thiopseudomonas sp.
GACGCGGGCGGATTCGCGGCTGGGGTCGAGCGCCAGCGGGTTGAGCCAGACCTGGCGCAGGCGCTGCTGGATCTCGGGCCGGGTCAGCTCTTGCAGGCTGATGCGGTGGCTGCGGGCATCGGGAAAAGGAGTATAGGTGGCACCGGAGCGGGAAAATTCGGCGTATAACTCGATGCTGCGGCCTACGTCGGTGACGACGATAAAGGGCGGCCGGCCTTCGTCGCTGGGCAGGGCGCGGACGTATTGGTCGGCCTGATTGTGGGCGCGGAGCATGGCGCGGTCCCAGCCGCCGGTTTGCATGTTGCGGCCGCTTTGTTTGGCTTCGAGCACAAAGCAGCCGCGTTTGTAGAGGTCGATAAAGCCGTTGGTGCTGGTGCCGTCGGGCTTGTTGATGATGACGCGGCGCTCAAACACATAGGCGTTGTCGCGGGTGTCGTCGCTGGCGGGGTCGGCTTTGGGCAGTTCCAGCAGGTCGCACAGTTCCATCAGAAATAGCTGGTAGTTGGCGCGTTCGCTGCCGCCGCCTTCCTGCCAGCGGGTGATGAAGGCTTGGGTCTGTTCGGGGTTGGGGAGCCAGGTTTCCATGCGCTTTGTCCTTGAGGGCTGTGCGGATAAAGCCACGGATTGTGCCACGAATCAGTCGGAGTGGGTCAGGCTTTGCAGGATGCCGCATTCGGCGGCGGGGCTGTCGTGGTCGCATTGGGCGCGTAGCTGGTGCAGTTGTTCGGCCAGGTGTTGCAGTTCGCGGATGCGGGTTTCGATGTGGGTGATGTGGGTATCAACAACTTGGTTGACGCTGTGACAGCTACTGGCGGGGTTGTCGCGGGTGGCCAGCAGGGCGCGGATTTCGGCCAGGGTCATGTCTAGGCTGCGGCACTGGCGGATAAATTGCAGGCGCTCTAGGTGTTGCTGGCCATAGATGCGGTAGTTGGCCGCGCTGCGGCGTGGGGCGGGCAGTAGCTGTTCACGCTCGTAGTAGCGGATGGTTGCTACCGATGTGCCGGTTTGTCGCGCTAGTTCGCCGATTCGCATGCTTGACTCTGTAGTGGCTTCAGGGTTTTTAATCCTGCCATGAACGGGGCGTTGAAGCGAGAAACTGTAGGAGTTGCCATGAAACAGTCTGAACATACGCATGAGCACGAACACGCGGCACATTGTTGCGTGCCGGATTTGTCGGCACAGCCAACCACAGCACCAGAATTACAACATGACCATGAAAAAACTACGCTGCAAATCGAGCAGATGGATTGCCCGACCGAGGAGCGGCTGATCCGTGACCGGCTGGCGCGTAATCCCTATGTTAGTGCGCTGCATTTCAATCTGCTGGAGCGGCTGCTGCAGGTGCACCATGCGCCGGGCGAGCTGGATAGCGTGTTGGCGGATATTGCGGCGGTGGGTATGCAGGCGCTGCCGTTACAGACGGGGGTTAGTGCGCAGCAGCCGGATCAGAGCCAAGCCGGTTATCTGTGGCGGTTGGGGCTGGCTGGTGTATTGGCGGCGCTGGCCGAGGCGGGCGAGTTGCTGGCTGCGGGCAATCTGTGGCTAACGCTAATCCCAGCGCTACTGAGTGTGTTGCTGATTGGCGGGCCGATTATCCGCAAGGGCTGGATTGCCATTCTGAACCGCGATCTGAATATCAATGCGCTGATGAGCATTGCGGTGACCGGGGCGTTTTTGATTGGCCATTGGCCGGAAGCTTCGATGGTGACTTTTTTGTTTGCGCTGGCCGATCTGATTGAGGCGCGTTCGCTGACGCGGGCGCGGGATGCCGTGCGCAGCCTGATGGTGATGACACCAGAAACGGCGCTGGTGCAGCAGCCGGATAGCAGTTGGCAGCGGCAGGCGGTGTCTGAGGTGGCGGTTGGTAGTTTGATTCGCTTGGCACCGGGCGAGCGGGTGGCGCTGGACGGGGAAATTGTTCAAGGCGATTCGGCGTTTGATCAGTCGTCGATTACCGGCGAGAGCCTGCCGGTGGAGCTGGGCGCGGGGGCGCGTATTCATGCCGGCTCGCTTAATAGCAGTGCCGAGGTGCTGTATCGCAGCACGGCGCTGGCCGATGACAGTCTGCTGGCAAAAATCATGCACCGGGTGCAGCAGGCGCAGGCGAGCCAGGCACCGACCCAGCGCTTTGTTGATGCATTTGCGCGTATCTATACGCCGGTGGTGGTGCTGATTGCGTTGCTGGTGGCGTTGTTGCCGCCGCTGTTTGACGGCAACTGGCTGGATTGGCTGTATAGCGCGCTGGTGCTGCTGGTAATTGCCTGCCCTTGTGCGCTGGTGATTTCTACGCCGGTGGCAGTGGTTAGTGCATTAGCGCAGGCGGCGCGGGCGGGGATTTTGATTAAGGGCGGTGTTTATCTGGAGCAGGCGCGGCAACTGGATGCGGTGGCTTTTGACAAGACCGGCACGCTCACACTGGGCAGCCCGCAACTGGTGCGCCATGCGCAAGTTAGTGAGCTAGATAGTGCGGATAGTGCGCAGTTGGCGGCTAGTCTGGCGGCTCGTTCGGATCATCCGGTGTCGCGGGCGATTGTGGCTGGGTTGGCGCAG
Organism: Thiopseudomonas sp.; assembly: GCA_018384595.1. Taxonomy (GTDB): domain Bacteria; phylum Pseudomonadota; class Gammaproteobacteria; order Pseudomonadales; family Pseudomonadaceae; genus Thiopseudomonas. Next base: position 2,551 of record JAHAYO010000093.1, read on the forward strand.
CCGGAACTGCTGGAGGTGGATGGCTTTAGCGCATTGCCCGGGCGCGGTGTGCAGGGAAAAATTAACGGGCGGTGGTATTGGCTGGGTAATGAGCGCCTGCTGCAAGAGCAGGGCGTGTTGTCGGCGTCTGAGCTCAAGCAGCTACAGGAATTGGCGCAGCAGGGCTATAGCCTGAGTTTGCTAGCCGATGAACAGCAGTGGCTGGGCTGGTTTGCCGTGCAGGATCCACTGAAGGAATCAGCGGCGGATGCAATACGCGAGCTGCACGAGCTGGGCCTGCAAACCCTGATGCTCAGCGGCGACAATCAGCAGGTGGCGGACAGCATTGGCCAGCGTGCTGGGATTGGCCGGGTGCATGGGCAGTTGTTGCCCGAGGACAAGCTGGCGCTGATTGAGCAGTTACAGCAGCAGGGGCTAAGGGTGGCGATGGTGGGCGACGGTATTAATGATGCGCCGGCGCTGGCACGGGCGGATATTGGTTGCGCCATGGGATTGGCCGGTACGGATACAGCAGTGGAAACGGCAGATGTCGCTTTGATGGATGATGATTTGCACAAGTTGGCGCAATTGGTGCGCCTGTCGCGGCGTACAGCGAGCATTTTGCGGCAAAACATTAGCGTGGCGCTGGGGCTGAAAGTGGTGTTTTTGCTGCTGGCACTGGTCGGCAGCGCCACCATGTGGATGGCGGTGTTTGCCGATGCTGGGGCTAGTTTATTGGTGACGCTCAATAGTTTGCGGTTGTTGCGCGGTGCTTCTCGTAATACGGGGCTTGGGCTGTAGC
>JAHAYO010000105.1 GCA_018384595.1 Thiopseudomonas sp.
TTAGAAAATACCTGGCCGCAGCGATATTTGTACTAGCTGTACTTCCTGGCACCAGCTGGGCACAGATGTATAAGTGCACTGGCCCCAACGGTGAAATCACCTTTACCAAGCACGGCTGTGCCACGGATAACGACACTGCAAAAATTGAAGTGGGCCGCGTCAACTCGCAGGACAGCCGCGCGGCTCGGCAGAATATCGAGGAATACGAGTACCGGCGCAGTGCAAGGCCACAAGGTACGCGGGTGACGGTTGTTGCTGATCCGCGAATAGCAGAACGTCAAGCCAAGGCGCGTAATGATCTGTGCCGTGAAGCCAATACAGCGTACAAAGGGGCGCAGAACCGCCAGCTTACCGCCCGTCAGCGAGCCATGTCGGCAGGCTGTGCTTCGGGAGCCAGTGCACAAGAAATAGAACGCATTTCGCTGGATCACAAGCAAAAAGCTGCGGCTTCAAATCCGGCGCCCAGTGCGCCCAGTGCGCCCAGTGTGATTACTAATTGCGATCAGACCGGCTGCTGGGACAACCAAGGCGGGCGGTATAACCAAGGTGCAGGGTCGACCTATATCCGAAACGATGGCAGGGCATGCCAAAGTGTGGGCGGGCAGATGGTCTGTCATTGATGAACTGGATTGGATCAAGGCGGACAGTCGTCTAGCGCGCGAAGTGGCTTAATAAGGGGTGTGAGAATCAAGAGCAGGCTTACCCGCATTCGTGCGAGTTGGCCTGTTTTGCTTTCAAAATGCCGACAAATGGCCCAGTGAGTGGCCTGATGAATATGATAGGCAAAAAAAATCCCTGAATAATCAGGGACTTAAAATAAAATATGGCGGTGAAGGAGAGATTCGAACTCTCGATACGGTCTCCCGTATACCCGCTTTCCAGGCGAGCTCCTTCAGCCACTCGGACACTTCACCGCGAATCTGAAAGGGCTTTGTGCCCGTTCAGGTGGCGCACTATACTGGAGCCCTTTTTTAAATGCAAGCCCGCCAGCCGTATTTTTACCGGTACGGCGGCGGGCGTTTGATTGGGCCGCCCGTGGGGCAGGCTAAGGATAGGCAAGTGCAGTTTTTCTGGTCACGCTCAAAGCGCATTGCGCAGGCTGAAGATGCGTATGGCGTGCTCTGGGTCGAGCAGCAGGGGCGCAAGCGTTACCTAGTGTTTGGCGAGGACTCCGAGCAAAGTCTGGTCAACATGCGCAAGCCGCTGCGGCTGGAGTACGAGTATTCGCGGGCCATGCTGCTGGGCGGGTTGTGCCATGACAGTCCAGAAACGGCGCTGTTTTTGGGGCTTGGCTCGGGTGTGTTGCTGCGCGCGTGTCTGGCTGCCATGCCAAGCATTATGGATGCTGAAGTGATTGAGTTGCGCCCCGAAGTGTTGCGGTTGGCCCGCGACTATATGGGGTTTGTTGAGGACGCGCGCATGACCATCCGCTTGGGCGATGCGCTGGAGTTGCTGCCGACAGCGGAAAAGGCCGATCTGATTTTTCTGGATTTGTATGACGAGCAGGGGCCGTCAAGGGCGCACATGGCTTGGGACTTTCTGGAACGCTGTCACGCGCTGCTGGAGCCGGACGGCTGGTTGGTGATCAATCAGTGGGCGTTGCCAGACAGCAAGCCGTTGGCCACGCCGCTGCTGCGCGGGCTGTTTCATAACCACTACTGGGAGCTGCCGGTGAGTGAGGGCAATGTGATTTTGCTGGTGCCGGCGGATACCACACAAAACCTGCCGGTGTCGGCGTTGCGTGAGCGGGCGCGGGCGGTTGGCAAGCGGCTGGGTTTTCCGTTGGAGCCTTTGCTGGCCAATGTCCGTTTGCCGGTGCCCTGAGCGGCGCAAAGTGCCATGCCGTGGCTGTGTGCTGCAACGGCATGGCGGGTGGTTTAGTCGAAGCTGTGTTGCAAATCCTGCTGGATGGCCTGATCCAGTTCGGCCAGCAGGGCGGCGCGCACGCGCAGTTTGGTCTGGCGGTGGGCGCGCATGTTGAGCTGTTGCATTTGGCCGGCAACGGCTAAGGCGGTGGGCATTAGGGTGTCGGCGCTGACCACCTGATCAACAAAGCCGGCCGCGCAGGCCGCTTGTGGGTTGAACATTTCGGCATTGATCACCGCACGTTGGTAGCAAGCAGGACTTAGGCGGTCGCGGGCCAGCGCAATGCCGGCCTGATGCATGGTCATGCCGATCTGCACCTCATTGAGGCCAATCCGAAATTCACCATCCACGGCAATGCGGTAGTCGGCGGCCAGCAGCAGGAAGGCACCCTTGGCTACGGCATGGCCCGAGCAGGCGACAATCAGCGGAAATGGATGTGCTAACATACGGCGCGCTAAAGCTGAGCCGCTGGCGACTAGCTCTAGCGCCTGCTGCGGGCCGGCCATCATCACTTTCAGATCATAGCCGCCGGATAGCATGCCGGGCTGGCCGGTGAGTACGACCACGGCCTTGTCCTGTTCGGCCTGATCCAGTGCCTGATTGAGGGCGGTGATAACAGCCGGCGACAGGGCGTTGACCTTGCCGTTATCCAGTTGCAGGATGGCAACGCCGTTGTCTAGGCGGTAGTGAACATGGGTATTCATGCGCGGGTGTTCCTTGTTGTTATGGGAAAGCCGTCACAGTACCCAGCCGCCGGCGGACGGTAAAGCACAATTGCTGACTGCCAAGTCAGGGTTGCCAGTATGGAAAATGCGTAAACAGTAACTCCAACAGAAGAAAGACAGAGCATGAATTTGACGGCAGATGACATTCTGGATGCGCGCGGGCTGCTGTGCCCAGAGCCGGTAATGCTGCTGCACAGGGCGGTGCGCCAGCTGCAGGCGGGCCAGGTGCTGCAGGTGCTGGCCACCGATCCTTCTACTCAGCGCGACATTCCCAAGTTTTGTACCTTTTTGCAGCATAGCCTGCTGCAGGCGAGCGAGCAGGAAGGCGAGTTTTATTACTGGATTCGTAAACAGGGTGTGAGCCAATGAGCCGTTTTTATAATGTGGGCATCATTGGCCGCTTGGGCAGCGCCAAGGTGCTGGATACCATTCGCCGGCTAAAAAGCTGGCTGCAGCAACAAGGGCTGAACGTCATTCTTGACGTGGCCATTGCTGAAATGCTGCCCGGTCACGCGGTACAAACCAGCAGCCGCAAGCAACTGGGTGAGGTTTGTGATCTGGTGATTGTGGTGGGCGGTGACGGCAGTATGCTGGGCGCGGCGCGGGCCATGGCCAGTCACAACATTCCGGTGCTGGGCATTAACCGTGGCAGCCTGGGCTTTTTGACCGATATCACCCCCGAACACATGGAAGCGCAGGTGGGCGCCGTGCTGGCCGGCGACTACGAAACCGAAGAGCGTTTTTTGCTGGAAACCGAAGTGCTGCGTGATGGCAATCCGATTGGCCAGGGCGATGCGCTCAACGATGTGGTGCTGCACCCGGGCAAATCCACGCGCATGATTGCGTTCGAACTCTATATCGACGGCCAGTTTGTCTACAGCCTTAAGGCCGACGGGCTGATTATCGCCACGCCGACCGGCTCTACTGCCTATGCGCTGTCGGCGGGCGGACCGATTATGCACCCCAAGATTGACGCCATGGTCATTGTGCCGATGTACCCGCACACCCTGTCCAGCCGGCCGATTGTGGTGGGCGCCGACAGCGAGCTGAAAATCGTTATTTCGCAGGACATGAGCATTTACCCGCTGGTGTCCTGTGACGGCCAGAACCATGCCAACTGTGCGCCGGGTGACGTGGTTTATATCCGCCGCAAACAACACAGGCTGCAGCTGCTGCATCCGCTGGAACACAACTTCTATGAAGTGTGCCGCAACAAGCTGGGCTGGGAAAAAAGCCGGCTGGATCAGGGAAATACTTAATGCAGATCGAACCGCATCGCGGCTACGACATCATCGGTGATGTACATGGCTGCGCTGACGCGCTGGAGCGCCTGCTGCACCTGCTGGGCTATCGCCGCCAGGGCGGTGTCTGGCAGCACCCGCAACGGATGGCCGTATTCCTGGGCGATATCATTGACCGTGGCCCGCACATCCGCCACAGCTTGGACATTGTGCGCAGCATGGTCGAGCGCGGCCATGCCCACTCGGTAATGGGCAACCATGAATACTATGCGCTGGCCTGGCACACCGCCGCGCCCAGCAGCAGCCGGCAGCTGTTTGTGCGCGACCACACCAGCCGCCACGCAGGGCTGTGGCAGGCCACCGCCGAAGCCTTTGCCGACCACCCGCAAGAATGGCAGGACTATCTGGATTGGTTTGCGGCGCTGCCGCTGTTTATTGATGGCGGTCGTTTTCGCGTGGTGCATGCCTGTTGGGATCGCCAGCTGGTTGCCGGCGTACAGCAGCAGTTTGGTGGTGGTCAGGTGGACCGGGCTTTTGTGCAGGCGTCGGCTGATCCGGACAGCTTTGCCCATCAGGTATTCAACCGCCTGCTGCGCGGCATCAATCTGCCGTTGCCGGGCGGCTTGAGCGTCACCGGTCAGGATGGCCTGTTGCGCACCTCGTTCCGTGCCCGCTTTTGGGAAGAAGAGCAGGCACCGCAGACATACGCCGAGCTGGCGTTTCAGCCCGATCCGATTCCAGCCGACGCAGCCGCTACGCGCCTGCCGCGCGATTTATACCGCCAGCTGGTGCAGCATGAAGCCCGTGATCCGCTGCTGTTTGTCGGTCACTACTGGCGCGACGGCGAGCCGGCGCTGATCCGTCCCAATTTGGCCTGCCTGGATTATAGCGCGGTCAATGGCGGGCGGCTGGTGGCCTACCGGCTGGGTGATGAGGCGCGTTTGCTGCCGGAAAATTTTGTCTGGGTGGAGGCCTGCCCATGAGCTGGCAACGGGCGCTGAGTGCGCCGCTGAATGAAGACTTGTCGGGCTTTTCCCGTTTGCTGCAGGCGCAGCAGATTGGCCACCGCATCAGCGAGACGGGCGGTGTGCAGCAGCTGTGGGTGGCCGATGTTGCAACCGTTGCCCAGGTGCAGCAGCTGTATCAGCACTATCAGAGCTTACCGGCGGATAATCTGGAGTTTGTCGCCAGTGCGCCGCCGTTAGCACGCCCCGTCGCGGCGGGTTGGCAGCAGCAGCTCAGGCGTTTTCCGCTCACTGTGCTGGTGCTAGGGCTGACCCTGCTGGTGGCGCTGTGGACCGGTGTCGGTGACTCACTGGCGCAGGTGGTTTTGCTGACATTTAATGCGGTGGATATTCGTGGCGACAGCGCCTGGTTTGTGCCGCTGTCCGAAACCCTGGCTGCCGGCCAGTGGTGGCGGCTGTTTACCCCCATCTTGATCCACTTTGGCTGGCTGCATTTGGCCATGAATGCCTTGTGGTTTTGGGAGTTGGGCCGGCGTATCGAGTTGCAGCAGGGCAGTCTGTTTTTGCTGGGCTTTGTACTGCTGGCGGCGCTGGGCTCTAATTTTAGTCAATTTTGGTTTTCTGGGCCGTCGTTGTTTGGAGGACTGTCTGGCGTGCTCTATGCCTTGCTGGGCTTTTGCTGGATTCATCAACGGCTGGCACCGGTGCCAGCCTATACCCTGCCTAAAGGCGTGGTCGGCATGATGCTGGTGTGGCTGCTGCTGTGCTTGTCTGGCCTGATAACGGCACTGGGCTTTGGTCAGATTGCCAATGCCGCCCACGTCAGTGGGCTGGTAATTGGCTGTGTGGCGGGGCTGCTAGCCGGACTGCTGGCACGCCGCCGGCGTGTTTCCTGATTTGTTTGTTTGCGGAGTAGTGTATGAGCGACTTTATTAAGATGATTGATGACATCACCCCTGAAACCCATGCCAGCCTGCGCCAGTCGCTGGAGCTGGGCAAGTGGCCGGACGGCACCCGGCTGACCCGTGAGCAGAAAGAGCTGACCATGATGGCCATCATCGCCTGGGAGCAGAAAAATCTGCCGGAAGATCAGCGCGCCGGCTATTTGGGCGGCGACCAGTGTGCCTCCAAGAGCAAGCAGGCGGCGGTGGATAGCCGCTTGTTTGCACCGGCTGCGGGAACCGTCCACTGATGAGCGAGTTGGCCCGTGGCGCGGCGGTCAAGATGCGCATCGAGTTGCAGCAGCCGGCTCACTATCAGATGCGACTGGGCGAGGATGCAGTGCCACTGAACGATTGGCTTGGTCAGGCATTGCAGCTGGAGTTTCTGGGCGAAATCAACTGTATCCATTGCCAACGCAAGAGCAAAAAGAGCTTTGGTCAGGGCTATTGCTGGCCCTGCTTTGGCAAGCTGGCGCAGTGCGACAGTTGCATTATGAGCCCAGAAAAATGTCACTTTGACGCCGGTACCTGCCGTGAACCGGAGTGGGGCGTGGCCAACTGCATGGTGGATCATTTTGTTTATCTGGCCAATTCCAGCTCGGTCAAGGTGGGGATTACCCGGGGTAATCAGCTGCCTACACGCTGGTTGGATCAGGGCGCTTCGCAGGCGTTGCCGATTTTTCGGGTGAAAACCCGTCAGCAGTCCGGTTTGGTTGAGGATGCGCTGCGTGCTCATGTGTCTGACCGTACCAGCTGGCAGGCGATGCTTAAGGGTGAGCCGGTTGCCGCCGACTTGCCGGCCCTGCGCGATCGGTTAGTGGAGTTGTGTAGCGCGGAGCTGGGTGCGCTGCATGAGCGTTTTGGCCTGCAGGCGATTCAGTTGCTGGAGGATGGCGAGGTGGCTGATATTCGTTATCCAGTGTTGGAGTATCCGAAGAAGGTTAAGAGTTTTAATTTGGATAAGGAACCGCTGGCTGAGGGGACGTTGTTGGGGATTAAGGGGCAGTATCTGATTTTTGATACGGGGGTGATTAATATTCGTAAGTACACGGGGTATCAGCTGGTTTTGCGGGGGATTTGAGTTTTGGTGTTTGCAGGGTGGTCAGGACGCTGCGCAAAGCTACGCTGCCCGTGCCGAAGCACGCTTCGGCCCCGTTGCTGATGCTTTGCTCCGGTCCCGACCGCCCCGCTGAAACACCGGGGTGTTGGAGAGGGGGTGGCCCGGCGCTGCCGGGCTGCTGTCGCTGTGTTTGGGGTGGGTTTGGTGGTTTTGGAATAGCAGGCTAATCCACCGTCATCCTGCGTTTTGCGTAGCAAAATTGCAGGGTCTATGAGCGGTATTTTGGTGCTAAGGGTTAGAAGGAATAGGTGAGTCGTGCAGTTTTATGTTTCTGAGCAGAAGGTTGCTAAAGACCGGCGTTGGGCCATCGGTTTGATTGTGGTTTTGTTGGTGTGTTGTGTGGCTTTGTTGGTTAAGGCGGTGGGGGTGTCGGCGGGGTCTGAATTGATGTTGCCCTTTGCAGGGTTGGCGATTTTGGCGTTGACGATTTTTGCTACCTTTCGTCATATTCAACAGGGTGTGGCGGCCTATCCCTCGGTGAGGTTGGATGAGGCAAGGCATCAGGCGCTGGTTAGTTACAACGGCGTAAGCGTGCAGGTGGATTTGTTGCAGGTTAAAAGTCTGCGTTTTCAAACTCGGTTTGGGCGGGTCAAGTCCATTGTGCTCAAGGCGGGTACGGGCGAGCTGTTTAAGCTGGCGGGTTTTGAGGATATGGATGGGTTGATTGCTGCGCTTGAACGGCTGGTGCCGGCGGACAGGATTAGTCGAACGGCTTTTTTACATCAATAATTTTTTGCTGTTGATAGGTGGCTGCGCAGGGCAAAGTAGGGCGCAGCGTGCTGAAGCCAGGGGTGCGCCTCTGTTGTGTTTATTGGCCGGATTGTCGGCATGATTTTTAGAGTTAAGAACAATGACCCATACCCCAAATACGATTCGTCTGGCCGATTACCGTGCGCCGGATTATCTGATTCACGAAACCCACCTGCATTTTGAACTGTATGACGACCATGCGCTGGTGCATGCGCATCTGGTGATGGAGCGCAATCCTCAGCTGGACGGCGCGTTGCCGCCGCTGGTGTTGAATGGGGTCAAACTGGAGCTTAAACACATTGCTCTGGATGACCGGGTGCTGGGCGCGGATGATTATCAGGTGGATGCAGAAAGTCTGCGTCTGCAGCCGGAAAAAAACAGCTTTACGCTGGATACCACGGTGCGCATCGAGCCGCAGAATAATACCGAACTAGAAGGGCTGTACCGCTCTGGCGGCATGTTTTGTACCCAGTGC
>JAHAYO010000106.1 GCA_018384595.1 Thiopseudomonas sp.
CTGCTTCACTGCATCCTGGCGGTTTTGCGTGGCATAGCAGATATCGTCCTTGCGCGGGCCGCTGATGGCGGGAAACTTTTCACGCAGGGCATCAATCACCCGGCTGGTGTCATCCATCGACAGGGTGGTCTGGGTCACAAAGGCCAGGGTGTCTGGGTTGTTGACGTGCAGACGGGCAACATCGTCCTCGTTTTCCACCAGATAGATTTTGCCGCCCTGGCTGTCATCGTACTGGCCCATGGTGCCTTCCACCTCGGGGTGGCCGGCATGGCCGATCAGCACACATTCGCGGCCATCCCGACTGTAGCGCACCACTTCCAGATGCACCTTGGTCACCAGCGGGCAGGTAGCATCGAACACCTTCAGGCCACGACGGGCGGCCTCGTCCTGCACCGCACGGGATACGCCATGGGCGCTAAAAATCACAATGGCGTCGTCCGGTACCTGATGCAATTCCTCGACAAACACCGCACCACGGTTGCGCAAGTCTTCCACCACAAACTTGTTGTGTACCACTTCGTGGCGAACATAGATCGGCGGCTGAAAGACTTCCAGCGCACGGTTGACGATCTCAATGGCACGGTCCACCCCGGCACAGAAACCACGGGGATTGGCGAGTTTGATTTGCATGGCGGTTTTTCTTTCGAGAAATTGGGATCAGGGTAAAAACCCTCAAACAGAATGTCATCCTGCGTGAAGCGTTGCGTAACCGCAAGCTTCACGGACTCCGCGACTGCGCGGAGTGACAAGGACAGTCAGGCCGGGTTTTCCACCTTGATGATTTCCACCTCAAAGGTGATGTCGCGGCCGGCCAGCGGGTGGTTGAAGTTGATCACCACTTCGTTGTCGTCGAAGGATTTGACCACGCCGGGCATTTCATTGCGGCGTGCATCCTGGAAAATCACCAACACGCCTTCTGCCAGCTCCATACCGTCAAAGTCCTTGCGCGGCATGGTTTGCAGGTTGGCATCATTGCCGCGGCCAAAGCCGCGCTCCGGCGGAATCACCACAGTGCGCTTGTCGCCGGCCTTGAAACCGAACAGCGCCTGTTCAAAACCGGGCAACAGGTTGCCGTCACCCACGGTAAAGGTGGCCGGATCTTTGTCAAAGTTGCTGTCCACCACATCGCCATTGTCCAGTTTGAGGGCGAAATGCAGGGTGACAGTGCTGTGCTGCCCGATACGTTGTTCAGTCATTGCTTTGCTCTTTTTTATTCACAATCATGTCCAGAATCAGGATGCCGGCACCCACGGTAATGGCGCTGTCGGCCAGGTTAAACGCCGGAAAAAACCAGCGGTCCTGCCAGTGCACCAAAATAAAGTCCACCACGTGACCGAGCACTACCCGGTCGTACAGATTGCCCAGTGCACCGCCCAGTACCAGTGCCAGGCCGGCGGCCAGCAGGCGTTCGTGACGCTGCAGACGCTTCAGCCAGACCAGCAGCACGCCGCTGACCACCAGTGCCACTAGGGCAAAAAACCAGCGCTGCCAGCCGCCCTGATCCGCCAGAAAGCTGAACGCCGCACCCTTGTTGTAGGCCAGCGTCCAACTGAACAGGTCGGGAATTATCACGATCTGCTCATACAGCGACAGGTTATGCTCAAACCAGTGTTTACTGGCTTGATCAAGAACTACCACCAGCACACTGAGCCAGAGCCAGACCAGCTGGCCTGTTTTACGCATACTGGCGCTCCTCGCCGGCGCCTTCGATATTGTCCACACAGCGGGCGCAAACGGACGGATGCGCCGGGGTGCTGCCAACATCGGCACGGTGGTGCCAGCAGCGCTCGCACTTGGGCTGCTGCGACTTGACCACGCTCAGGCGCAGGCCATCCATTTCGGTCTCAACCGCATGCTCCGGCACGGCTGACAGCGGCTGCACGCTCGCGGTCGAAGTAATGGTGACAAAGCGCAGCTCATCACCCAGCTGGCCCAGCAGCGCAGCCAGCTCCTCGCTGGCATACAGGGTGACTTCGGCCTGCAGGTTGCCACCAATGGCCTTGGCGTTGCGCTGGTTTTCCAGCTCCTTGTTGACGGCATCCTTCACTGCCATCACCTGCTGCCAGTAGCTATTGTCCAGCTCGGCACCTTGTGGCAGGCGGCTCAGGCCGTCATACCAGGTATTCAGCATCACCGACTCATTGCGCTCGCCGGGCAGGTGCTGCCAGATTTCTTCGGCGGTAAAGCTCAATACTGGCGCGATCCAGCGCACCAGCGCCTCGGCAATCTGGTACATGGCGGTCTGGCAGGAACGGCGCGGCAGGCTATCAGCACCGGTGGTGTACTGACGGTCTTTAATGATGTCCAGATAGAAGCCACCCAGCTCCTGCACGCAGAAGTTGTGTACCTTCTGGTAGACGTTATGGAAGCGGTATTCCTCATAGGAGCTGTGGATTTCGTCCTGCAAGCGGGCCGCGGCATCCACCGCCCAGCGGTCCAGCGCCAGCATCTGCTCAGCCGGCACCTGGTCTTTGGCCGGATCAAAGCCGTTCAGGTTGGCCAGCAGGAAACGCGCGGTGTTGCGGATGCGGCGATAGGCATCGGCACTGCGCTGCAAAATGGTTTTCGATACCGACATCTCGCCGGAATAGTCCGCCGACGACACCCACAGACGCAGGATGTCTGCACCCAGGCTGTTGGTCACTTCCTGCGGCGCAATCACGTTGCCCATGGACTTGGACATCTTGCGGCCCTTCTCGTCCACGGTAAAACCGTGGGTCAGCAAACCGCGGTACGGCGCATGGCCGTCAATCGCACAACCGGTCAGCAGGGAGGAATGGAACCAGCCACGGTGCTGGTCAGAGCCTTCCAGATAGAGGTCGGCCCTAGGCCCCTGCTCGTGACCCTGCGGGTGCGAGCCACGCAGCACATGACTGTGGGTGGTGCCGGAGTCAAACCAGACATCCAGGGTATCGGAGATTTTTTCGTAATCGGCGGCTTCTTCGCCCAGCAACTCGGCGGG
>JAHAYO010000112.1 GCA_018384595.1 Thiopseudomonas sp.
TGTTGTAGCAGGGCGTGATACCGGCTTGGGCGTTGCTTTGATAGCCCAGATCGCTCATGCGCAGGCTGGTTGCATAGGGCAGGTAAAAGGTTTCGTCATCCAGTTGTTCCAAGGTGTGGCTGGGCAGATCACGCACAAAGCTGGCATCCACCGCCGGTGAGGCACCAAACAGGTACATCAGTAGCCAGCTGTAGCGGCGGAAATTGCGACACAGCGCAATATAGCGGTCGGACTGGTAATCCTGCAGGCTTTGTGTGTCTCCCTCGGCCTGTTGCAGCACGGTCCACAGGGATTCGGGCAGGGAAAAATTGTAGTGAATACCGGCAATGCACTGCATGGTTTTGCCGTAGCGCAGTGCCAGCCCCTGCCGGTATAGATACTTGAAACGGCCGACGTTGGAGTCGCCGTAGCGGGCAATTGGAATCTCGGCTTCGGGCGGCAGGCGGCAGGGCATGGACGGGCTCCACAGCAACTCGTTGCCCAGCGCGCTGTGGGTAAAACGGTGGATTTCGTCCAGCTCTTGCAGGGTGTCTGCCGTGTTGGCGTGCGCTTGGGTGATGAACTCCAGCAGCGGTTCGGCATAGTCGGTGGTGATGCTGGAGTGGGTTAGGGCGGAGCCCAACGCGGTGGGGTGCTCGGTCATGGCCAGACTGGCGTCGGCGTTGACGCGCAGTGATTCGCGTTCGATGCCGTGCAGGCAGTCCTGCAACAACAGGCTGTGCTCGGGCTGGCTTAGCAGCTGCAGGCGACGGGTATAGGTATCACTCAAAACGGCATCCTCGAATCACGATGGGCGGTGCAATGGCGGCCACTTTAACAGTGAACCGCCGCTCAGGCAGCGTGCCTGCTTACTTTTTCTTGATTTGTCCGGCATTGGCAAACAGCGCCGCCATAGTACCGCCAGTGCTGTTGTTGTCGCTGGATTGGCGTTGCGGGTTTTCATTGCGACGGCTATTGCCACGGCTGGATGGGCGCTCCCGGGCAGGCTGTGATGCGCGGCTGTCACCCGGCTCGTCACTCAGGCGCATGCTCAGGGCAATGCGCTTGCGGGGAATATCCACTTCCATCACCTTTACTTTCACAATATCGCCGGCCTTGACCACGCTGTGCGGATCTTGCACAAAGCGGTCGGCCAGCGCCGAGATATGCACCAGACCATCTTGGTGCACACCGATATCCACAAAGGCGCCAAAGTTGGTCACATTGGTGACCACGCCCTCAAGCAACATGCCGGGCTTGAGGTCGTTCAGGCTTTCTACACCGTCTTGGAAGGCGGCTGTTTTGAACTCGGGTCGCGGGTCGCGGCCGGGTTTGTCCAGCTCGGCCAGAATGTCGGTGACGGTGGGCAGGCCGAAGGTTTCGTCGGTGAACTGTTTGGGGTCGAGCTGTTTCAGGAAAGCCGAATCACCGATCAGTGAACGGATATCGCGGGTGCTGTGCTCGGCAATGCGCTTGACCAGCGGGTAGGCTTCCGGGTGTACGGCGGAGGCATCCAGCGGATTGCTGCCGTTCATCACGCGCAAGAAACCGGCGGCCTGTTCAAAGGCTTTCGGGCCAAGACGCGGCACCTTTTTCAGTTGGTTGCGATCGCTGAAAGCGCCGTTGGCATCGCGAAATTCGACAATGTTGTTGGCCAGCGTTGTATTCAGCCCGGAAATGCGGGTCAGCAGAGCGGCGGAGGCGGTATTCACATCCACGCCAACCGCGTTTACACAGTCTTCCACGGTGGCATCCAGCGAGCGAGCCAATTGCACCTGGGATACGTCATGCTGGTATTGGCCCACGCCAATGGATTTGGGGTCGATTTTCACCAGCTCGGCCAGCGGGTCTTGCAGGCGGCGGCCAATGGAAACCGCGCCGCGCAGCGATACGTCCAGCTGCGGAAATTCTTTGGCCGCCAGCTCCGAGGCGGAATACACCGAAGCGCCGGCCTCGCTGACCATGATTTTCTGCATGCGCAGCTGGGGCATGCCCTTGACCAGCTCGCCGGCCAGTTTGTCGGTTTCACGGCTGGCGGTACCATTGCCGATGGCAATCAGCTCGACCTGATGCTGCTGACACAGCGCACCCAGCGTGGCCAGGCTTTGCTGCCATTTGTTGTGTGGCGCATGGGGGAAAATGGTGTCGGTGGCCAGCAGCTTGCCGGTTTCGTCCATCACTGCCACCTTGCAGCCGGTGCGCAGGCCGGGGTCCAGCGCCAGGGTGCGGCGCGGGCCGGCGGGTGCGGCCAGCAGCAGATCATGCAGATTACGGGCAAATACGCTGATGGCTTCGGTCTCGGCCTGCTCGCGCAGGCTGCCAAAGAGATCGGTTTCCAGATGGGTGGATAGCTTGATGCGCCAGGTCCAGCGCACCACCTCGGCCAGCCAGGCGTCGGCGGGGCGGTTGTGGTTTTCGATGGCAAAGTGTTTGGCCACCATCAGCTCACACGGGTGCATGGCAGCGTTGGGTTCGCCCAGTGTCAGTGACAGGTTAAGAATGCCTTCGTTGCGGCCACGGAACATGGCTAGCGCTCGGTGCGAAGGTACGGTTTTCAGCGGCTCGTCGTGCTCGAAATAGTCGCTGAACTTGGCGCCTTCCTGCTCTTTGCCCGGTGCTACACGGCTGCTCAGTTTGGCATCGCTGTGCAAGGTAGTGCGCAGGCGCTCCAGCAGATCGGCATCTTCGGCAAAGCGCTCCATCAAAATATATTTGGCGCCTTCCAGCACGGCTTTCACGTCGGCAAAACCATTATCGGGCTGGATAAAACGCGCGGCTTCGGCTTCAGGCTCCAGTTGCGGGTCAGCAAACAGCGCATCGGCCAGCTCGCCAAGACCGGCCTCCAGCGCAATCTGGCCCTTGGTGCGGCGTTTCTTTTTGTAGGGCAGGTACAGGTCTTCCAGCCGTACTTTGGTGTCGGCGGCCAGAATGTCGTTTTTCAGCTCGGGGGTCAGTTTGCCCTGCTCCTCAATACTGGCCAGAATGCTGATGCGGCGCTCTTCCAGCTCGCGCAGATAGCGCAGGCGCTCTTCCAGGGTGCGCAGCTGGGTATCGTCCAGGCTGCCGGTGACCTCTTTACGGTAGCGGGCGATAAAGGGAACCGTAGCGCCTTCATCCAGCAGGGCAACAGCCGCCGCCACGTTGCGGGTCACTACGCCTAGTTCGTCGGCAATTTTGGCATTGATATCGAGCATGAAAAACCTGTGTCTTTGCGTAAAAACGGGCGATTATAGGCCAGGCAGTCGGCAAGCGTCAGTACCGGCGCAGCCGTTGGCCGCAGCCATGCAAAATTTGCTAACAAAGCACCGGCCTGTGCGAGCCGTCCCACTCAGGGGGCAGTGGTACAATCGGCGGCCACAGCTTGAGTAATAGGACAGGGCATGAACGACGGCGAAAAAATCCTAGTGGTGGATGATGATGCGCGCTTGCGCAGCCTGCTGGAGCGGTTTTTGACCGAGCAAGGTTACCGCGTTCGCGGAGCAGAAAACGTCGAGCATATGGAACGTATGTTGATGCGCGAACTGTTCAGCCTTATTGTGCTTGACCTGATGTTGCCCGGCGAAGACGGCCTGTCGGCCTGCAACCGGCTGCGCCAAGCTGACAACCAAATCCCTATCATCATGCTGACCGCCAAAGGTGATGAAACCAGCCGGATTACGGGGCTGGAGCTGGGCGCGGACGATTATCTGGCCAAGCCGTTCAATCCGCGTGAGCTGCTGGCCCGTATCCGCGCGGTGTTGCGCCGGCAGGGTACGTCGGTGCCCGGCGCGCCAAGCAGCCATGAACAACAGGTGGCGTTTGGCGACCACAGCCTGTCGCTGGCCACCCGCGAACTGCGCAAGGGCGAGCAGATACAGATGCTGACCACCGGCGAATTT
The DNA here is from genome assembly GCA_018384595.1 of Thiopseudomonas sp. Classification (GTDB taxonomy): domain Bacteria; phylum Pseudomonadota; class Gammaproteobacteria; order Pseudomonadales; family Pseudomonadaceae; genus Thiopseudomonas. The sequence continues at coordinate 3,858 of JAHAYO010000112.1, forward strand.
GCCGTGCTGAAAGCACTGGTGCAGCACCCGCGTGAAACGCTCAGCCGTGACAAATTGATGGGTCTGGCCCGTGGCCGTGAATGGGATGCGCAAGAGCGCTCCATTGACGTACAGGTATCGCGTCTGCGCCGCATGATCGAAACCGACCCGTCTAAACCCCGCTATATCCAGACCGTATGGGGCGTGGGCTATGTGTTCGTGCCGGACGGAGCGTGACGCCGGTGATCGGGTATCCCAGAAGTTTCTTTGGCCGCCTGCTGGGCATGGTGTTGCTGGCGGTGCTGTTTTCCAAAGCGCTGACCCTCATTTATTTGCTGCTCAATGACGACGTGCTGGTTGACCGCCAGTACAGCCTAGGCGCTGCACTGACGCTGCGCGCCTACTGGGCAGCGCCCGCCAGTGAACAGGAATCCATTGCTGAGGCGGCGGGCCTGCGCCGAGTGCTGGAAAAAAACACGCCCCGAGGCGAGCGCCAATGGCCCTACAGCGACATCTTTATTGAGCAGATGCGCGCCGAGCTGGGTGCGGATACTCAGGTGCGCATCAGCGCCGAAAATCCGCCGTCGCTGTATGTCAACGCGCCTTCGCTGGGTGACGGTTGGTTGCGTATTCCGCTGTACCCGCATCCCCTACGCGGTCAGCGCTTGTGGAACCTGTTTGGTTGGTTTCTTGGTATTGGCCTGCTGTCCACCGCTGCTACTTGGGTATTTGTGCGCCAGTTCAGTGCGCCGCTCAAACGACTGGTGGTGGTCGCCCGTCAGTTTGGTGCCGGTCACAGTGTGCGGCTGCCGGTGACGGATGATACGGCCAGCGAAATGGCGGAGGTGTACCACGCCTTCAACCAGATGACTGCTGACATCGAGCAGGCGACCCGCGAGCGTGAGTTGATGCTGGCCGGTATTTCCCATGACCTGCGCACTCCGCTGACCCGCATGCGCCTGTCACTGGCCTTGTTGGGTGACGACAGCGAACTGGCGCGCGACATGGTGCAAGACATCGAAGACATGGACGCCATTCTGGAGCAGTTTCTGGCCTTTATCCGCGATGGCCGTGATGAGCCCAGCGAGCTGTGCGATCTGACCGAGCTGGTGCGTGATGTGTTGCAGCCTTATATACAGCAAGGGCAGGTAACAGCGGACGGCTTGCAGCATATTTCCAGCGCCCGCCTGCGCCGGCTGTCATGCAAGCGCATGCTGACTAATCTGGTCGAGAACGCCGTCCGTTATGGTGGCACCGAAGTGCGGGTCAGCCTTGAACAGACCACGCATGACCGGCGCAGTCACGCGCTGTTGTGCGTGCAGGATGACGGGCCGGGCATTACCAGGGCCGAGCTGCCCAGCATCTTCAAGCCTTTCACCCGTGGCGACCAAGCGCGCGGCGGCCAAGGCGCAGGGCTGGGGCTGGCAATCGTTGAGCGTATCGTAACCCTGCATCAAGGCCACATCGAACTGGAGCAGCCGCTGGGCGGTGGTCTGCGGGTGAAAGTCTGGCTGCCCCTTGAAAAACAACAGGGTCGGCCCAAATTTATCAAGTTTCAGGCTCCAGCACGGTGGAAACGTAATGGAAACAGACAAGGTACGCATTGATAAATGGCTGTGGGCAGCGCGCTTCTTTAAAACCCGCAGCCTAGCCAAAACCGCGATTGAAGGCGGCAAGGTGCATTGCCGTGGCGAGCGCTGCAAGCCGGCCCGTGACCTGCGGGTGGGTGATGAGCTGCAAATTCGCTGCGGCTACGACCTACGCACCGTGATCGTGGAAGCCCTCAGCGAGGTACGCCGTGGCGCACCGGAGGCACAAAAGCTGTACCGCGAAACCGAAGAAAGTATCAGCAAGCGCGAAGAAGAAGCGCAGCTGCGCAAAGCCGGCGCGCTGGGTATCCAGACCGATGGCCGCCCCGATAAAAAACAGCGCCGCCAACTGGACCAGTGGCGGGATAATTACTGACGGTCTTTCACTGACCGTGTGCACCAAAACGCAGGCAATCTGCAATCTAGATGAATCAAGTCTTAATGCCGTCAAACAGGCGGTGCTGTGCCTGTGCGGATGCGTGTGACAAAAATTTTATCCTGATTTCTAGCGGTAAGCAGCTGTTTTATAACTATACATCCACTCAGAGT
>JAHAYO010000021.1 GCA_018384595.1 Thiopseudomonas sp.
GCCTGGGTTTCGATGATCGGCAGTGCGGTCAGAGAACCGGTTTTGCCTTTCACTTCACCCTTGGTGAACTGCTCAACGTATTCTTCGGATACGCGAGAAGCGCGCTCCAGCAGACGGCTGTGCAGATAGAAAACGTCACCTGGATAAGCTTCACGTCCTGGTGGACGACGCAGCAGAAGGGAAATCTGACGATAGGCCACAGCCTGCTTGGACAGGTCATCATAAACGATCAGGGCGTCTTCACCGCGGTCGCGGAAGTACTCGCCCATGGTGCAGCCAGAGTATGGAGCCAGATATTGCAGGGCAGGAGACTCAGAAGCGCTGGCAACCACCACGATGGTGTTGGCCAGAGCGCCGGTTTCTTCCAGCTTGCGTACAACGTTGGCAATGGTGGACTGCTTCTGACCAATGGCCACGTACACACATTTGATGCCGCTGTCTTTCTGGTTGATGATGGCGTCAACTGCCAGAGCAGTTTTACCAATCTGACGGTCACCAATAATCAGCTCGCGCTGACCACGGCCAACCGGAATCATGGCGTCGACAGACTTATAACCGGTTTGTACCGGTTGGTCGACCGACTTACGCCAGATCACACCAGGTGCAACTTTTTCAACGGCGTCGGTCAGCTTAGTATCCAGCGGGCCTTTGCCATCAATCGGGTTACCCAGGGCGTCAACCACTCGACCCAGCAGTTCAGGACCAACCGGAACTTCTAGGATACGGCCGGTGCACTTGGCACTCATGCCTTCGGTCAGGCCGGTGTAGCCACCCAGGATTACAGCACCAACGGAGTCACGCTCCAGGTTCAATGCCATACCATAGATGCCGCCAGGGAATTCAATCATTTCACCGTACATCACATCGGCTAGGCCGTGGATACGTACGATACCGTCAGACAGGCTGACGATGGTGCCCTCATTACGGGCTTGAGCAGAAACATCAAGCTTGGCAATACGCTGCTTGATAATTTCGCTAATTTCGGAAGGGTTCAGTTGCTGCATGCCATATGTCCCCAAATCAGGATTTCAACGCTTCGGCCAGCTTGCTCAGCTTGCCGCGGATCGAGCCGTCAATTACCAAATCACCAGCGCGGATAAACAAACCGCCAATTAAAGCGGGGTTTACTGTCGCTTTGGGCTCAACGGTACGATCAAGCCGCTTGGATAAGGCGGCAGCCAGTGTTTTCAATTGTTTAGCGCTTAATTCGAAAGCAGACTGCACTTCTACTTCAATGGAGCGATTCTTTTCTGCAACCTGTGCAACAAAGAGCTCATGAATGGTAGGCAGCAGAGAAAGACGTCCATTTTCGCCCAAGATATGGAGGAAATTGGAAAAATCCTTATCTGCTTCTTTTTTGCACAGTTGCAAAAGAAACTCGACCTTAGCCTGCTTGTTCAGCGCTGGGTTTGCCAGTTGCTGAACGACTTCAGGAGCAGTTACAAGGTTACTGGTCAACAACAGCATTGTTGCCCAGTTTTTTTCCTGCCCGGCTGCTGAAGCATGTTCAAAAGCAGCATTTGCATAAGGTCTTGCAAGCGTATTGGTATTCAGCATCGCTTGCCTCGCTTAAAGTTCTGCGGCCAGTTGCTCGACCAGATTATTGTGCGCCTTTGCATCCACGGTTGCTCCGAGGATTTTTTCGGCACCCGCTACGGCAAGCACTGAAACCTGATTGCGAAGGTCGTCTTTAACACGATTTACTTCAAGCTCGATTTCAGTTTTTGCGCTGGCCAGCAAACGTTCGCCTTCGGCGCGTGCTTGCTGTTTTGCCTCTTCTACAATTTCGTTTGCAGTCTTGTTGGCTTTTTCAATAATTTCTGCAGCAGTCTGCTTGGTTTCCCGCAGCATGTCGGCAGCTTTTTCTTGAGCAAGCTTCAGGTCGCGCTCGGCACGTCCGGCTGCATCCAGGCCTTCAGCAATTTTTTTCTGGCGTGCATCCATGGCTGCCGTAATGGGCGGCCAAACGAACTTCATGCAAAACCAGGTAAAAATAGCGAAGGCGATCAATTGACCCAAAAGCGTCAGGTTAATAGCCATCGATGTACCCCATGCTATTTCATTGTTTATCCAAAGATAACGTCCTACGGCAGGTCAGTGCCTGCCGTAATCATGAAATCGCGAATTAAGCCGCAGTTGGAGCAACAACGAAGATCAGGTACATGGCGATACCAACACCGATCATTGGCACGGCGTCAAGCAGACCAGCCATGATGAAGGTTTTGGTTTGCAGGGACGGAGCCAGTTCTGGCTGACGTGCAGTGGATTCCAGCAGTTTGCCGCCCAGCAGGGCGAAGCCGATACCAGTAGCCAGGGCACCCAGACCGATAATGATGGCAGCTGCGATGATTACGATTCCCATAGTTTACTCCTAGAGTTTTCAGGTTTAGGTTTTACAGTTTAGAGTTTTAAATTAACGCTCTCTTGCGCGTCAATGGCTTTCGTGGGCTGCGCTCAGGTAAACGATCGACAACACCATGAAAATGAAGGCCTGTAGCGGGATCACCAGAATATGGAAGATCGCCCATGGGCCGTAAAGGCTCCACTGCACCCAGAAAGGCAGCAGTGCAATCAGGATAAACACCACCTCACCGGCGTACATGTTACCAAACAGACGCAGCGCAAGGCTAAACGGCTTGGTCAGCAGGCCAAGGATTTCGAGGAACAGGTTGAAAGGAATCAGCGACCAATGGTTAAACGGGGTAAAGGCCAGCTCTTTGCTGAAACCACCAAACCCTTTGACCTTGATGCTATAGAAAATAATCAGCAGGAATACGCCAATCGACATGCCGAAGGTAGCGTTCGGATCAGCGGTCGGTACGTATTTAAATGCAGGAACACCCAGCGCATCAGCGATACCAGGAATGACGTCAACTGGGATCCACTTCAGGCTGTTCATCAGCAGAATCCAGGTGAAAATGGTCAGGGCCAATGGTGCAATCAGCGGATTACGACCATAGAAGGTGTCGCGCACCATGTTTTGTACGAACTCAACCACGACCTCGACAAAGCTCTGCAGGCCAGTCGGTACACCGCTATTGGCCATTTTAGCCACACGACGGAACAGGTAGAGGAAAACGAAGCCCATCAACAGCGACATGGCCATGGTATCCACATGGATGGCCCAGAAGCCCATTTGCTGGGTTTCTTCTGCTGTTTGGGCGAAACGCCAAACGCCGTCAATTTTACCGTAAGTTAGATTTTGCAGGTGGTGCTGAATGTACTCAGCATTGCTGTTTGCCATAGTTGCCTCAGATCCTAACGCTTTAGAAACCTTTCATTAATAGCAGTGATGCCGATCCTGTCATCTGGACAAGCACGAAGCCGACAAACAAGCCGGCCACGTTTAGCGGCTTCACTACTGCAAACGCCAGTGCAAAAAGCACTGCCGTCAAAATCATTTTCCCAGCCAGCCCTGACCAAAAGGACTGGACAATTGCCTGCATGGAACGTGCGCCATGGTAACGGAACGCTTTTCTGGCGAACCAGGCATTGGGTAACCATGCAATGCAGCCTCCCAGCATTACCGAGTAACCGCTGGTAAATTCTGACCAACACCATGCAAACGTGCCGATCAGCAAACAGACTGCAAGCTGCACCAACAGCACCTTTGACACTTCCAGCTGCCAGAATGGTACCTGGTGGCGGATTGCCATGCTGTTACTCCTGCTTTAGCCGTGTAGTGGTTACATGCAGACACTATAAAATTGCGCTGAGAGTATAGGGCGCGCGGCTTTAGCATTCAACTCAAATGTCACTTTTTATGACCAAGTGTTGACCTCAGCAGTTTTTTCTTGCCGCACTGCTACCAAAGTCATACACAGCCGCCCTTGCCTTTGTGCCTATCTCAATGAATACGCTGCAGTACAGCCTGCAATTCTTCCAAGGTTGCATACTGAATCATCAATTGACCTTTCCCCTTATTGCCATGCTTGATACGCACCATGGCTCCTAGGCGTTCGGCCAGTTTTTGCTCCAGTCGACGAATATCGGGGTCTTCTTGCTTGGCTACAACTTCTTTTTTGGGCTCACGGGCGGCACGCACATAGGCTTCTGTCTGACGCACGTTCAAGCCTTCTGCCGCCACATGACGCGCGGTTTCGGCCTGTTCTGCTTCAGGCATGCCCAAAATGGCACGGGCATGGCCCATTTCTATATCGCCATGGGCGACTAGCGTCTTGACCTCCTCCGGCAAGATCAGCAAGCGCAACAGGTTGGCAACGGTGGCGCGCGATTTACCCACCGCGTCTGCCACTTCCTGCTGGGTCAGCTCATACTCTTGCTGCAGTCGTTGCAGCGCGATGGCTTCCTCGACTGGGTTCAGGTCTTCACGTTGAATGTTCTCGATCAGCGCCATGGCAATGGCTGCTTCATCCGGCACATCGCGCACAAGGGCGTCAATTACCGTCATTCCGGCTAGCTGAGCAGCACGCCACCGGCGTTCGCCAGCAATAATTTCATGGCCGCCCTCTACCTTGCGCACCACAATGGGCTGCATAACGCCCTGCGCCTTGATTGAACGCGCCAGCTCCTCAAGGCTGACGGGGTCCATATCCTTGCGCGGCTGGTACTTACCTGGGCGAATACTATCCAGCGCTAGGCTCTGCAGGTGATTGTCCTGTGCTTGCCCGGCTGCTGCGGTGTCGGCGGCATCCGTTTTGTCAGCCGGATTAACCGCCTTAGCGGATGTTGATCCCAGCAAGGCATCTAGGCCGCGGCCCAGCCCTCGTTTTTTAACTGCCATTAGTGATTCCTGTTACTTGTCGTGCTGCGCTGACGCTGGCGTTGTCGTTTGACCAGCTCGGTGGCCAGCGCCAGATAGGCCTGCGCACCCTTGGATTGCTTGTCATAACCCAGCGCTGCCATGCCATGGCTGGGCGCTTCGGCCAGTCGCACATTACGTGGTATCAGCGTTTCAAACAGCTGATCGCCAAAATATTCTTTAAGTTGTTCCGTCACATCCATGGTCAGACTCAGCCTAGGGTCGTGCATGGTCATCAGGATGCCTTCGATTTCCAGTTGCGGATTAAGGCGTTCAGTAATTCGCTGAATACTGCCAACCAGATCCGTCAGTCCTTCCATGGCGTAATATTCACACTGCATGGGAATCAGCACGCTGTCCGCAGCAACCAGCGCGTTGACCGTCAGCATGTTGAGCGACGGCGGGCAATCAATCAGGATGTAATCATAATTGTCGCGCACCGGTGCCAGTGCTTCCTTGAGCCGAGCCTCGCGGTCCGGCATGTCGAGTAACACCACTTCAGCGGCGGTCAGATCACGGTTAGCCGGCAGCAGTTGATAACCGCACTGCTCAGAATAGTGCATGGCATCCACCAAGCTGGCCTGACCGGTCAGTACATCCAACACCGAAAAATTCAGATCCAACTTATCCACACCGCTGCCGGTGGTGGCATTGCCCTGTGGATCTAGGTCCACCAACAATACATGACGGCGGTTTTCAACCAGCGAAGCGGCCAGATTGATGCAGGTGGTGGTTTTGCCAACGCCGCCTTTCTGGTTGGCTATTGCTATAACTCTGGCCACTATGCGTGCGCTCCGTTTTTACCCAGTATCAACAGGTGCCGCTGTCCTTGGCAGCCCGGCACATTGAGGCGGTGACATTGGTGCACCACAAAACCATTGTCCAGCTGGCTCAGCTCATCGTCGGGCTCAATGCCCTTCATGGCTAACCAGCGCGTGGCGCTATTGCCCACATGGGCCGTCCAAGCCGTGAAATCAGGCAACGAACTAAAGGCCCGCGAGATGATGCCATCATAGGGCTGCTCAACCTGATGGTCTTCAATGCGCTGATGGTGCACCTGCACATTGTCTAGCCCCAGTTCCAGTTTGACCTGGGTAAGAAAGCGGGTTTTTTTACCATTACCGTCCAGCAGCGCAAAGCTTTTTTCTGGTTGCATGATGGCCAAAATAATACCCGGCATACCGCCACCGCTGCCCACATCCAGCCAGCGTTCACCGCTTACGTGCTGCACATAACCCAGCACGCTGAGGCTGTCGAGCAGGTGCCGAGACACCATTTCATCTGGGTTGCGCACGGCAGTTAGGTTGTAGGCTTTGTTCCACTTGATCAACAGTGTCAGGTAAGCCAGCAGCTGCTGTTCCTGTGATGCGGTCAGTTCAATACCGAGTGTGCGTGCACCCTTGGTCAGGGCCTGACGCTGGGCAGGGGTAATGCTCATGGATCAGCAGACTCCAGGGCCGCTGTGGCCTGACGTTTTTTTAGATGGATCATCAACAGAGATATGGCTGCCGGCGTCACACCGGGAATACGCGACGCCTGCCCCAGTGTGGCGGGACGGGTTGTTTCAAGTTTGCTCTGAATTTCTTTAGACAGACCCGAGATCACGCTGTAATCGATGCTCTCAGGCAAACGGATGTCTTCGCTGGCCCGCAGCCGAGCAATTTCATCCTGCTGGCGGGCAATGTAGCCTGCGTATTTAGTACGAATTTCGACCTGTTCAGCAGCGAGCACATCGTCCAGCCCCTGACCCGTTACCGCCTTAAGCCCCACATAGTCAACTTCGGGACGGGCCAACAAATTCAGCAGATTATACTCATGTGCCAGCGGAATGTTAAAGTGCGTAGCCACTGCGTCGCCCAGCTCGGTTGCCGGACGTATCCAGGTGCTGCGCAGACGTTGTTCTTCCTGCTCGATGGCTTCGCGCTTAGCCTCAAATGCCGCCCAGCGCACATCGTCAACCAGTCCCAGCTCCCTGCCTTTTTCCGTCAGGCGCATATCCGCATTGTCTTCACGCAAAATCAGCCGGTATTCCGCCCTTGAGGTAAACATGCGGTACGGCTCTTTGGTGCCCAACGTAATCAGATCATCAATCAGCACGCCGACATAAGCCTCATCGCGTCTGGGCGTCCAACTGTCTTTGCCTTGCGCCTGCAGGGCGGCGTTGCAGCCAGCCAACAGCCCCTGCACAGCAGCTTCTTCGTAGCCGGTGGTGCCGTTAATCTGTCCCGCAAAAAACAGGTTATTGATATGGCGGCATTCTAGGTTGTATCTGAGGTCGCGCGGGTCAAGGTAATCGTATTCGATGGCGTAGCCCGGGCGCATGATATAGGCGTTTTCTAGCCCTTCCATCGAGCGCACCAAATCCAGCTGCACGTCAAAGGGCAGTGAGGTCGAAATGCCGTTGGGGTACAGCTCATTGCTGGTTAAGCCTTCGGGCTCAAGAAAAATCTGATGGCTGTCCTTGTCGGCAAAACGGGTGATTTTGTCTTCAATTGATGGGCAATAGCGCGGACCAGCCCCTTCAATCACGCCGGTAAACATGGGCGAGCGATCCAAACCTGCACGAATGATGTCGTGGGTACGCTCATTGGTACGCGCAATCCAGCAACTGACTTGCCGTGGATGCTGTTCAACCTTGCCCAGATAGGACATCACCGGCAATGGGTTGTCGCCGGCTTGCTCAATCAGCTTGCTGTAATTCACGCTGCGTGTATCGATTCGTGGTGGGGTTCCGGTTTTTAGGCGACCAATCCGCAGCGGCAACTCACGCAGACGTTGTGCCAGAGCATTGGCAGGCGGGTCGCCAGCACGGCCACCGGCATGATTTTGCAAACCAATATGGATGGTTCCGCCCAAGAAAGTTCCGGTGGTCAGTACCACACTGGCTGCATAAAAACGCAGGCCCATCTGGGTGACTACACCGCAAACTGTGTCTTTTTCAACAATCAAATCATCAGCGGCTTGCTGGAACAGCCAGAGGTTAGGCTGATTTTCGAGGGTATGACGAATAAACGCTTTGTACAGGGCGCGATCTGTTTGCGCGCGAGTGCCACGCACTGCCGGCCCTTTACGGCTGTTAAGCACACGAAATTGAATGCCGGCATGGTCTGCAGCCATGGCCATGGCTCCGCCGAGCGCATCCACTTCTTTGCACAAATGGCTTTTACCAATACCGCCAATGGCTGGGTTGCAGCTCATCAGCCCTAGGGTGTCGATATTGTGAGTTAGCAGCAGCGTTTTTACGCCCATACGGGCAGCCGCCAATGCGGCTTCGGTACCGGCATGGCCGCCACCAATGACGATTACGTCAAAACGGGAAGGGTAATCCACCATGTGCCTCGAAATAAGGGTTGATCCGGTTGGCTGTGCCGTTGGGTAAAACGATGCCACCGGGTGACGTAAAGACGCCGATTCTAGCAGCTTAGCTGGCGTTGGGTAAAAAAGCTCCACGGGCAAACGGCGTGATAAATAAAAGTAAAAAAAATTCAAAATAAAGAAAAGCTTATTTTTATTGTTATATTTAAGCAGGCCATTTTCTGTGGAAAACTATATAAATCTGTTTATTTTCAATAAATTAAAGACAAGAGAAATCTGCTGAAAAGCGCTGGGTAACCCATAGCATATCCGTTGCATGACCTGTGGATAAGCTGCTCAGTTATCCACAGCCCAAGTTACTCAAGCGTTTGAGGGCAGCTTATCAACCAACTAGATGAGGGCTTATGCACAGGGCTTATGGACGAGAAAAATCAACCTGCGCGCGGCGCAAGGCAGAAAACTTGTGGAGTGGGAGACGGCAAAGAGCATTGCCGAAAAAAACCGGGCAGAGAACACTGCCCGGTTACAGATGGCGCTAAATTATTTGCCCATCAGCATTTGCACGGTGGCAATTTCTTCTTCATCAAGGTCGATGATATCGGCGACAGCTGGGGCGATGGAAAATTTAGCCTGACCGTACTGAGTAAAGGCAACATTGACGTCCATAAACGCCTGCTTGCCTTCAATGACATAGGTGTAACGGTCATTGACGCGAATAACCTGGCCTTTGTCGTTCAGGTAAACAATGGAGTCAACCTGCTCATTGGGGCTGTCTAGGGTTTCGGCTTCTTCCAGGCCGGCGATGATCTGCGCTTTGATTTCATCGGCAATGGTGCTTTGCTGCAGACGCTCACGGAATTGGCTGAGCATGGCGCGCTCAAAATCTTTCCTTTGTTCAGGGCTCAGCACCAGACTGATCGCCGTTTTCACCTCGGCCTGCTTAGTTTCACCCAAATCCTGCAACTGGAAGCTGCTTTCTGGCAGCTCCTGGCTGGCTTTTTCTGCTACATCAAATGCAATTTCGAAAATCTGTCTGGCGGCGTCAAATGCGGTTTCTAGCTCTTGCTGCTGTTCTTCATCCAGTTGCAGGCTGGATTTTTTCAGGCGCACAAATTTATTTTGGTAGCGCTCGACCAAGCTGGCAGCATCAGGCTGAAACATCTGCATGGCATTGATGATGTCGGCGGGATCAATAACGATGTGCTCTTGTTTCAGATCAATGCTCATCGGCAGTTTGACCTGGAACATGGCGGCTTTAACCTCTGGGGTCACTTCAAACTGCTTGCCAGCCATGTCAACCGCACCGTTAAGCTGCAGCTTGATATTGGCCAGCATGGGTTCAAATTGGCCGCCGTCTAGTTTGATATCGGCATTGAAGTTGTACTGGGCGGTAGGCTCTGTCAGCTGTTGGTAGCCCTCAAGGTAGAGGGTCTTGGCAGATTTTTTCTCGGCTTCCTGGCCACAAGCCGTTAGTAGGAGTGCCAGAGCGGCGGGTAAGGCAAATTTCAGGGTACGGTTAAGCATGAATCGCTCCTGCGATTATGGATAAGAAGCGGGATTTTAGCACTTGCCTGTAAGTTGAGGCGTGATGCTTTCGACTATCGCCTACTTACCAATGCAGAAACTGGAAAAAATACGTCCCAACAGGTCATCGGCGCTAAATTCGCCGGTAATTTCGCCCAGATGCTGCTGGGCTATGCGCAGGTCTTCGGCCGCCAGCTCGCCCGCTTTGCTGTGGATAAGTTGTTCATAAGCCTTGTGCAAACTGTGGCTGGCGTGCTCAAGTGCTTGTAAATGGCGGCGTCTGGCGCTGAAAGTACTTTCGCTGGTCTGTTGATAACCCATGCAGGCTTTCAGATGATCACGCAATAATTCAATGCCCAACCCTTGTTTGGCCGACAGGCTGATGCTGCTGTGGCCGTCAGCAAAATCCTGTACGGCGCAGGGCTCGCCGGATAAATCCGCCTTGTTACGGATCAGGGTTACCTTGCCCATGGGCGGGGCGGCATGCAGAAACTCAGGCCACAAAGCAAAGGGATCAGCGGCTTCATGGCTGGTGCTGTCCACTACCAGTAGGATACGGTCGGCCTGATCAATGGCCTTAAGTGCGCGCTGCACACCGATCAGCTCCACCGTATCGCTGGTCTGGCGCAGGCCAGCGGTGTCGGTCATGTGCAGTGGCATGCCATCAATGTGGATATGTTCTTTCAGGGTGTCACGGGTGGTGCCGGCTATGTCGGTGACAATGGCCGCTTCATGGCCGGCCAATGCATTAAGTAAACTGGATTTGCCGGCATTGGGCCGGCCGGCGATCACCACATTCATGCCATCACGCAGTAAAGCGCCCTGCCCTGCCTGCTTTTGCACGTCGGTTAAACGCTCGCGAACCGCTTCCAGCCTGGCCAAAATCTGACCGTCGGCCAGAAAATCAATTTCTTCTTCAGGAAAGTCGATGGCAGCTTCGACATGAATCCGCAGCTCAATCAGCTGCTCGGTCAAGCCATGCACATGACGGGAAAATTCACCCTGCAACGAGCGCACCGCATTGCGTGCTGCCTGCTCAGAACTGGCTTCGATTAAATCAGCAATGGCTTCGGCTTGGGCCAAATCCAACTTGTCATTTAAAAAAGCGCGCTCGCTAAACTCACCTGGACGTGCCAGCCGTGCGCCCAGCGCTACGCAGCGCTTTAACAGCAGATCAAGGATCACTGGCCCGCCATGGCCTTGCAGTTCCAGTACGTCTTCGCCGGTAAAGGAATGCGGCCCCTTGAATAGCAGAGCAATCCCTTCATCCAGCACCAAGCCAGAGTCATCCACAAAGCTGCCGTAGTGGGCATAACGCGGTTGTAAATTGGCCCGACAGATTGCTTGGGCAATTTCAGCCACCAATGGACCGGACACCCGAACAATGCCAACACCGCCGCGCCCTTGGGCAGTGGCAATGGCGGCAATGGTATCTTGTGGATAACTCATGGGATAACACTCTGCTAAAACGAACCGACCCCGCATGATAGCGGGGCCGGTTCAGGTTGCAACAGCTTGTGGACAAGCTGTGTCAGTTTTTGTTTGCCGTGGCTTTTTCAATCTGGCGAGTGATGTACCACTGCTGCGCAATAGACAACAGGTTGTTCACCACCCAGTACAGCACCAGACCTGCTGGGAACCACAAGAAGAAGAAGGTGAAGATAATTGGCAGCAGCTTCATGATTTTCGCCTGCATGGGGTCGGGCGGTGCTGGGTTCAGCAGTTGCTGCACAAACATGCTGGCACCCATGATGATCGGTAGGATAAACAGCGGGTCCTTGATCGACAGGTCGGTAATCCAGAACATCCAAGGCGCTTGGCGCATTTCTACGCTTTCCAGCAGCACCCAGTACAGTGATAGGAACACCGGCATCTGCACCAGAATCGGCAAGCAGCCACCCAGCGGGTTAATTTTTTCTTTTTTGTACAGCTCCATCATGCCCTGAGACAGTTTTTGACGATCATCGCCCGCCTGTTCTTTCAGTGCCTGAATTTTCGGAGCAACGGCACGCATGCGCGCCATGGAGCGGTAGCTGGCCGCCGATAGCGGGAAGAACACCAGCTTAATCAACAGCGTCAGTACAATAATTGACCAGCCCCAGTTGCCCAGCATGCTGTGGATAACAGTCAGCAGCCAAAAAATAGGCTGAGCCAAGAACCACAGAAAGCCATAGTCAACGGTAAGCTCAAGGCCGGGTGACAGTTTTTTCAGGGTTGTCTGGTTTTTAGGGCCGGCATACAAAGTGGCATCCATACGGGCATGTTCGCCAGCAGCAACCTGCACTGTGGGGCCGGTATAACCAATGATGTAATTGCCGGCAGCGTCTTTGCGGGTGCTGACGTTGTTGGTGCTATCCGCAGTGGGTACCCAAGCAGTGACAAAATAATGTTGCAGCCAAGCTACCCAGCCGCCTTCAATGCTTTGCTTGAAGTTTTTGTCATCCATGGTGCCCATTTTCAGCTTTTTGTAAGGCTCGTCGGGCGTCCACAGGGCAGCACCCAAGTAGGTTGCGGTACCGGTTGCGGTGGTGGATGAAGGATCGCCCTGACCATCACGCTTAAGCTGAGCAAACAGGTTGCCGCGCCAAGGTTCTTCACTCTGGTTATCCACCAGATGGCTGACGCCAATCTGATAAGCCTTCTCGTTTACACAGTTTTTCTTGCGTTGTTCGATATCACGCGCGCTGCATGTTTCATTCAAGCCACGATGAAAGGTAAAGCGTTTGGTGTAGGTAACGCCACTTTCACTGAATTGCAAATCCACATCCAGCCTGTCCTGGCCGGGCTGCAATACATAATCCTGTTGTGCGCTGGCATACAAAGGACGGCCACTGCTGCGGGCATCCGGTCCGTTACTGCCGACCAGCCCGCTTTGTGCCACATAAAGACGCTCGCCACTGTTTTCAAACAGCTGGAAAGGCACATCGGGCTGGCTTGAACGCTTGGGATACTGACTTAAACGCAGATCGACAATATCACCTCCCTGCGGGTCAATCGCCAGTTGTAAAACGTCAGTTTCGACACGGATAAGCGCATTGTTGGCGACGTTGGCGACAGGAACAAGACCATTGCCTTCATCGGCCTGCTCGTCGCTGGCCACCGGCAGGTCATCGCTAACAGAGCCTGATGCTGGCAAATCGCCCGCGACTGCATTTTGGGTGATGGCAACAGTGCCAGCCTGATCGCCGTAGTCATTGTTCCACTGCACCACCAGTGCATAGGAAACAATGGCAAGACCCAGGATTAAAACTGTACGCTTAATATCCATAATTACTTGGCCAAGGAAGATTGATCGGAAACGGGGGGAACAGGGTCGAAGCCACCGGAATGCCAGGGATTGCAGCGACCCAACCGGCGCGCTGCCAGCCAGCTGCCACGCAAACTGCCATGTTGCTCAATGGCTTCAATGGCATAGGCGGAACAACTGGGATAAAAACGGCAGTGACTGGCCATCAGCGGACTAATGGCGTAGCGATAGAACCGGATGGGTAATATCACCAACTTACGCATGCTTTTGACCTGCCTGAACAGCAGATGGGTCGGATGCCGCCTGGTACTGGCGTAACAGCCGGCCAAATTGTTTATCCAGTTCCTGGCGTAGTTCGCTGGTAGTCAGCTGATCTACGCCCCTGCGGGTAATCAGAACAATATCCACACAGGGCAGATTCGTTTGATGCAGTCGAAAATATTCACGGAACTGTCGCTTGATCCGGTTGCGCGCCACGGCAAGTTTGCTATTTTTCTTGCCCACTACCAGCCCTATACGGGGATAGCAGCTTTGGTTATGACGCGCTAGAGCCAGAATGCAACGGCCTGACAAGCGAAAATCAGGTGAATCAAAGACCGCCTTGAACTGTTTTGCGTCAAGAAGCCGTTTTTCGCGGCCAAATCCTTGATTCATTCGATGTTATCAGGCGCTCAGACGCTTGCGGCCTTTGGCACGGCGACGGGCCAGAACGGCACGGCCACCCTTGGTAGCCATACGGGCACGGAAACCGTGGTCACGCTTGCGCTTGATAACGCTGGGTTGAAAAGTACGTTTCATGGTGTTGATACCTGATACTTCAGTGGACAAATGGGTCCCGAAGTGGTCCCCGCTCAAAACAAGACTGGCGATTCTAGTGACTTTCGTGTGCAAGGTCAACGATTGCGCGGCTTTCAGATTGCTGTGCTTAAGGCGTATACGCCGGGATTTTTACGTCTGTATCCGCCTTGCAAAGCACGGTTCCAAATCACAGGTTGCAGTGGATAAAAAATAGAAAAAAATCTTAAAAATATAAAAGCTTGTTTTTTATGTTTATTTTTAGTGGCCGCTTTAGCAGTTGAAAAGCTCAGATTTTATTTTTAAATCATTAGCTTATGAAAATCATAAAGCTGTTGCCAAACTGCGGGTTAGCTGTCCGCAGCTTTGGCATGAGCTGTGGGTAACTAGCGCTGTTATCCACAGGCCGAATAATTCAGGGTTTATCGACAGGCTTATCAGCAGTGCTTGAGTGCGCTTTTCCACAGAGCTTAAGCACGCGTTGCCAGTTAAAAAAAGGGCCAGGATCGGTTTTTCTGCCCGGTGCAATATCGCTGTGGCCACAGATGCGGGCTGGAGTGATCTGCGGGTAGTGGTGCATCAGTTCTGTGACCAGTGCAGTCAGGGTCTGGTATTGCAGGTCGGTAAAGGGCTGGGTGTCGGTGCCTTCCAGCTCGATACCGATGGAGAAGTCATTGCAATGACTGCGCCCCTGAAAACTGGATTGCCCAGCGTGCCAGGCGCGATCATTGCAGCTGACAAATTGGGTTAGCTGGCCGCAGCGCTCAATAAAGAAGTGGGCCGACACCCGCAGCTCAAGGATGCTGTCGAGAAAAGGGTGTTGCCCGCTGGGTAGCTGGTTGGTGAATAAGGCATCGACCATACCGGTGCCAAATTCACCGGGTGGCAAGCTGATGTTGTGGATAACCAACAGGGATATTTCATTGTCTGGGCGCTGGTTGTGGTTGGGCGAGGCCAATTGGCGGGCGGGGCTGATCAGGCCGCTGGCGGGATTGAGGTGCAGTGTGCAAATAGCCATAAGTAAAACCGGTCTTTGAAAATGCTGTTAAAATGCCCGATTTTCAGGGCACTGCCGTGTGGGGCATTGGCCGAAGTGGGCGAAAAAAAGGCGGGCGCAATACGCATGAAGTTTGATATCGCTGGCTGGCAAGCCTGGGCACCGGGGTTGGCTACTGAGCAGCACTGGCAACAGTGGTGTGCACAGCCTTATATAGCCACTGGGCCCTTGCAGCCGGATCTGTCTTTTTTACCCGCCATGCAGCGCCGCCGCCTGAGTCCGCTGGCACGTATGGTATTCCAGACCGGCTGGCCGTTGGCGGAACAAACCGGCAAACAGCCGGTGGTTTTTTGTTCACGTCATGGTGAGACACCGCGCAACTTAGGTTTATTGACTGCGCTGGGCCAAGGCGAAGCGCTGTCGCCGACCCATTTTAGCTTGTCGGTGCACAACGCGATTATTGGCTTGTGGTCGATTTTTCGAGAAGACGACAGTGAAATGACGGCATTGGCAGCCAGCCATGCCGGATTGGAGCTGGCGGTGCTGGAAGCCGTTTTGTTGTTGCAGTCGGGTGCTGCTTCGGTACTGGTATTGCTGGCAGAAGATGAACAACCGCAGCTGTACCGCCCTTGGATTGATGATGTGCCCTTTGCCCATGCGCTGGCGTTACAGATTGTGCCAGGTGGCGTCTGGCAGTTGGAGCCGTCTGCGCAACAACTGCCTGAGTGCCGTAATCCGCTGTGTCCGCCTGCGCTCACGTTATTGCCCTTGTTGTTGGGCGAGCAGAAAACCTTGCAGACAGGCAACTGGCGCTGGAGCCGAGTATGAAAGACAGCTATAGCCCGCCCAAGGCTTGGCGCTTACTGTTTACCGGCTTGAGTTTTACCCTATTTGGTTTAGGCGGGCTGCTGCTGCGGCTGGTTTGCTTCCCTTTGGTGAGGCTGTTGTACCCTGATCCGCTGGTGCAACGCAGGCGCTCTAGAATGCTGGTGCAGTACGCCTTTCGTTATTTTGTCTGCTTTATGCACCGCACCGGCGTAATTACTTGGCATATCAGTCACCCTGAGCGGCTAGGAAAGCCCGGCCAAATGGTGGTGGCTAATCATCCGTCACTGATTGACGTCGTTCTGTTGATTGCCTGTATCCGCGATGCAGGCTGCGTCGTCAAACAGGGCTTGTGGGACAATCCCTTTACCCGTGGGCCGGTACAGGCAGCGGGTTATATTAGCAACGACGCCAGTGTGGAAATGATTGAAAACACCGCGCAGGCACTGCGCGAGGGCCAGACCCTGGTTATCTTCCCTGAAGGTACTCGCACCACACCCGGCCAGATGCCACGTTTTCACCGAGGTGCAGCGGCGATTGCCATACGGGGTGCGCGTTGCGTTACACCGGTGGTGATCCGCGTCAACCCCACGACCTTGACCAAGGCCGAGCCCTGGTACAGGATTCCTTCCCGACGGGTGCACTTTAGCCTCGAAGTGGGGGAAGCAATTGATCCACAACACTTTGCACAACAGGCACCTGCGCCCATTGCCTCGCGCCGGCTGGATGCGCTGCTCCATGATTACTTCGTACAGGAACTGACAAAAAATGAGCGATCTGCACCTTGAAATAAAAAACCTTATTATTGATGCCCTTGGGCTTGAAGACATGACTGCTGCGGATATCGACAGCGCCGCGCCTTTGTTTGGTGAAGGGCTGGGGCTGGATTCGGTGGATGCACTGGAGCTGGGCTTGGCCATCCAGAAACACTTTGGCATCAAAATTGACGCCGATTCCCGTGATGTTCGCCAGCACTTCGCCAGCGTAGACAGTCTGGCCGCCTTTATTGCCGACAAGAAAAACTGATCAGGAGTAAGCACGATGCAAAGCCGTGACGCTATTTTCGCCCTGCTGCGTGATGCGCTGGTTGAGCTGTTCGAGCTGGAGCCGGAGCAGATCAGCCTTGAGTCCAACCTCTATCAAGACCTAGAAATCGACAGCATTGATGCCATCGACCTGATTGACCACCTCAAGCAACAGACCGGCAAAAAAATTGCCGCCGAAGATTTCAAAGCCGTGCGCACCGTGGCTGATGTGGTTGAGGCCATTGCCGGCCTGATGAACCCGCCCGAGTGATGAAAGCGCTGTTGGCGGCGCTGCTGGTTATTACCGGTGTGCTCTATCCTTTTGCCGTGTATTACGGCTTTGAGCTGCTGTCGCCACGTTATTTTGCATTGGGCCTGGCTGTTATTTGGCTGCTGCGCAGCGTGGTGGCGCGCAGCCGGCAAAACGGGCTGATGTTGCTTGCAGTATGGGCATTTTGTGCATTGCTGTTTGCCGTCAACCAGCCGCACCTGCTGCACTGGTATCCGGTGCTGGTCAATGCGTTGCTGATGTCGATATTTGCCGCCAGTTTGCTCAGTGGCCCGCCGGTTATCGAGCGGCTGGCGCGCTTGCAAGAGCCAGATTTGCCACCGCGTGCGGTGGCCTATACACGCAAAGTAACTGTGGCATGGGCACTGTTTTTTGCCGCCAACGCGAGTGTGGCAGCGGCGTTGACCCTGTGGGCACCGCGCAGCTGGTGGCTGTTGTATAACGGATTGATTGCTTATTTTCTGATTGGCCTGATGTTTTGCATTGAATGGCTGATCCGCCAACGGGTAAAAAAAGCCGATGAGCTGGATTGATATTGCGGACTTGTTGGTGCGGCGCCATGCACAGGTGCTGGCCGGCCCGCAGCTGCTGACACATGACGCGCTGGCGGAGCAGGCACTGCGCTTGGCCGCTTGGTTGCAACAGCAGGGCGTGCACAAATTGGCGGTCTATGAACTGGATGCCGGTAATTTGGCTGTGGTCGCGCTGGGTGCTTGGCGCGCTGGGGTCGAACTGGTATTGCCCGGCGATGACCGGCCACAAACCCGTCAGCGCTTACAACATGCGGGCTGTTGGTGGCTGGAGCCTGACCAGCAACGGCAGTGGCAGGGCTGCGCGCCTTTGCCGGCGGCACGGCTGGAGATGGACCGCCCGTTGTTGACGCTTTCTACCTCCGGCTCCACGGGCCAGCCGAAGCTGATCCAAAAAACTTTATCCCAGCTGCACAACGAGCTACAGGTGCTGGAGCACCTCTGGGGTGCTGAGCTTGAACAGGCCGTTTTTTTGGGCAGCGTGATTACCCAGCATATTTATGGGCTGCTGTTTCGCTTGCTGTGGCCGCTGTGTGCCGGCCGTTATTTCATCCGCCAGCATTTGCCGTTTGCCGAAGAAATCCAGCAGCACAGCATGGCCTGTCTAACCGAAGGACGCCCCTTTGTTTGGGTGTGCAGTCCGGCCTTGCTCAAACGTATGGGCGACAATCTGGACTGGAACCGGCTGGCGGCGGTGAAGCGGGTATTTTCCTCCGGTGGCCCCTTGCCGGCGGATGCCGGCGTGCAGTTGCAACAGCGGCTGGGGCAGGCAGCCACTGAAGTGTACGGCAGCTCGGAAACCGGCGGCATTGCTTGGCGGCAGGGTGGCCAGAGCTGGACGCCCTTTCCGGGTGCATCGATTGAGCAAAATGAACAGGGTGCGCTGCAGGTTAGCTCCCCTTGGCAAGCATCTGGCAGTGAAGCAACCAGTGATGCCATCCAGCTGCTGGACGACGGTCGTTTTGTGTTGCAAGGCCGGCTGGACCGCATCGTCAAACTGGAAGAAAAGCGTGTATCGCTGCCCTTTCTGGAAGACAGCCTGCAGCAGCATGACTGGGTTAGTGAATGCCGTTTGTTGTTGCAACACAATGGTCGTGCCAGCTTGGCCGCGCTGGTGGTATTGAGTGCCAGAGGCGTGCATGCATTGCGTAATGGTGGCCGTAGCCAGCTGGTGCAAACTTTGCGCCAGCACCTGTCGGGATATTGTGAAACTCTAGTGTTGCCAAGGCGCTGGCGTTTTATTGAGCAGCTACCGGTCAATGCCCAGGGCAAATTGCAGCAGCAAGCCATGGAGCACATCTTGCAGCAGGAGCGTCCGCGTGAGCCGTTGCAGTTGAGCTGCCAGGGAGACGGCTGGCATTGGCAACTGGCATTGCAGATACCCCATGATCTGGCATTTTTTAGCGGACATTTTCCGGCCAGCCCCGTGCTGCCGGGCGTGGTGCAGGTGGATTGGGCCATGCTGCTGGGGCGTCAGTTGATGCCATTGCCAGTCAGGTTTGCCGGCATGGAAGTGCTCAAGTTTCAGCAACTGATCCGGCCGGGTGATCTGATTGATCTGGATCTGAAATTCGAGCCGGAGCGCGGCAAGCTCTATTTTGCCTTTGCGGCGGCAGGTGCGCCCTGCTCGTCGGGCCGGATTGTACTGGTGAATGATGATGTCTGAGTCCGCAGTGTCCCTGTGCGCCGTTATCCCTGTGTATAACCATGGCCAGCCCTTGCCTGCCGTGGTGCAGGGCTTGCGTGATCTGGGTCTGCCCTGCGTGCTGGTAGATGATGCCAGTGACGAACAAACCGCTGCCATCATGCGCGATCTGGCACAGCAACAGCAGGTTCATCTGGTGCTACATGCGCACAATTTGGGCAAGGGCGGTGCTGTGATGAGTGGTCTGCGCGAGGCGCAGCGACTGGGTTATAGCCATGCACTGCAGGTTGACGCTGACGGCCAGCATGATCTGGAACGGGTCAGTTATTTTTTGCAACAGGCACAGACTTATCCACAGGCGTTGATTTGCGGTTACCCCGAATACGATGCCAGTGTGCCCAAAGGCCGGTTGTATGCCCGCTACATCACCCACGTCTGGACTTGGATTCATACGTTGTCGCTGGATATTCGCGATTCCATGTGCGGCTTTCGCGTGTATCCGCTGGCACCGGTGGTGCAGTTGCTCGATCAGGTCAAGCTGGGCAAGCGCATGGATTTTGATATCGAAATTCTGGTGCGCCTGTACTGGCGGCAGGTGCCGATGCGCTGGTATTCGGTGCGGGTGATTTACCCTGAGGGCGGCCTGTCCAATTTCCGTCCCTGGCAAGACAACTGGCTGATCAGCAAGATGCACACACGGCTGTTTTTCGGCATGTTGTTGCGTTTGCCGCTGCTGCTGTGGCGCAAGGTACGGCCATGAGCACGCAGCACTGGGCCAATAAAAACGAGCGTGGCAGCCTGTTTTGGATGCGCTTGACCCTGCAGCTGACACGGCTATTGGGGCGCAGGTTGATGGCCCCAGTGCTGTATGGCGTCGTGCTGTATTTTTTTGTGACCGGTCGCAGCGCGCGCGCCAGCATTCGCGAGTATTACAACAATCTGGCGGACTTTGCCGGCCAGCCACAGCGCACAGCAGACAACGGGCAGATATTTCGACATTTCATGGCCTTTGCCGACAGCATCCTCGACAAGTTTGATGTGCTGCACGGTACGCTGGGGCTGGCCGATCTGGATGTGGATGACCCCCATGGCGTGCGCGGTCAGTCGCACAGCCAGAGCGGGCGTGGCCAGATTCTGGTGGGTGCGCATCTGGGCAACCTTGAGGTGTGCCGAGCGCTGGCCGATGCCGGCAAAAAGGTGCGTATGAATGTACTGGTGCACACTGCGCATGCCGAAAAAATCAACCACCTGCTCAATGAAAGCGGTGCCAGCAACCTCAACCTGATTCAGGTGGCGCAGCTGGATGCGGCCACCATGCTCAAGCTCAGCGAGGGCATCGAGCGTGGTGAATGGCTGGCAATTGCCGGTGACCGCGTGCCGTTGAATGACCGGCGGCGTAGTCAGGCGAATTTTCTTGGCCAGCCGGCCTGGTTTGCCCAAGGTCCTTGGTTGCTGGCCGGTTTGCTGGAATGTCCGGTCAATCTGTTTTTTTGCTTAAAAATCAATGGCCGCTACCGTATTTGTCTGGAGCCCTTTGCCGAGCGCATCCAGTGGCAGCGCAGCACCCGTGAACAGGTGTTGCAGGAAAGCATCCAGCGTTACGCCAACCGCCTTGAGCAGCGTTGCCTGCAAGCGCCACAGCAATGGTTTAATTTTCACCCTTTCTGGAATACCGATGAACACCAAGACCCTTGAAGCCGTCGTTTTTGGCCAACATCCCCTTACTATTGAACAGGTCAACGCCATTGCCCGGCGCGCAGCCGATATCCGTCTGCAGGACGACGAGGCTTTTTGTGCCCGCATCCGCAAGGGCGCACAGTTTCTCGACAGCCTGCTGGATCGTGAAGGGGTGATCTATGGCGTCACCACCGGCTATGGTGATTCATGCGTGGTGTCGGTGCCGTTGGAGCAGGTCGAGGCGCTGCCCAAGGGTTTGTTCACCTTCCATGGCTGTGGCATGGGCCAGCATTTTTCTGCAGCGCAAACTCGCATGATTCTGGCTGCCCGCCTGCAATCACTGTGTTTTGGCATGTCTGGCGTGCGCCTGGAGTTGCTGCAGCGGCTGACGCAATTTTTGCAGGAAGACGTGTTGCCGTTGATTCCCGAGGAAGGTTCGGTGGGTGCCAGCGGTGACCTGACGCCGCTGTCCTATGTGGCGGCCACGCTGTCTGGTGAGCGTAAGGTGCTGTACCGGGGACAGGTGCGTGATGCGGCCGAGGTGCACAAAAAACTGGGCTGGAAACCACTGAAACTGCGTCCGAAAGAAGCGCTGGCGCTGATGAATGGTACGGCGGCGATGACCGGTGTCGCCTGCGAGGTGTATGCCCGTGCCGATTACCTGCTGCAGCTGGCAACCCGCATTACTGCGCTAAACATGGTGGCGCTGGAAGGCAATACCCGCCATTTTGACGAGACGCTGTTTCTGGCCAAGCCCCATACGGGTCAGGTGCAGGTGGCTGCTTGGTTGCGTGAAGATCTGGTCGGCATCGAATCACCCGAGTTTTGCCTGAATGGCCTGCACCGTTTGCAGGACCGCTATTCGCTGCGCTGTGCGCCCCATGTGCTGGGCGTATTGGCCGACAGCCTGCCTTGGCTGCGCACCTTCATCGAAACCGAACTCAACAGCGCCAACGACAACCCGATCATTGATGCCGAGCAGGAACGGGTGCTGCACGGCGGTCACTTTTACGGCGGCCATATTGCTTTTGCCATGGACAGCCTGAAAAACCTGATCGCCAACGTGGCCGATTTGCTCGACCGTCAGCTGGCACTGCTGGTGGATACCCGCTACAACCACGGTCTGCCCAGCAACCTATCCGGTGCGCCGGCTGAGGTGGCGATGATCAACCACGGCTTCAAGGCGGTGCAAATTGCGGTCAGTGCCTGGACGGCTGAAGCGCTGAAAAACACCATGCCGGCCAGCGTGTTTTCCCGCTCCACCGAGTGCCACAACCAAGACAAGGTCAGCATGGGCACCATTGCCGCCCGCGATGCTCGGCGCAATCTGGAGCTGACCGAGCAGGTGGCTGCTGCGGTATTGCTTGCGGCTAGGCAGGGTGTATGGCTGCGTCAGCAACAGGGTCAGGTCGAAATGGGCGAGGCGCTGGAGGGCATGTTGCTGGCGCTGGCCAATGATTATCCGCCTCTGACCCATGACCGTGCGCTGGAAGCCGAACTGCGCCAGTGTGTTGAGCAGATTCGTGGGCGAAGCTGGGGGCTGTATGCGTAAAAAAGGTGTTTTGCAGGTCAGTGTCGAGCTGGAGGTGCCGTTTTTTGATGTCGATATGATGAACATCGTTTGGCACGGCCATTATGTGAAGTATTTCGAGGTGGCGCGTTGCGCCCTACTCGACAAAATTGGTCACAATTACAATAAGATGCGTGAATGTGGCTATGGCTGGCCGGTGGTGGATTTGCAGTTGCGCTATGTGCTGCCGGCCGAGTTTGGCCAGAAAATCACCGTGACTGCCGATCTGGTGGAGTGGCAGGAGCGGCTAAAAATCAATTACCTGATTACTGACAGCGCCAGCGGCGCACGGCTGACCCGCGGCTCCACCGTGCAGGTGGCGGTACGCATAGCTGACCGTGAAATGCAGTTTGTCGCCCCGCCAGAATTTCGGCAGGCGGTCGAGGCAGCGGTCGCGCGGCAATGAGGTCAACCCTGTCATCAGGGCCAACGCTTGTCATCCTGAGCGAAGTCGCAGGATCTAGTGGCTATTTACATGGATTCTGCGACTCCACTGCGTTACGCGCAGAATGACGGGGTTTCGGCATGGTAGGAATTCGCTTTGGTGGTAGGCATTTGGCAATGAAAAAACAACTCAGCATGTTGCTTCAGTATGCGCTGGCCAGTTTGTGGTTGGTATCAGCGGGGGCGCTGGCCTTTGATGAAGACCAGTTGGCGCAGCAGCTGGCGCAGGATCAGGTGTTGCGTGGCGATTTTGTGCAAGAAAAACATTTGCGCGGCTTGCCGCAGCCCTTGCGCAGCCATGGCCGTTTTGTACTGGCGGCGGACGGTTTGCTGTGGGATTTGGACAAGCCGCTGCCGCGCAAGTATCGCATCAGCTCGCAAGGCGTGGCGTTACTGCAAGATGGCGATTGGCAACTGCAGGGCAAACAGGATGCCGCAGCTCGTCAGAGCCGGCTTTTTTTATCAGTGTTGCAGGGCGATCAACAGGGCTTGCGCGAAGAATTTGACCTGCAGCTGCAGGGCGATGAGGACGACTGGTTGCTGAGCCTGTTGCCGAAAAGCCTGTTGTTAAAACAGATTTTTCAGCGTATCGACGTACAGGGTGGCACGCATGTGCGCAGCATTGAATTACTGGAAAGCCAAGGTGACCGCACCCTGATGCAGATGCATAACATCAGCCCAGATACTGCACTGAATAGCGATGAACAGGCCGCTTTTGCCCAGTGAAGGACGGCTATTTGCCGTCTTTATGCTGCTATTGGTGGCGCTGCTGGCGCTCAGTCTGTGGCAGTGGCGCAACGGTGCGCCGTTGACGGCCAGCCTGTTGGATATTTTGCCGCATGAGCCAGACAACAGCCTGATTGAACATGCGCGCCAGCAAAATCAGCAGGCGCTGGACCGTGAAGTCATTCTGCTGATCCGCCATCCGCAGGCGGCCAGCCGGTTGGATGACTGGGCGGAGCAGCTTAAGCAAAGCGGTCATTTTTCTAAGGTGCAAGGGCGCATAGATACCGATCTGGCAGCCTTGGCGGCTGATTTGTTAGCGGCGCGCAGTAGTCTGGCACCAGTGGAATTGCGCCAGCAGCTAGCAAACAACCCACAGGCTTATTTCTCCCACCGTGCCGCTCAGCTGCTTGATCCGCTGGGCGGTTTTTCGCTGGTCAGTGCGCAACAGGACTGGCTGGGACTGATTCCTAGCATCCAGCAGCAGCTGCAGGGTAATAGCCCGGTCAGCGCCGATCTGGATGGCCGTTTGCAGGTGGAGCAGAACGGCCAGCGCTGGTATTTGCTGCGTTTGCTGAGCCATGAAGGCGGTTTTTCCGGCAAAGGCGCACTGGCGGCGGCTGCCCGTATCGAGCGGCTGGCGCAGCATATTCAGGCCGAAGATGGTCAGCTTTTGGCCAGCGGCAGTTTGCTGTTTGCCGCCCGTGCGCAGCAACAGGCTGAAACGGAAATTGGCTGGCTCGGTGGCGTGTCCGTGCTGGGCTCGTTGCTGCTGATTGTGGGCCTGTTTCGCCGTTTGAGCAGTTTGCTAGCGGTGTTGCCGGCGCTGTTTGGGCTGTGGTTGGGGGTAACGGCCTGCATTGCCGTGTTTGGCCAAATTCATGTGTTGACGCTGGTGCTGGGCGTCAGCCTGATTGGCGTCACCATCGACTTCCCCATGCATTACCTGTCCAAGGGCTGGGTGATGCAGCCTTGGCATGCCATGACCGTACTGCGTGCCACCTTGCCCGGCCTGACCCTAGGCGTGTTGGCCAACCTGATCGGCTATAGCGCATTGGCCTTTACGCCCTTTGTTGCCCTGACCCAGGTGGCAGTGTTTTCGGTGGCCGGTTTGCTTGGGGCTTACCTGTGCACCCTGACCGCCCTGCCTTGGCTGTTGCGCCACAGCCGTAGCTTACAGCCCTGGCCGGTGCCACTGTGCTGGATGCAGCGGTTGCTGGAGTGGCATGGTCGCCTGCTGACGCGCATCAACAACCGCCTGCTGTTGCTGGCGGTAACCGCTTTTGCGCTGGGCGGCCTGTTACAGATCAAGCAGCACGATGATTTGCGCCAGTGGGTTGTGCCGGATGCGCAGTTGCTGGAGCAGGCACGGCGGATTGGCGAGCTGACCGGCCAGCAGCCGACCAGCCAGTTTTTTCTGGTGCAGGGGGCGGATGAAGCGCAACTGCTGGAGCGACTGTTTGCGCTGGAGCGGCAGCTGGAGCAACAGGTTTTGGCGGGTGTGTTGCAGGGGTACCAGTCGCTGGGCCAGTTGCTGGCGGGGCGTTACGGCGACCCTTCCCTGCAGACGGCACTGGCGGCCTTACAAGCGGATGATTTTGCGCCGCTGCTGGAGCTGGGCGTGCCGGAAGCATTGATTCGTGACGAGTTGCAGCAGCTGCAACAACAACCACAGCAGGGTTTGGACAGCCTGCTACACAGCCGTTTGGGCGAGCCATGGCGGATGCTGTGGCTGGGTGAGCATGAAGGTGCATGGGTGAGCATGGTGCGCTTGCAAGGGTTGCATGACAGCACTGTGCTGGCGGCGCTGGCTGATCCGGCCGCCGGTGTGCTGTGGGTGGATCAGCCGGCGCGGCTGAATCAGCTGTTCGCCAGTACCCAGCGCCATGCACTGTGGGCCAAGGTGCTGGCCAGTGGTGTGATTTTTGTTTTGCTGGCGGTGTTTTTGGGCTGGCGCGCAGCGCTGCGCACCCTGACGGTATCGCTGGCCGCTGCCCTGCTGGCGGCGGCAACCCTTGGCTGGTTGGGGCAGCCGCTAACCCTATTCAGTATTTTTGGCTTGTTGTTGGTGACGGCCATTGGCGTGGATTACGCCATCATCATGTACGAGGGGGTCGGCGGTGCCGCCACCAGTTTGCTGGGGGCTTTTTTGGCGGCGGTAACCACTTGGCTGTCGTTTGGCTTGCTGGCGTTGTCGGCAACACCGGCGGTCAGCAGCTTCGGGTTGGCGGTCAGTTTGGGCTTGGTGTTTTGTTTTCTGCTGGCACCCTGGGCTAGGCGTAATCGGGCATGATTGCGGGCGGCTGGTTGCTGCTGTTGGCCGGTTTTGCGCTGGTGACTCGGGTGTGCCGGCGGCTGGGGTCGATGCCCATTCTATGGCAGTTGTTGCTGGCGTTGGCGTTACCGCTGCTGTCACTCACCGAGTTGCAACCGGCTGCCCTATTGCAGCCTCGCTGGGTGCAAGGGCTGTACAGCCTGTGTTTTGCGTGGGTGATGGGGGCCATTCTGGCGGATATTGCCGACAGCCGGCTGAGTCTGAATAGCTTAAAAATTGCCTTGCCCAGCTTTGTCGTGCCCTTTGTGTGCGGGGTGCTGTGCGCCAGCTGGCTGCTGGTTGGCAGCAGTGCAAGCAGCCGCATGGCCATTGGTTTTTTGTTTGCGCTGACCGCCATTCCGGTGTTGTTTTTGTATTTGCAGTCGATCCGTTATCCGCTGCAGGACATGGCCGATTTACTGCAGGCAGCCATTTTGATCGACATCCTATGCTGGGGTCTGTTTGCGCTGGTACAGCCGGGGCCGGCTTGGCAGATGTTGCTGCTACCGCTGGCATTGGGCAGCTTGCCGCTGCTGTTGTACGCGCTTAAGCTGCGTCATCAAACGGCACTCAGCGTGCTGTTTTTTGTGCTGTTTGCCGTGCTGCAAGTGCTGGATTTCAATGCGTTGCTGTTTGGTGTTTGTTATGCGCTGATGATGGCACGGTTGGGGTTGCGTATCCGCGTGCCGTTACCAGCCGTCTGCTGGAGCTGGGTGCAATGGTACCTGTGCGTGCCGGTATTGCTGGCCTTTGGTGGGCTGCAGATTGATATGCGCGCCCTAGACTGGCAACAGGCCAGCCTAGGGTTGCCGGTATTTTTGTTAGCGCCGGTGCTGGCCAAGCTGGCCGGTAACTGGCTGGGGCTGGGCTGGGCGTGGCCGCACAAAAGCCGGTCAGTGCGCTGGCAGGCCAGTGTGCTGCTGAATATTCGCGGCCTAACGGAAGTGGTGTTTTTGAATGTACTGCTGGCGCAGAGTTTGATCAGCAGTCTGCTGTATTGTGTATTTTTGTTGATGAGCGTGACGGCAACCCTGCTGCCGGCACTGCTGGGAATCCGCTTGATCAAGACGAGGTGAGCCTGATGGCAAACGAACAGCTGGCAGTTGAACAACAAAAGGTAGTGGTCATTGGCGCGGGGCCGTCTGGCAGCATTGCTGCGGCCATTTTGCGGCGCAAGGGTCATCAGGTGCTGGTGTTGGAGCGCCAGCAGTTTCCGCGCTTTGTGATTGGCGAAAGCCTATTGTCGCACTGCATCGACTTTATCGAGGAAGCCGGCATGCTGGAGGCGGTGCGCAATGCGGGCCTGCAGGTTAAGCACGGCGCGGCCTTTGGCTGGGGCGAGCGCTACACCGAATTTGATTTTCGTGACACCTTTACCCCAGGTGCCGGCAGCACCTATCAGGTACGCCGCGCCAGCTTTGACAAGCTGTTGGCCGATCAGGCCGAAGCGCAGGGCGTGGAGATCCGCTACCAAGAAGAAATCATCGCCGTGGATAACAGTGGCGAGCAGCCACTGTTGACCGTGCGCCGGCTGACCGATGGCCACTGCTACCAGATCCGTGCCACCTTTATGCTGGACGCCAGCGGCTATGGCCGCGTGCTGCCGCGCATGTTGGACTTAGAGCTGCCGTCCTCGCTGCCGGTGCGCAAGGCGGTGTTTTCCCATGTGCGCGATAACATCGACGACCCGCTGTTCAACCGCGAAAAAATCCTGATTAGCACCCACCCCGAGATGCGCGATGTCTGGTACTGGAGCATTCCGTTTAGCGACGGCTACTGTTCGCTGGGCGTGGTCGGGCTGGAAGAGCGTTTTGCCGGTCGCCCTGAAGACTTGGAAACCTGCCTGAAAGAATTTGTCAGCGAAGCGCCCAACCTCAAGCGTATTTTTAAAAATGCGGTCTGGGATCAGCCGTTTCGCACCTTGGGCGGTTATTCGGCCAACGTTAAAAGCCTGCATGGCAAGGGTTTTGCCCTGCTGGGCAATGCCGCCGAGTTTCTGGACCCGGTGTTTTCGTCCGGCGTGACCATCGCCATGCGTTCGTCGAGCCTGGCTGCCAACCTGCTGGACCGCCAGCTGCGTGGTGAATCAGTGGACTGGGAGCAGGAATTTGCCGTGCCGTTGAAAAAAGGCGTGGAAACCTTCCGTACTTACGTCGAGGGCTGGTACGACACCAGCTTCCAAGACGTGATTTATTACAAAAATCCGCAGCCCGAGGTCAAGCGCATGGTGTGCTCAATCCTAGCGGGCTATGCCTGGGACGAAAACAACCCCTATGTGGCCGACTCGCGCCGCCGCTTGGCCGTGCTGGCTGAGCTGTGCCGTAGCAATGGCTAGATACTGTGCTCTGTGGCTGCTGCTGGTATTGCTGGCGGCCTGTGCCCGCCAGCCGGTGTTGCCGGCGGATGTGCTGCAACAGCACTGGCACTGGCCGTTGCCGCAACAGCTATGGTTGCAGATAACAACGCCACAGCAGCCGGCGCAGGATTATTTGCTGGTATTGCAGGATGAAAACGGCCTGTTGCGCGCTTCGCTGTTTGATCCGGCTGGCATGCCGGTGGCGCGCAAACAGCTGCGTAACGGCCGCTGGCGCAATGAAGGGCTGTTGCCACCCCATGCCGAGGCAGAACATTGGCTAACAGCGGTGGTGCAGCGGCTGACCGGTGAGGCTAAACCGAGCCTGCCGCTGCGGTTGCCAATGGATAATGGCAGCAGACTGCAGCTTGCACCCCTGGAGTAATGATGAATACAGCGACCTATCTTTCGCAGCCGGGCATCATCTGCGCGCTGGGCACGGGCGCACAGCAGGTGGCGAAACGGCTGTTTGCCGGTGACTGCAGCGGTATGCAGCCGGTGTCCGCTCAGGTAGCCGGACGCACCCTGACCTGCGGCGTGGTGGCAGACGCGCTACCGTCGGTGCCGCCCGCATTGGCGCGGCATGCGACCCGCAACAACCGCCTGTTGATGGCCGCCATGCAGCCTTTACACGCGCCGCTACAGCAGCTGATTGACCTGCACGGTGCTGGGCGCATCGGCGTGGTGATTGGCACCAGCACCAGCGGCATTCTGGAGTCGGGGCAGCATATTGGCCACTGGGCGCGTACCGGCGAACTGCCGCAGGCCTACAGCTATTTACAACAAGAACTGGCCGATCCGGCGCTGTTTTTAAGTCGCTGGCTGGGGCTGCAGGGGCCCAGTTACAGCCTCTCCACCGCCTGCACCTCGGGTGCCCGCGCCCTCATCAGCGCCCGTCGCCTGCTGCTGTCTGGGCTGTGTGACGCGGTGCTCTGTGGCGGCAGTGACAGCCTGTGTCCGCTTACGCTGAACGGCTTTAGCAGCCTAGAAGCGGTTAGCGACAGCCTGTGCAATCCTTTTTCCGCTAACCGCCAAGGCATCAACATTGGTGAGGGGGCGGCGTTGTTTTTACTGACCCGCCAGCCGTTGGCGGGCGCAGAGCCGGTGTTGCTGGCCGGTTGCGGTGCCAGCAGTGACGCCTACCATATTTCCGCACCCAGCACAGACGGAGCCGGTGCGGTGCGTGCCATGCAGCAAGCGCTGGGGGCTGCCGGTCTGACAGCCAAGGCGATTGATTACGTTAATCTGCACGGCACCGCCACCCAGCACAACGACAGCATGGAGTCGCATGCCATGCAGCAGCTGTTTGGCGGGCAGGTGCCCTGCTCGTCCAGCAAGCCGATGACCGGCCACACCTTGGGCGCGGCGGGTGCGCTGGAGGCGGCTTTTTGCTGGCTGATGCTGCGGTCGGGCTATAATCCGCAAGCTTTGCTGATCCCGCACCTGTGGGATGGCGTGCCGGATGCGGCACTGCCGGCAGTCAATCTGGCCCGTTGCGGACAGCCGGCCGGTGACCTGCGCTGGGTTATGAGTAACTCCTTCGCCTTTGGCGGCAACAATACTAGCCTGATTTTGGGGAAAGCCGAGTGATGAATTGGCCCCTTGCCGAACTGCTACCCCATGCGGGCGACATGATCCTGCTTGAGTCGATCGCGCACTGGGATGAAGACAGCATCTTGGCCCGCTGCCGGGTGCGCGACAGCCTGTTTAGCCAAGCCGATGGCAGCTGGCCGGCTTGGCTGGGCATCGAACTGATGGCGCAGGCAGTGGCGGCCTATGCCGGCTTGCGTGCCAAAAGCAGCGGTGGGCAGGTGCAGCTGGGTTTTTTGCTGGGCACACGCAAATACGACTGCAGCATAAGCAGCTTTGCTGCCGGCAGTGTGCTGGATATCAGCGCCTGCCGCTCGTTGGAAGACGACAATGGCATGGGCGTGTTTGAGTGTGAAATCCGCAGTGGCGACATCAGCGTGCGCGCGCGGCTGAATGTTTACCGCCCGCCCGATCCCGATTTATTTATCAAGGAAATAACGCCATGAGCGAACGCATTCTGGTGACCGGCTCCAGCCGTGGCATTGGCCGCGCCATCGCCCTGCGCCTAGCGCGGGCCGGTTTTGACCTGACCCTACATTGCCGCAGCGGCTTGGCCGAAGCACAGCAGGTGGCCGAGGACATTCGTGAACTGGGCCGCGACGTTGATATTTTGCAGTTTGACGTGGCTGACCGCATGGCGGCCCGTGAGCAGCTGGAAGCGGCCATCGAACGTAACGGTGCATGGTATGGCGTAGTGTGTAATGCCGGCCTGACCCGCGACGGTGCCTTTCCTGCATTGACCGAGGATGACTGGGACAGCGTGCTGCGCACCAATTTGGACGGCTTTTATAACGTACTGCACCCCTTGACCATGCCCATGATTCGCCGCCGTAAGCCGGGGCGCATCGTGTGCATGACCTCGGTGTCGGGGCTGATTGGCAACCGTGGCCAGGTCAACTACAGCGCCTCCAAGGCGGGGCTGATAGGGGCAGCCAAAGCACTGGCGATTGAATTGGGCAGGCGCAAAATCACCGTCAACTGTGTCGCCCCCGGCCTGATCGACACCGCCATGCTGGATGAGCATGTGCCGGTGGAAGAAATGCTAAAAATGATCCCAGCCCAGCGCATGGGCACCGCCGACGAGGTGGCTGGGGTGGTCAATTTCCTGATGTCTGACGAGGCGGCCTACATCACCCGTCAGGTTATCGCTGTCAACGGAGGACTGTGCTGATGGGCGGATTCAAACGTGTAGTGGTAACAGGCATGGGCGGCATCAGCGCGCTGGGCGACGACTGGGCCACCATCAGCGACAATTTTCGTAACAACCGCAGCGGCATCCGCCACATGCCGGAATGGGACCTGTATCCCGATATGAATACCCGCCTCGGCGGCCCTGTGCTGGACTTCAAGGTGCCGGCCCACTGGACGCGCAAACAGCTGCGCAGCATGAGCAAGGTCTCGCAGTTTGCCGTGTATGCCGCCGAGCGCGCACTGGCCGATGCGGGCTTGCTGGGTGATCCTTGCATTAGCGACGGGCGCATGGGCGTGGCCAGTGGCTCCTCGATTGGCAGCCCGCAAGAGGTCAAGGTATTTGGCAACATGCTGCTCAACCAGGTGGCGCACGGTCTGAACGCCAACTCCTATGTACGCATGATGCCGCACACCACGGCGGCCAATATCAGCATCTTCTTCGGCCTCAAGGGCCGGCTGATCCCCACCTCCAGCGCCTGCACCAGCGGCAGCCAGGGCATCGGTTATGCCTACGAGGCGATCAAGTTTGGCCGCATCCCCATGATGCTAGCCGGCGGCGGGGAGGAACTGTGCGCCACCGAAGCCATGGTGTTTGATGCGCTTTATGCGACCAGCCAGAAAAACGACACCCCGGAGAAAACACCCAGCCCCTACGACAGCGGCCGCGACGGACTGGTCATCGGTGAGGGCGCCGGCATGTTTGTGCTGGAAGAGCTGGAACATGCGCTGGCCCGTGGCGCGCAGATTCACGCCGAGCTGGTCGGCTTTGGCTGCAGCGCCGACGGCAGCCACATCACCAAGCCGGAAAAGGACACCATGCGCAAGGCCATGGAACTGGCGCTGGAGGATGCCGGCCTGCAGCCCTCGGCCATCGGCTACGTCAACGGCCACGGTACCGCCACCGACTCTGGCGACATTGCCGAGACGCAGGCCACCAGCGAGCTGTTTGGCGAGCACATGCCGATCAGCTCGCAAAAGAGTTTTCTGGGCCACACCCTAGGAGCCTGTGGCGCGCTGGAGTCCTGGTTCAGCATCGAGATGATGAACAGCAACAACTATTACCACACGCTCAACCTAGAACAGGTAGACGAGCGTTGCGGTCGTCTCGACTATCTGACCGAACCGCGCCAGATGGACCACGACTACGTGATGAACAACAACTTTGCCTTTGGCGGCGTCAACACGTCGCTGATTTTCAAACGATGGAGATAATCCAATGCACAAGGTTATTCTGGCGTGTGTACTGAGTACGGCCCTGCTTACCGGCTGCGGCACCTCGGCACCGGTCTCCACTGTCAGCTACAGCCTAGCCGCCCACAAAACTATCCAGTCGCAGCAAATGCAACAGGCCGTCTACACAGCGTTGCAGCGCTATGGCTGGCAGCTGCAGTCAGACAACGGTAGCCAGATTTACGCCCGTTTCAACAAGCAGGAACGCCATATTGTCGATATTCGGATTGATTACAGTGAGCGCGGTTTTGCCATTCATCATGTGACCAGTCAGGGGCTCAACTACAATCAGGGCCGTGACAGCATTCATCGCAACTACAACCGATGGGTGCGTAATTTGGATCAGGATATCCAGTCCAACCTGAGCTTTATCCAGTAAAACGCTTAGTTGGCTGCTGCCCGCAAGGCGCGGCGGCCGGGCTGTACGAGGCGGATGTCAATGCGGTTGCTGCCTTCGTGCACTTCAAACAGGCAGGCGTCCAGTTCGGGGCGGCCTTGCTGCAGTGGCGGATTGCCGGACAGGCCGACCGGCTCGCGGGGCAGGCCGCGCCGGCTCTGGTCGAGCTGGCCATTACCGTTAATGTCTTGGAACAGCTGCAGTGCGTATCGCCCGGGCGGCAGGTCGGCAAACTGCAAGCGTGGCTGCGCGCTGCTGGCCTGCGCCACCGCTGTTGCCTGCCAGCCCTGCGGGCTTGGCGCATGCAGGGCTGCATAAAAAGTGCCATCGGCACGGGCATTGCCGACCACCACCTCCAGGCTGGCGGCATGGGCGGAAAAAAGGGCAAACAGCCAGCCAAACTGGCCTATAATTCCGACTCTTTTTAAATGCATTTTCAAATTTTTGCTCATGGGCGGACAGGTGGCATGCGGCGTGTACTGGTAGTGGGTTTTTCGCAATCGGGGCAGCTGGACCGGGTGATCGACTCGGTGTTGGGGCCCTTGCAGGCCAGCGAAACTATACAGGTTGACCGTGTGCAGCTCAAAATGCGCCAGCCCTTTCCTTTCCCCTGGCCGTTTCTGCATTTTTTCCATATTTTCCCCGAAACGGTACGGATGCAGCCTGCCGAGCTGGAGCCGTTGCAGCTGGATGCCAGCCAGGATTACGACCTGGTCATCCTCGCCTATCAGGTCTGGTTTTTGTCCCCTTCCCTGCCCATGACCAGTTTTTTGGCCACGCCCGAAGCCGCCCAGCTGTTGCGGGACAGGCCGGTGATGACACTGATCGGTTGTCGCAACATGTGGCTGATGGCGCAGGAAAAGATGAAAGAACGCCTGCAACAGCTGGGTGCACGGCTGGTGGATAACGCGGTACTGACTGACGAATGCGGCAGTGCCGCCAGCTTTGTGGCCACCCCGGCCTGGATGTTTACCGGCCGCCAGCAGGCGGCGGGTTGGCTGCCCAAAGCCGGTATCAGCGAGCTGGACATCCGCTTGGCCGCCCGTTTTGGCGAGGCCGTGCGCCAGCGCTTGTTGGCCGATGAACAGCCGGTGCGCGAGCCCATGCTGCGTGGGCTGGCTGCAGTGCACATCGACGAAAAACTGATTGCCAGCGAGCGCATCGGCAACCGCAGCTTTCAGCTATGGAGCCGCCTGTTGTCGCGGTTGGGGCCGGCACACAGCCGCCGCCGCAGTCTGGGCCTGCTGGTCTATATCGCTTTTTTGCTGTGCATGATCCTGACCGTTGTGCCGGCTGGCACTGTGCTGAAAAAACTGCTGGCACCCTTCACCCGTGCCAAAACCGCTGCGCAAAAAGCCTACTTTGCCCAGCCCTCTGGCGAATAAAAGGAAATCCCGTGAGTCGTCCTGTCTATATCAACCGAATCAGTGCCTTTTTGCCCTACGCGCCGGTCAGTAACGAGCAGATGGAAGCGCGTCTGGGGCAAGTGGGCGCACGGCCGTCACGGGCGCGCAAGCTGATCCTGCGTAGCAACGGCATCCAGTCGCGTCATTACGTGATTGATCCAGCCACGGGCCTGCCCGGCTACAGCAACGCCCAGCTGGCTGCCGAGGCCATACGCGGTCTGTGTGACGAGCAGGCCCCGCTGCAGCGCATCGACTGCCTGGCTGCAGCCAGCTCGCAGCCCGATCAGGTTATGCCGGGTCATGCGGTGATGGTGCAGGGCGAGCTGGGCAACCCGCCCTGCGAAGTGGTCACCACTGCAGGCGTCTGCCTGTGCGGCATGACCGCGCTGAAATATGCCTGGATGAGCGTGGCCATGGGCCAGAGTGACGACGCGGTGGCCAGCGGCTCTGAAGCGGCGTCCTGCCTGATGACTGCCGGCAACTTCAGCGCCGAATATGAAAAGCGTGCCAGCGAGCTGGACCATCATCCTGAAATTGCCTTCGAGAAAGACTTCCTGCGCTGGATGCTGTCCGACGGCGCTGGCGCGGTACGCCTGTCGCCACAGCCCAACAGCAACGGGCCAAGCCTGCGTATTGACTGGATCGACACCCTGTCCTTTGCCAACGAAATGCCTACCTGCATGTATGCCGGCGGCGATTACGACAACGGCACCTTCAAGGGCTGGAGCCGCTTCAGTGCCGATGAGCGCAATCACCGTTCGGTGATGGCCATCAAGCAGGACGTCAAGCTGCTCAACGACAATATCGTCAAATACACCGTGGTTGAGGCGCTCAAACGCATTCTGGCCAAACGCTCGCTCAAGGCGGAGGCCATCGACCACTTTTTGCCGCATTACTCATCCGAATTTTTCCGCGACCGGCTGGCCGACGGCTTGCGCGAGGTAGGGCTGGATATCCCGCAGCAGCGCTGGTTCACCAACCTGACCACCAAGGGCAATACCGGCTCAGCCTCGATCTTTATCATCCTCGACGAGCTGTTTCACTCGGGGCGACTCAAGGCCGGTGACACCCTGCTGTGCTATGTGCCGGAAAGCGGCCGCTTCTCCAGCGCCTTCATGCATTTAACCGTGGTAATGCCATGAAACTCGACGAAGTTCCCCAGGACGCCACCGGCTCTAAGTACGGCGGCCACCAGAAACTGCTCTATGCGGTGGATGAGCAGGGCGAATACCACGAAGCGCAAAGCGCCGGTTGGGAAGCGGAAAACTACGCCACCGACCTCGCGCTGCAGGCGCTGGAGCAGCAGGCGCAGCAGGCCCGCGCCGACTGGCAGGCCGGCAGCACCTCGGTGTTGCCGTACCTGATGTACCGCTACCGTATGGACGAGTTGGCGCTGGCGCAGTGTACCGGCCTGTGGCGCTGGCGCATCCGCCGCCACGCTCGGCCCGAGGTGTTTGCTGGCTTGCCGCAGAAAACCCTGTTCCGCTATGCACAGGCGTTTTCGCTGCCGCTGGAGCAGCTTATCGCGTGCCAACAGGGATATCGGAATGACCTTTAACCATCAGCAAAGTGCCCACTGTGAAACCGGCGTGATGTCGAGCCTGCTCACCCATGCCGGCCTGCCCGTGAGTGAGCCGATGGCCTTTGGCCTGGCGTCGGGGCTGGCCTTTGCCTACCTGCCGCTGGTCAAACTGGGCGGCATGCCGCTGATCGCCTACCGTATGCCGCCCAAACACATCATCAAAACCCTGAGCAAACGCTTGGGGTGTCGTTTGCATGTGCAGACCTTCGGCAATGAAGTGCAGGGCAAGGCTGCGCTGGATCGTGCGCTGGATGAAGGCCGGCTGGTGGGTATGCAAAGTTCGGTGTTCTGGCTGCCCTATTTTCCGTCGGAGATGCGTTTTCACTTCAACGCTCACAACCTGCTGGCCTATGGCCGTGAGGGCGACGAGTACTTGCTCAGTGATCCGGTATTCGAGCAGCCGGTGCGCTGCGCTGCCGATGATCTGCAACGGGCTCGCTTTGCCAAAGGTGCGTTG
Source organism: Thiopseudomonas sp. (assembly GCA_018384595.1). Classification (GTDB taxonomy): domain Bacteria; phylum Pseudomonadota; class Gammaproteobacteria; order Pseudomonadales; family Pseudomonadaceae; genus Thiopseudomonas. The sequence continues at coordinate 35,889 of JAHAYO010000021.1, forward strand.
GCTCCGAAAGGGTTGCTGTACTGGCTGGAGGATGTGCCGCAGGAACAGGACTGGCCGGCGCTGGTACGCAAAAGCATTCTGGGTACCACCCGTATTCTCGATGGTTTGCCGTTGCCTTGGATCGGCGTGCGCGGTATTCGTCATCTGGCCGGCAAGATTGTTCGGCTCGATCCGCAGGCGCATAAGTACAACCGCCTGTATCTGACCCATATTGTGCGTATGCAGGAAGAAATCGGTACTGGCGGTGCTGGTTTTCGTTTTATGTATGCCAGTTTTTTGCAGGAGGCTGGCCGTTTGCTGGGCGATGAGCGGTTGTGTGAGTTGTCTGCTCAGCTTACTGCTACTGGGGATCAGTGGCGTGCGTTTGCGTTGCTGTGTGTTCAGCATGGTCGTAGTAAGCAGAATCCGCCGCCTTTGTCGCAGCTTAGTGACTGTTTGTTGCAGATTGCGGGGTTGGAGCAGCAGTTGGTTTTGGGGTTGAAGGGGTGGTTGCGGGGGTGAGGTATGCCGTCATTCTGCGCGCCCTTCTACTGTCATTCTGCGTGCCCTTCTATTGTCATTCTGCGCGTAGCGAAGTGGAGTCGCAGAATCTATTCGTCCGCTTTAGATTTATACACAGCCTTACTCCGCCAAATCAGACCGGCTAATAAACTCTTTCAGCATTTGGTCAATTTTCATACGCACCTGAAAATCAGAAAGCGGCTTCCCTTCAAGTTTTTCAAAATGGGCTTTGGCCTTGGCCATATCAACCTGCTGCTTTAACTTATCAAAGCGGCCAAATTCGTTGATATTGGCCGAGGTTACTGCCGTATTCATGATCTGGATGAGCTGTTCTTCAAACGAATACGCGCACTGGACTTCGGCTAAGGTGTGGGCCAGCTCGCTAATTTCCTCGTACTTGGCATTGGCCATGTATTGGCTGATGTATCAGCAGGTCGGCCTCGGTCGGGTTTTTCAGCACCTGGCTGTCCCAGCCCTTGTTTTTTAACTCGTCAATCAGCGCCTGTTCAAACTGAGCTTCGCTGGTAACGGTGGTCATGGTGCTTGTACTTCCCAGTATCCGGTTTTGTCAGGGCCAATGCGTTTTAGCTGGTTGTCTTGTTGCAGCCTGCTGATGGCGCGGCCTATGGTGCGAATGTCTTTGCCTATCATTTCGGCCAGTTCTTGGCGCGTTAGCTGTGGCTTATCTCTTAGCAATACCAAAATGGCGTCGGGTGTTTTTAACCCTGTGATATCGGCAATAGCGGTTTTTAGAGGGGCGTTTGCAGGGGCGTTTAGGGGGGCGTTTTGTGCCAACGTCTTGGCAATGGTGCTGAGCATAAACTGGATAAACACCGTGCTGTCGCCTTGCTCATCCGCCTGCTCAAGCGCCTGGTAATACTGCGCCTGATGGTCTTTGATCACGCTCTCCAGCGGTAGCGACAAGAACAGCGGGTGCCATTGCGACAAAATCAAGGTTTGCCACAGCCGCCCCATGCGCCCGTTGCCATCGGCAAACGGGTGAATAAACTCAAACTCATAGTGAAAAACGCAGCTGGTGATCAGCGGGTGGTCTTTGGCCTGCTTGAGCCACTGCATCAGCTCAGCCATCAAGCCGGATACGTTGTGGGCAGGCGGCGCAACATGCTGCACCTGGCCGCCCTTGTGAATGCCCACCGCTGTTTGGCGAAACTGTCCGGCGCTGGTCAAGATGTCAGCCAGCATCAAGCCATGCGCAGCCAGCAAATGGTTGATGTTGTCTGCTTTAAAGTTCGGCAAGGCTTCATAGGCGGCAATTGCGCCCTTCACTCTGCCCGCTGGCTGGGGTGATTGCTGGCCAACAATACGTCCAACGTTGCATTGCCGGCGGCGTCTTCTACGCAGTTGATCAGCAGCGCTTGGCTGATAAGTCCGGCGGACAGGTCGCTGTGTGCCAGTTGCATCAGCTGTGGCCAGATTTGCTCATGGGAGCCAAGGCACAGGTTGGGGCCTTCGAGTTCCAGCAGCTGGGCGAGGTAGAAACCGGCGGCGTTGCTGACGCTGTTGACGAACTCAAACGGTTTCGGTTGCAGGCCGTCGATGCAGACGCTGTTGAGCAGGCTGTTCATGGTGTCGCGTGATGGGTAGTGGCTGGCCAGGTAAATTCCGCACGCGCTCTGCAGGTGTGGCTTGAGCGGGGCGGCAGCGAGCAGGCATTGCCAGGTGAGGCGGTCAACGCGGCGTGGCAGGCGGCTCAGGTGTTGGCCCAGTTGCTGCTTGAGGCTTTTGTTGTCGAGGCTGGCGGGAATGTCCAGTGTGTGGCGGGCCAGTATGTTCATGCAGGCTCCTTGCGGCGCTGGCTGTGCAGGATCAGGCAGGCATTGTTGCCGCCAAAGCCGAAGAAGTTGGCCAGCAGGCGGGTGTGCGCGTGCGGCCAGTGGCTGTGGCGGGCCAGCGGTAGCAGCGTGTCGCTGGCGCTGGCGTCGTTGCCGCAGAGCGGCAGGTGGCCCTGTTCCAGACAGGCATGCAGCAGCAAAATTTCGCTCAGGCCGCAGGCACCCAGATTGTGCCCCAGCCAGGGTTTGAGCACACAAAAAGCCGGTGGCGATGCGTGCTGCAACCAGTGGCGGCTGCCGGCGGCTTCGGCTTCGTCGTTGGCGCGGGTGGCGGTGCCGTGCAGCTTGATCAGGTCAATATCCTTTACCGTGAGCCCGGCATTGGCCAGCGCGTGTTCGCTGACCATGTGGATGTGGCTGCCATCTTCGCGGGTGCCGGTGACGCTGCTGGTGTCGCAGGCGCTGTAGCCGCCCAGCAGCTGGCAGTGGCTGTCCTGTTGCTGGGTGCTCAGCAACACTGCCGCGCAGGCATCGCCCAGAATCAGGCCGTCGCGCTGGTCATGGAAAGGGCGGTATTGGCCGCTGGAGCTGGTCAGCTCCAGTGCGGCAAAGCCCTGCTGAATCAGCAGGCTGCGCGGCTCGAATGCCAGCACCACCACGCCTGTGTAATCCGCCAGCAGGCGACTGCCGTACAGCAGTGCGTTGGCGGCGCTGCTGCAGGCGGTGTTGAGGGTTAGGCTGGCGGCAAAGCCGTAATGCTGTTCCAGCTGCGCGGCCATGCGGTGCAGCGGGGTGGAATACTCGGGCTTGAAATGACCGCGTGTGCGGGTCAGCTGTTCAAATCCGGCAATGTCCAGCCCGGAGCTGGCGACGATCAGCAGGTGGCCGGCCAGACTGCCGGTGGCGTGCTGGATGGGGTCGAGCGCGGCATGCAAGCGCTGCTGCAACGGCAGGTTAGGCTGAGCGCCCAAATAGGGTAACTGCTGGCCACGCTCATGCACCGGAAAGCTGTCGGCATCGGGCAGCTGGCCGGCAATCACCCGCCGTGCCGCGCTGGCCAGATCGGGGCCGAGGCAGCTGTGTAGCTGGGGATGGTGCAGCCAGACACTCATGAGTGCTGGCGGATATAGGCGGCGATGCTGTCAACGCTGGCCAGAATACGACGGCCGTCTTTGGCCCCTTCGATGCGCACGCCGTAGCGTTGTTGCAGTGCCAGCGAGACCTGCAAGGCATCGAGGCTGTCCATGCCGATACGGCTGTCGCCGCCAAACAGCGGCTCGGCATCCTGCACGTCCTGCCAGTCAAAATCATCTTCCTTGTCGCACTCGCTGATGATTAGCTGCTTGAGCTGTTGTTTTAGTTGTGTGTCGTCCATAGGGTGTTTTTTAACCTGTGATGTAAAAGGAGCGTTCCGCTCAGGGCGCAAAACATGGCGAACAGTAGCAGAGCCAGGCAGCTGGGCAGTATATCGGCGCTGCCGCCCTGCCCCACCAGCAGGGTGAGGAAGGCGTCCAGTGACCAGCTCATGGGGGATAGGTTGGCCAGTTGCTGCATGGCCGGCGGCATCATGCTTTTGGGCACCATGATGCCGCCAATGGCGGCCAGAATCAGGTTGCTGCCGGCGCTGAGCAGCAGCGCCTGTTCACTGTTGCGCGCCAGCGCGGACACCAGCAGGCCAAAGCAGCAGCTGGCCAGGGTGATGCAGAGCGCCAGTTGGGCGTAGGCCAGCGGGCTGGCCTGCAGCTGCAGCGCGGGTAGGCCCAGCCAAGGCAGTGCAAACAGGCCCAGCGCCAGCAGCAACACAAATTGCAGCAGGTTGATCAGGGCGTAGGGCAGCAGCTTGCCGGCCAGTAGCAGAGCGGGCGGGATACGCATCACGCGCATACGCAGCAGTACGCCGCTGTGAAATTCTTGCTGCAGGCGGCTGGACATGGGCAGCACGATGAAGAACATGCCGAAAATCAGCCAGGCCGGCACGCTGAGCTGGCCGGCACTGGCGCTGGCGGCCAGGGAGCCGCTGCGGGTGAGCTGATATTCAGTTAGCTGGCTTTGGGTTTGTTGCTGTACCTGTTGCAGCTGTTGCGCCAGCGGCAGGCTGTCGTCCAGCAGTTCGCTGTCGATCAGGAAGGCGGCCATGCGCGTTTGTGCCAGCGCCAGGGTGACGGCGGTACGGATCTGGTTGCGTTGCAGGCTGTCGCTGGTAGCAGCAAAGGCCAGTTCGGGGCCCTGGTGGGGGCTGTCCAGCAGGCGCTCGGAGAAGTCTGTGCTCAGGCGGATGCGGGCATCGGCTTGCGGCCCGGCCTGTAGCGGGCTGCCGGGTAGCTGGGCTGCAAGCGCTGCAAGAAAAAAGCGGCTATCGGCGCTACTGTGCGGCACGTCAAGCTGCAAGGTCGGCGCGGGTAAGTCGGTGCGTAAGATGCCGGACATGGCATAGGCCATGATCAGCAAGAACAGGGCCGGCATGACAAACAGCACGCCTATGGCATGGGCGTCGCGCCAAGCCATGCGCCACTCGGTCAGCATCAGCGCCAGCATTCTCATAGCTGCCCTCCGCTACTGTGCAGGTACAGCTGTTCTAGGCTGGCGGGGCCGTAGTCGAGCCGCTCGGGGGCTGGCTGGCTGGCCAGTAACTGCAGCAGCTCTTGCAGCTGCTGCGGGCTGTCGAGCTCTAGCTCCAACTCCAGTGGGTGGGCTTGCGTGCTGTGGGGCCAGTTACGCAGCTGGCACAATTCGAGTACCGCCGGTGGAATGCCGGCGGACCAGCGGGCGCGCAGCTGGCGGGCGGGCTGCTCGGCCAGGTGACGGTCGAGGATCAGCCGGCCTTCGGCCAGCAGCAGCACGCGGTCGGCCAGTTGCTCGATTTCGGGCAGGTAGTGGCTGGTGTAGATCACGCAGCTGCCGTTGTCGGTCAGGGCGCGCACGGCCTGCTGCATGTGCAGGCGGCTGGCGCTGTCTACGCCGACGGTGGCTTCGTCGAGCAGGTAGAGCGGGGCCGGTTGCAGCAGGCCCAGGGCAAAGTTGAGCCGCCGTTGCTGGCCGCCGGACAGTTGGGCGGCGGTGCGGTTGAGTAGCGGTTGCAGCTGGGCGGCTTCAATGGCCCGCTCCAGCTGCTGCTGACGCTGTACGCCGCGCAGGCGGTACAGGTCGGCAAACAGGTGCAGATTTTCACGCACGCGCAGCCGGCCATGCAGGGCGAGGCTTTGCGGCACCAAGCCAATGGCTGCGTCCTGTTGCCAGTGCAGGCGGCCCGTTGTGGGCTGTAGCAGGCCGGCAATCAGTGACAGCAGGGTTGTCTTGCCGGCGCCATTGCTGCCCAGCAAACCGACGCACTCGCCAGCCGTCAGCTGCAGGGTGATGGCCTGCAGGGCTGGCGCACTGCTGCCCGGATATTGATAACCCAGCTGCTGCAGTTCAAGCATGGCTAAGTACCACCAGCAACTGGCCGTCGAGCAGTGGTTGCTGGTGCTGGCTGATGTCGAACCGGTAGAGGGCGCTCTGTTCCGAATGGCTCAGGCGGGTGGCCTGTAACTGCAGAAATTCGGTATTAGGGTTGAGCGCGGCATGTTGGCGGACCGCTGAGACTTTGCCGATATGGGCCGATTTAATTGCGAGCTCGCCTGCGTATAATGCGCCGTGTGCGGCACAGAGCTGAGCCGCGGCTTCAAACAGCAGCACCGGCGATGCTTCGTGCAGCTGCTGTAGGCAGTCGGTACTGCAGGTGCCGCGAATGCGGTCCCGGTCATGTGCATCAATGCTGTGCAGCCAGAGCGCGGCATCGCGATGGGGCAGCAGTGGGTGCAGGTCGGCTGGCGTCATGGAGCAAGAAGTTCCCAGGATAATCTGGGCGATTATAGAGTGTTTTACCCCTTGAGAGAGCTGCGACTGATGGATATCCCTGTGACCCTGGCCCTATTTCTGGCTGGCTCGCTGTTGCTGGCCGCCATTTCATGGCGCAGCCTGCGCCAACCTGGCAGCCATGGCGTGCCGCGTTTTTTGGCTTGGGAAGGCATTTTGGCGCTGCTGGTGGTGAACGGGCCGGTCTGGTTTGATGATCGCTACGCGCCGCACCAGCTGGTGTCTTGGTGTCTGCTGATGACCTCGCTGGTGGTGCTGGCGGCGGGTCTGTTTCAGCTGAAAAGCCGTGGTCGTCCGCAGGCCGGCAGCCGTGGGGATGCCAGTCTGTATGCCTTCGAGCAGACGACCGTGCTGGTGGATAGCGGTATTTATGCGTGGGTGCGCCACCCCATGTACCTGTCGCTGATGCTGCTGGCCTGGGGCATTGCGGCCAAGGGGGTGGGCCCGTTGACGCTGGTGTTGGCGCTGCTGGTTAGTGTGTGTTTGTACCTCACGGCGCGCCAAGACGAAAAAGAATGTCTGCAGCATTTTGGCCAGCCTTATGCGGACTACATGCGGCGTAGTCGACGTTTTTTGCCCTTTGTCTGCTAGGCGGCGTGCGCCGGCTTGAGCCGCTGCTTTTGCCTGGTGTACCCTTTGCGCCGTCCGCGTTGGGCAGTGTTCGCGCATGCCTGAAAGTGCGTTGTGCCAGCGGCGTGTTAACCGGTTTACCCATGGAGATCATCACATGAAACTGCACCAAACCCTGACGCTGGCGCTGGCCATCAGTGCCCTGCCCTTTGTTGCCCAAGCCCGCGACACCACTCACTACCTTAACTTTCAGCAAGTCGTCCAAGAAGCGTTGGATGCCGGTCGGCTGGACGGTAGCGTGAAGTTTTACCTGGGTCGCACCCCGGCGGGTGCCAAGATCGTCAGCCGTGGTCTGACCACCAGTAAGAAAACCAATGCCTTTGGCAAGTCCGATGAAAACGCCTGCGCTTGGGTGTTGCAGTCAGCCCTGATTCACCTGCAGGAATCCGCCAAGCGTCATGGTGCCAATGCTGTGGTCAACTTGGTCAGCAACTATCAGCACCGCGAATACCGCAGCAATGACCAGTACGAGTGTCATGCCGGCGCCATCATGGCCGGTGTTGCCCTGAAAGGTGACTTCGCCAACGTGCGTTGATGGCCGTATCTATGTATGAAAAAGCCCGGAAATTTCCGGGCTTTTTTGTTTGTACATTAAGGGTAGCCTGATTCGTGTGTATCAAGCACGACCTCGGACACACGGTAACCGCCGCCGTAAGCGGATTGGTTGGAGAAGATGATGCGTCCTTGGCCCTTGTAGTAATACACGATGCGGTGCGAGTCGCGGCCGGTCACGTTGAAGGGATTAAAGCCCTTGCCGGTGATATGGCTGTTGATGCTGGTTGGGGTGCCGGTCAGGGATTCGGTTTCTTGCTGGCTCATACCGACGCTGATCTCGCTGATGGCCAGTTTGCCGGCTGCTGGGGCGGGCTGGCGGGCAGCAGGTTTTTTGGCGCTCGCGGTTAGCGGGGCGCTGCCCAGCTGGTACTGCTCGACCGAAGCATTTTTCAGGCGTTTGGCAGCGTAATTGGCGAATTTTTTCACTTTTTTGTGTTGGGCGTTGCGTTGAATGTCCTGCACTAGGCTGTGGTAGCGCGAGTTGCCAGAGTCGCCTAGGGCGCGCAGGCCCCAAGCTGTGGCGTCAATCTGGGTGGCACCGGCCTTGTTGTAATCACGTCCGACACGCTCGGCCAGTGCGTCCAGCACTTCTACCTCAGTGTTGCCGGTCGCCTGAATGGTTTTGGCGGTATCACGCACGGTGGAGGCGCCACCGCTGGCGAGGCGGTCGATGTGATGCTGTCCAATTTGGCTGACAGCCTGTGCGCTGCCGGCAGCCAGTATCAAGGCCAGTGAAATAATGTGGGGTACAAGTTTTTTCATTGAAGGTTCCTTTCTTTGTGTGGAATGGCGGCAGTGATGCTGTCATCTGGGGTGTGTGCAGGATGTTTGTTCGCAGAAACAGTGGGCCATAGTAACGGTCTGGCTGATGCAAACAAGCGTGACTTTAGTGCGAAAAAGCCTGTGTATCCCGCATTAGATCGCGGAGTACACAGGCTGGCAGGTTGTAGGTTGTGTGTTGCGGTAAACCGACGCGGGCTTACTGGTGATACTTGGCCGACAGCTCGTGTACGGCCTCAATAAAGGCACCGGCATTTTCTGGCTTAACCTCTGGGGTGATGCCGTGGCCGAGGTTGAAGACATGGCCGCTGCCGTGGCCGTAGCTGGCCAGAATACGCTCGACTTCTTTGCGGATGGCGGCGGGGCTGGCGTAGAGCGCGGAGGGGTCCATATTGCCCTGCAGGGCCACCTTGTCGCCAACGCGGGCGCGGGCGCTGCCGATGTCACAAGTCCAGTCCAAGCCCAGCGCCTCAACGCCGGTTTCGGCCATGGACTCAAGCCACAAACCGCCGCCTTTGGTGAACAGAATGACAGGAACTTGGCGGCCATCATTTTCACGGATCAGACCGTCAACGATTTTTTTCATGTAGGCCAGGGAGAATTCCTGGTAAGCCGCCGAGGACAGGCTGCCACCCCAGCTATCAAAAATCTGTACCGCTTGGGCACCGGAGAGGATCTGCTGGTTCAGGTAGCTGGTGACCGACTGCGCCAGCTTGTCGAGCAGGCGGTGCATGGCTTCCGGCTGGTCGTACATAAAGGCTTTGCTCTTGCGGAAGTCCTTGGACGAGCCGCCTTCAACCATATAGGTGGCCAGGGTCCAGGGGCTGCCGGAAAAACCGATCAGTGGCACACGGCCGTTGAGTTCGTGACGGATGGTAGAAACAGCATCCATAACATAGCCAAGGTCCTGAACCGGATCGGGAATCGGCAAGGCATCAATGGCCTCGGGCGTGTCTACGATTTTTTTGAAACGCGGGCCTTCGCCGGTTTCAAAATACAGGCCCAGCCCCATGGCGTCGGGAATGGTAAGAATGTCTGAAAACAGGATCGCAGCATCCAGCGGGTAGCGCTCTAGGGGTTGCAGGGTGACTTCGCAAGCCAGTTCCTTGTTCATGCACAGGTCCATGAAGCCACCTGCCTTGGCGCGTGTGGCGCGGTATTCAGGGAGGTAGCGACCAGCCTGGCGCATCATCCAGATGGGTGTGACATCAACCGGCTGCTTGAGCAGGGCGCGAAGAAAACGATCGTTTTTCAGGGCTGTCATAGAGTAATCCACCATCCATTTAGCAAGTTGGCCGGCCAGTATTTGTGCCGTGGCACGGCCGGATTTTAAAGAGGGGAGTATAGACGAAGGCGGGAGTTTTTGCTGTGGGGTTGTTTACGGTTGGTTAGACGGTGGTCAACAGGGCGCTTCACCAAGCCAGATTCCCGCACCGAAGCGAGGCTTCGTCACGGGGCTGGTTTCTGCTGAAGCGCCCTACTTTGCCGCTTTTTTGGATTAAAACAGCGTCTCGTCCAGCAGGTAGAGGGATTCACTACCGGCCTTGACTGATGCCGTCAGGGAGTGGATGCGCGGGAGCAGGCGGGCAAAGTAGAAACGTGCGGTGCCCATTTTGCTGGCGTAGAAGTCTTCCTGTGACTCCTTGCCTTGCGCTTCTTTGGCCATCAGTGCCCACATGTAGGCATAGGCGGTGTAGCCGAATACGTGCAGGTATTCCACCGAGGCGGCACCGATCTCGTTCGGATTGGCCTTGCCCTGCTCTACCAGCCACTGGCTGAGCGCATCGAGGTTTTCCATGGCTTGTTGCAGCGGCGCGGTAAATTCCTGCAGGTCTTTGTTGGCAGCGATAAAGGCATGTACTTCCTGGCTGAAGTGGCGGTAGAAAGCGCCGCCGTTGGCCACCAGCTTGCGGCCGGCCAAATCCAGCGACTGGATGCCGTTGGTGCCTTCATAAATCTGGGTAATGCGGCAGTCGCGCACCAGTTGCTCCTGGCCCCATTCACGGATGTAACCGTGACCGCCAAACACCATCTGGCCATGCAATGTGGTTTCCAGTGCCATGTCGGTCATAAAAGCCTTGGCTACCGGTGTCAGCAGTGCGACCAGCTCGCTGGCCTGTTGCCGGGTTGTTTCGTCATCGCTGTACTTGGCCAGGTCCAGCTGTTTGGCGACATAGGTGGAAAACGCCCGCCCGCCTTCGTTCAGTGCCTTCATGGTCAGCAGCATGCGGCGCACATCGGGATGGACGATGATCGGATCGGCGGCTTTTTCGGGCTGCTGGGCACCGGTTGGCGCACGACTTTGCAGGCGCTCACGGGCATATTCGATGGCGCTCTGGTAGGAGCGCTCGCCCAGTCCCAGCCCCTGGATGCCGACCCCTAGGCGCTCGTAATTCATCATGGTAAACATTGCCGCCAGCCCCTTGTTGGGCTCGTCCACGATGTAGCCGGTGGCGCTGTCGAAGTTCATCACGCAGGTGGGCGAAGCCTTGATGCCCATCTTGTGCTCCAGCGAACCGCAGGAAACGCCATTGCGCTCGCCGAGGCTGCCGTCTTCATTGACCAGAAACTTGGGCACCAGAAATAGCGAAATACCGCGGGCACCGGCAGGCGCATCGGGCAGTTTGGCCAGTACTAGGTGGATGATGTTTTCGGTCAGGTCGTGTTCGCCGCCGGTAATGAAAATCTTGGTGCCGGTGATTTTGAAGCTGCCGTCACTTTGTGGCTCAGCCTTGGTGCGGATGATGCCAAGGTCAGTACCTGCGTGCGGCTCGGTCAGGCACATGGAGCCGGCCCATTGGCCGCTGTACATATTGGGCAGGTATTTTTGCTTCAGCGCGTCACTGGCGTGGGCATACAAAGACAGGCAGGCACCGGCGGTCAGCATCGGGAACAGGCCAAAGGAAATATTGGCGGCGTGGACCATCTCTTCCAGCTGGGCGGTGAGCATCTTGGGCATGCCCATGCCGTCGTATTCCGGCTCGCCGCCAACGCCAACCCAGCCGCCTTCGGCATAGGTCTGCCAGGCTTCGCGGAAACCGTCAGCGGTGGTGACCTCGCCATTGTTCCACTGTGCGCCCTGCTCGTCGGCATTGCGGTTCAGGGGTGCGATAACGTCGGCGTTGACCTTGGCGGCTTCTTCCAGAATGGCGCTGGCGGTGTCGGCATCGACGGCTGCCGCCAGCTGCGGCAGACCGGCCCACAGCTGCGGTGCCTGGAAGACTTCATTGAGGACAAAATTCATGTCGCGTAGCGGGGCTTGGTAGTCGGCCATTGGTTTTCCCTCTTGTTATGATTCAGTATTGGTGTATTTTATGCGTATTGTGTATGCGCATTGAACGGGGGTGTGTAATGAGTGCCGTATATGACCTTCAGGCGGGTAAAAAACCTGCCAATCTCAGCATCAATGCTGATTTGTTGGCTAAAGCCAAAGCATTGAAAATCAATCTGTCAGCAGCACTTGAAACCGCATTGGCAGAACGTATTAGTGCAAGCCAGCGTGAGCAATGGCTTGAAGAAAATCGTTCGGCTATTGATGCTTACAACAAAATGGTTGAAGAGCATGGTGTGTTTTCCGACGAGCTCAGGAGCTTCTAATGGCTCAGTTTACGGTTTATGAAAATACCAACAAAAATAGTAAAAAATTATATCCGTACTTGATGGATATTCAGTCCGGTTTGTTGGATGAGCTTAGAACTACAGTGGTTGTTCCTCTGGCAACGCAACGGATTGCAGGTAAAGCACTAATCAACAAGCTATGTCCTGTGGTCGAAATTTTGGACGAGCCCTATGTTGTGCTTACTCAGCAGCTTGCTTCTATCGACCGGTCTTTGCTCGGCAATCAAATCTGTGACTTATCCAGCCAGCGTTTAGAAATTATCAATGCTTTAGACTTGCTGATTACAGGGTTCTAGTAGTTTTTTCATCTATTCTCCCCCACTTTACACGGGCGAATCTGGCAGATTGCACGGTGTTGGGGGAGGTTGGTACAAAGTGGCGCAAAGCTTTGGCCGCCATGGATGGCGACAGGGAGCCTACAGGGATGTACTCGCGGCGTCTTTGCGCAACCCTGTCCGGAAGGCTGCACTGACTTGAACAGCCAGCGCAGCCTATCCATCAATAGCCCAGTGTAAAATCCTCTTCCGCCATGTCCATCAGGTTGTCCGCGCCGGACAGCATGGCCGCCACATGCGCTCGGGTGCGCGGCAGGATACGGGCAAAGTAGAAACGCGCGGTCTGCAACTTGGCTTTGTAGAAAGCTTCCTCGCCAGTGCCGGCAGCCAGTTGCTCGGCAGCAACCCGCGCCATGTCGGCCCAGAAGTAAGCCAAGCAGGCGTAGCCGGAGTACATGCAGTAATCCACAGCGGCAGCGCCGACCACTTCACGATCCTTCATGGCGGCCATGCCGATCTTCATGGTCAGCTCGCCCCATTCCTTATTGATCTCGGCCAGCGGTGCGACAAACTCCTTGATGGCTTCGTTCTCTTCGTTGGCCTTGCAGAACTTGTGCACCACCTTGGTGAAGGCTTTCAGTGATTCGCCTTGGGTCATCAGCACTTTACGGCCCAGCAGGTCCAGCGCCTGAATGCCGGTGGTGCCTTCATAGAGCATGGAAATGCGGCTGTCGCGCACGTTCTGCTCCATGCCCCACTCGGAAATATAGCCGTGGCCACCGTAGATCTGCACGCCGTGGTTGGCGGCTTCAAAACCGGTTTCGGTCATAAACGCCTTGGCAATCGGGGTCAGGAACGCCAGCAGGGTGTCGGCCTGTACGCGGGCTTCTTCGTCGGTGCTGCGCTGCACGATATCCACCTGCTTGGCAGCGTAATACAGCAACGCACGGTTGCCTTCGGAGAACGCCTTGGTGGTCAGCAGCATACGGCGCACATCAGGGTGCACGATAATAGGATCAGCAGCCTTTTCGGGAGCTTTCGGGCCGGTCAGGGAGCGCATTTGCAGGCGCTCGCGGGCATAGCTGATGCCGCCCTGGAAGGCGACTTCGGCATGGGCCAGGCCCTGCAGCGCGGTACCCAGGCGGGCGGTGTTCATAAAGGTGAACATGCAGTTCAGGCCCTTGTTGGGCGGGCCAATCAGAAAGCCGGTGGCATTGTCGAAGTTCATCACGCAAGTGGAGTTGCCGTGAATGCCCATCTTGTGCTCCAGCGAGCCACAGGAAACACCGTTGCGCTCGCCGACTTCGCCACTGGCATCGGGCAGGAACTTGGGCACGATAAACAGGGAAATGCCCTTGGTGCCTTCCGGTGCGTCCGGCAGGCGGGCCAGTACGATGTGTACGATGTTTTCTGCCATGTCGTGCTCACCGGCAGAAATGAAAATTTTGGTGCCGCTTACCTGGTAGCTGCCGTCCGCTTGTGGTTCGGCCTTGGTGCGCAGCAGGCCCAGGTCGGTACCGCAATGGGGTTCGGTCAGACACATGGTGCCGGTCCATTGGCCGGAAACCAGTTTGGTCAGGTAGGTTTGCTGCTGCTCTTCGGTACCGTGGGCGCTCAGGGTGTTCATCGCACCGTGGGACAGGCCGGGGTACATCCCCCAAGACCAGTTGGCCTGGCCAATCATTTCGCTGACTGCCATGCCGAGGGATTCGGGCAGACCCTGACCGCCATGGGCTTCGTCATGGGCCAAGCTGGGCCAGCCGCCTTCGACAAACTGTTCGTAGGCTTCCTTGAAGCCGGTCGGGGTGGTCACGCCATCGGGCGACCAGGTACAGCCTTCGGTATCGCCGACACGGTTAAGTGGTGCGATGACGTTTTCGCAGAACTTGGCGCCCTCTTCCAGAATGGCGTCAATCATGTCCGGGGTCGCCTCTTCGCAACCGGGCAGGCTCTGGTAGTGCTCGGCATAGCCAAGCAGTTCGTCACGGACAAAACGGATATCGCGCAAGGGGGCTTTATATTCGGACATGGTGCAGACCTCTGGAGATGACTTTTATTATTGGAGCCGTTTTATCCGGTTGGACGTGTGGCTCTTAAATTCATGCAATTGGGAAGGCGATTTGCTGTGGCAAAACGCTCAAACGACCGTTTGAAAGTTACGGCCAGCAGGGAGTGTTGTCAAGCATTACCGGACGATTTTGTATCCGCAGGGACTAGCCAAAAGTGTTAGGTGGCTGCCGTCAAACCGATGTGCTGTGCCTGAAGTTAAGGCCACAGCCCCTGCATGTGAGCACAGGCCCTAATCGCGACTCATGCCGTTCCTGCAGCTGTGCTTGCATTGCTTAATCGCGAGAAGCGACGCGAGCCATGATCAGATTACCGTTAGGGCATAGGCGGGCGTCATAGCGTGCAGGCACAAAAAAGCCCGCACAGAAATACGGGCTTTGTATGGGCAAGCTGAATTAGGTCAGCTGGTGGTATTGATCAGGGTGCCGATGTTTTCACTGGCCGCTTCGACCATCTTGCCGCCAATCATGGCCAGATGCTGGGCCTGATCCATCTGCACCAGTTGCTGGGTCAGATCGGCGATGTTCAGCATTGGCATATCGCTGACGGTTGCGTTGGCGACTGTTTGCGCCGTGCTGGCCAGTTGTTGCTGGCTGGCCTTGATGGTTTGCACGCCGGCGCTCATCAGGCTTGGGGAAATTTCCATGGCAAACCTCCGTTGGTTGTCATGTGATGTATGGATGCCAGTATATATTAAAGGTACTGGCTTAGGCCATTTGCGGGCCGGTTGCTATGACTAGGTATCGGCAGAATTTTGTAGCTCTGCAATTAGGGGCCGGATCCGTTGCAGCTGTTGTGGCTGATGAATCTGCAGGCACAGCCAGGAACCGGTGGGAACAAAGCCCAGTGGTGCCACCAGACGCTGCAGTTGCAGGTCAGTGCGGATCAGTAGTTCGGGCGCAATACCTGTGCCCAGTCCGGCGGTTACGGCTTCCAACAGATGGGAAAGATGCGGGAAGCCCTGGCCCATGGTCAGGTTTTGTGCATCCAGCCTGTTGCGTTGCGCCCACTGTGGCCAGGCCTGGGGTCGGGATTGGGTATGCAGAAGTTTTTGCTCTGGCAACCGGGCCGGATCAATAAACGCAAGCTGTGGTGCCATGATCGGGCCGATGCGTTCCTGCTCCAGCGGGATCAGCAGCTCGCTGGCTTGCGGGTGATCAATAAAGGTCAGGCTGAGGTCGGCCTGTTGTTGCGGATTGTCATCGCCGGCACTGGTAATCAGTTGCAGGTTCAGGTCCGGCAGGGCCTGTTGCAGCTGTTGCAGGCGGGGGATCAGCCAGCGGGCGAGGATGCTGCCGGAACAGGCCAGTACCAGGGGCTTGTCCTGCTGTTGTTGACTGAGCTGTCGGCAGCTGTCGGCTATTGCCTGAAAGGCAGGCAGGCAACCATGGTACAGCTGTTGCCCTGCATGTGTGAGTTTTATACCGCGCCCCTGCTTCTCCAGCAGGGCCGTCCCCAACTCGCCTTCCAGCAATTTGATCTGGCGGCTGACCGCCCCATGGGTTACATGCAGTTGCTGCGCAGCCGCGTTGATGCTGCCTTCGTTCGCCACTGCGACAAAAGCCCGGAGAGCATTCAGGGAAGGTAATTGAGCGATGTCTTTCATGTGAGAAATACTAACAGATGGGTTCGTATTTATCGCTTTTATTGTGCTAGGGGTTACGGCAGAATTTGGCCATCGACTCAAACAGGACTCAACAATGAAAAGTTACTTCAACGCCCCCGACGAGCGCGGGCTGTTTGGCATTTTTGGTGGCCGCTATGTGGCCGAGACGCTGATGCCGCTGATTCTGCAACTGGGCGAAGCCTACGAAGAAGCCAAAAACGACCCAGAGTTTCAGCGCGAACTGGCCTACTTTCAACGTGATTACGTGGGCCGTCCCAGCCCGCTGTATTTTGCCGAACGCCTGACCGAGCACCTGGGCGGTGCGAAAATTTACCTTAAGCGCGAAGAGCTGAACCACACCGGCGCGCACAAGATCAATAACTGCATCGGCCAGATTCTGCTGGCGCGGCGCATGGGCAAAAAACGCATCATCGCTGAAACCGGCGCCGGCATGCACGGCGTGGCTACTGCTACGGTGGCCGCGCGGTTTGGTCTTGAATGCGTGGTTTACATGGGCACCACCGACATCGAGCGCCAGCAGGCCAACGTGTTCCGCATGAAGCTGCTGGGTGCCACAGTGATTCCGGTGACCGCCGGTACCGGTACGCTGAAAGATGCGATGAACGAAGCGCTGCGTGACTGGGTAACCAACGTAGACAACACCTTCTACCTGATTGGTACCGTGGCCGGTCCGCACCCCTTCCCTGCCATGGTGCGCGATTTTCAGGCAGTGATCGGCAAGGAAGTCCGCCAGCAGTTGCAGGAACAGGAAGGCCGCCTGCCCGATTCGCTGATCGCCTGTGTGGGTGGTGGCTCCAACGCCATCGGCCTGTTCCACGCGTTTCTCGACGAGCCGTCGGTGAGCATGGTCGGTGCCGAGGCTGCCGGTCTGGGGCTGGAAACCGGCAAGCACGCCGCCAGCCTGACTCTGGGGGCTCCGGGTGTTTTGCATGGCAACAAAACCTATCTGCTGCAGGACGAAGACGGTCAGATCAAGGATGCCCACTCGATTTCTGCCGGCCTGGATTACCCGGGCGTTGGCCCCGAGCATGCTTGGTTGCGTGACGTGGGGCGGGTAGAGTACACCGCTGTCAGCGATGACGAGGCACTGGCGGCGTTCCAGTTGCTGTGCCGTCAGGAAGGCATCATCCCTGCGCTGGAGTCGTCACACGCACTGGCCGAAGCGGTCAAGCGCGCACCCGGGCTGCCCAAAGATCACCTGATGGTGGTCAACCTGTCTGGCCGTGGCGATAAAGACATGGCCAGTATCATGCACCATCTGGGTCAACAAGGAGCGCAGTCATGAGCCGTATACAAGCCTGCTTTGCCACACTGAAACAAGAAAACCGCGCTGCGCTGGTCACTTTTTTGACCGCCGGCGACCCGGATTACGCCACTGCCCTGACCATCCTGCGCGGCCTGCCGGAAGCCGGTGCCGACGTGATCGAAATGGGCATGCCCTTTACCGACCCCATGGCTGACGGCCCGGCCATTCAGCTGGCCAACCAGCGCGCGCTGGGCAACGGCATGAGCCTGCGCAAAACCCTGCAAATGGTGCGCGAGTTCCGCACCGACAACGATCACACCCCCATTGTGCTGATGGGCTATTACAACCCGATCTTCCATTACGGTGTGGACAACTTTGTGCGTGATGCCAAAGAAGCTGGCGTGGACGGCCTGATCGTGGTTGACGTGCCCGCTGAGCACAACGAAGAACTGTGCGAACCCGCCCAGGCTGCCGGCATCGACTTTATCCGCCTGACCACCCCGACCACGGACGATGTGCGCCTGCCCACTGTGCTCAAGGACAGCTCCGGTTTTATTTACTACGTCTCGGTGGCCGGTGTCACGGGTGGTGCTACCGCCAGTCTGGATCAGGTCAGCGAAGCTTACGCCCGCCTGCGCCGCCATAGCGACCTGCCGGTGTGTATCGGCTTTGGTATCCGTACCGCCGAACATGCCGCCAATGTGGCACGGCTGGCTGACGGCGTGGTGGTCGGCTCGGCACTGGTGGATAAAATCAACGCCGCGCAAACGCCGGAGCAGGCGATTCGTGATGTGCTGGCGCAGTGTCGCGAGATTAGCGAGGGCGTGCGTGGGGCGCGGGAGTAACGCGCCTTGCCCCGTTTATACAAATAGAGGCAAGTGGCCTATGCAGAAGGCTAAGCTGGATGAGCTGGAATCACAGGCAGCGGCAGCTCTGGAGGGTGAGGACTTGAAGGAAGCTCTCAGCGATATTGCCATGCTGAGGGCGATGCCCTCTGTTGAGGACTATATGGCGCAGTTTTCTGTGACTACAAAGCGCCCGCCAGTTTTCACAGTCCGTAGCGGGCGGGATGTTTTGCGTCTGGTTGCTGCAGCTATTGTTATGTGTACGCTGGCTGTTTTGCTTATTTTTCTGTTCGTGTCAGCCGGTGGTTGGTTAGTGGGTGGCTTGCCTTGGAGTGAAACGGGAGTAGATATCACAATTGCCTTGACGGGTAGTCTTTTGTCTGCCGGGTTGCTGTATTGGTTGATGCCTAGTCGTTAGATGCGCAGAAAGGAAGAAGCCACCGGCTGCGGTATCGCAGCGGTGGCGAACACCCAAAAAATCATTGATTTTGCCTAGATAATTAGTTTTAATCTGATTATCCATTCAAAATCTTAGATTCTATGCCGAATTTTTCAGAACTTTCAGGGCTGGTTTTATCACATGGCACTTTGGCTTCCATGTTGGAAAGCTATGCTGCGCCGAATGCAAAAATTCATAGCCTGCTAAAGGAAGGTCGTTTAATCGGCCTAAAAAAAGGTCTATATGTTGTCGCGCCGCAAAAAAATGAGCGTTTAATTAGCCTGCCATTGATAGCTAATCATCTTTACGGCCCTTCTTATGTGTCATTAGAATTTGCCCTAAGCCAATACGGTTTGATCCCTGAATTTGTCGCCACGGTTACCAGCGTAACCACCAAGCGCGGGCGGCAATTCAGCACACCTTTGAGCATTTTTAGTTATCAAACCTTGCCTGCCGACTACTATAGCCTCGGCATTCGTCACATTCAGGAAGACACAAAAGTTGCTTTTATGCAGGCAAGCCCAGAAAAAGCCTTGTGTGATTGGCTTGTTTTAACGCCTAACTTAAAAATTTATTCAGCAAAAAGCCTGGCAACGATTCTGCTCGAAGATATGCGTATGGATGAGCAGGCACTAGCAGAACTGGATTTGGCCTTGATAGAAAAAATAGCTGCCACAGGTTTCAGGCAACAAAGGCTGAGGTTTTTACCCGAATTTTTAAGGAATTTGTCATGTTAGAACAAATGCTAAGCCGTTATCAGCTCACCTCTAAAGAACAGCAACTACAGGCATTGCGCGAGGTAATGCAGGAAATTGCTTTGGGAGGACTATATCGTGGTGGCTTTTTTAACAAAGCGGCTTTTTATGGCGGTACTTGTTTGCGCATTTTTTACCAATTGCCTAGATATTCTGAAGATTTAGATTTTTCATTGCTGAAAACGGATGAAGATTTTACGCTAGAGCCTTATTTTGAAGCCATTAAATCCGAATTTAAAGCCAACGGCGTAGAAGTAGAGATCAAACAAAAAAGTAAATCCGTTGCGACCGCAATTGAGTCTGCTTTTTTAAAAAATACTACACATATTTTCGATCTTACTTTGCTTGCAGCACAACCAATCAAAATTAAATTTGAG
The DNA here is from genome assembly GCA_018384595.1 of Thiopseudomonas sp. Lineage (GTDB taxonomy): Bacteria > Pseudomonadota > Gammaproteobacteria > Pseudomonadales > Pseudomonadaceae > Thiopseudomonas. The sequence continues at coordinate 55,252 of JAHAYO010000021.1, forward strand.
GTCGATACTCAGCCGCCACTTGGCTTTAACACAGAAGAAAAGCTGCTAATCGAGCCGTTTTCTTTTTATGTTAAGTGCTTTCAGCTACCTGATTTATTTGCAGGTAAAATGCACGCTTTATTATTTCGTCAATGGAAAAATCGCGTAAAAGGTCGTGACTGGTTTGATTTTGAATGGTACATGAGAAAGCGCATACCACTAAACTTACCGCACTTTAATGAGCGGGCAATGCAAAGTCATAGTATCGAAAAGCCGCTGTCCGAAAATGAATTTAAACAGCTACTTACCGATAAAATAAAAAACACCGACCTAGAAAATGCCAAGCAGGATGTTGAACGCTTTCTTACGGATAAATCCGTGCTTGATATTTGGTCGCCTGACTATTTTTGCCAATTGGCTGAGAAAATACAGATAACAGGCTGAGGGCTTTCACCAGTCATCGAACACCTCTCAATGGCGAGTATTATCGCCTAAACGGGTGTCTGGTTTCATTAGGCCACTACACCAGCACCTGTTAGCAAAGCGTGAAATTTTTAACATGACACCTTCCTCATGTTAAAAAATAAGCGTTTTCTTAACATGAGGAAAATCAGCGACATATTCTGACGCTTATCTGTGTAACACTGCTTAAACCAAGCTTAACGGGTTAGCGCAGAGGCAAATTTTCATGCAGTGCTCAACATTTGTACACCGTGCCCAAAATGTCCTTGAGGTGGATTTTGGTGCATTGAAAATCCACATACAAAGTCCTGAGCACGAATATCCGTTGCAATGGAAGTCCTGGGATCATGGCCAGTTGGTGGCTGTAAGCGGCTTTCTGGAAGAACCAGGGTTTATGCTGGATGAACTGTTGACCTGTTTTTGCAGCAGCAGGGTTAGCCCGGCAATGAAGGCAGTCGCCGCTGCATTTCCGCGCAAACAGTATCAGCTAATGCAGGCGATGCTCAGCTCTGAAGCCGCTGTTGAACTGGCTCAGTCGAACTGGCTGTTGTTTGCCTTGCTGGTGGACTACGCTGAAAGCCACCAAATTGATCTCTTAAACTTTGAGCGTATGGCCAAGCGCCGGCGGGTTGCCATTCTCCGGGAAATGGGTCTGGTGGACAGCGCGTCGGCGGTCAGACTTCTTGCCAGAACCGAACAGGGGCTGATAACCAGCAGTCAGTTACATTCTGTGTTTCAGGTGCTGGAAGATCAGTCTTTGGTCAGCATGCTGCATCATGTAACAAAGCCCACGCCAATGCTTTACCCACTGCTACTCAAGTGTCGCCGCTGGGTCTGGCCCCAGTTTCTGCAAATGGCGGATTCGTGCATTACTCAAGCAGAGTCTGATGCGCTGCTGTCCATAGTGCAGGATAGCTTGCGCATCGGAGCAAGTTTGCCGCAGCTACACAGCACAAGTAATAAGGCTCAGCTAACA
>JAHAYO010000023.1 GCA_018384595.1 Thiopseudomonas sp.
GGCGCGCAAAAAAGGCTACAGCCGGCAACACATCTACCAGATGCATGACTTCATCGAATGGATGATTCGCATCCCCAAGCAGGAACTGAGCTACTATAATCGTGGCGTAAACCTGATCGAACAGGAGGATGACACCATGAGTTACATGGCGATTTACAAACGAGAATCCTTTGCGCAAGGTATTGAGCAAGGCATTGAGCAAGGTATCGAGCGGGGCATGGGCAAAGGCCGGCTGAGCACGCTGCAAAATACCCTACAAAAACTGCTACAACTCAAGTTCCGCGAGCTGGACGCTGCCAGCCTAGAGCGCCTACAAAACGCCAGCGAGGCAGAACTGGAGCAGTGGACCGAGCGCATCCTGTTTGCCGACTGTCTGGAAGCGGTATTTGGGGAGTAAGTGAGAGCCTCACTATGGCTGCGTGACTCAATGACGGCACGCCTAAGCACGTCCCATTCATGGGATGTTTGCATACTGACCACAACCCGACATTTCCCCACAAAACGCCCACGTTTTGCCATAAAAGATGACAACCGCTACAATTAGCCTGCTTTGTTGCCGTGGTTGATCAAGCACGGCAATGCTTTTTTTACCCCGTAGCGGGTAGCCAGCTGTGTATGCAGGATGCAGGTTTTTCCACAAAACCCCGAAACGATGCCGTTTCGCTGGCAGGTGCAAGGGAAGGTACTACCGTCATCGCCACCCACACGGGTGCGCGCCAGTCACCAGAAGCAACTGACCCCGTCAGTCTGCCCGGGAGCCTCACATGGACACACCCACGCAACGCGGTAGGACCATCAACCCACCCGTCTTTTTTACCTCCGCCACCATTATCATTGCCCTAGTGGTCTTTGCCAGCGCCGCCCCCGACATAGCTCAAAGCGTTTTCGGTGCCATCCAAAGCTGGATCATGGAAAATGTCAGCTGGTTTTACGTTCTCACCGTTGCCCTGATCCTGATAGGCATTGCCTTTATGGCCATGAGCCGCTACGGCGACATCAAGCTCGGCCCCGACCACAGTACCCCCGACTACAAAAACTCGACCTGGTTTGCCATGCTGTTTTCCACCGGAATGGGTATCGGCCTGATGTTCTTTGGCGTGGCCGAGCCGGTCATGCACTTCCTCACGCCTCCGGTCGGCGAGCCCGGCACGGTCGAGGCTGCCAAGGAAGCAATGAAGCTGACCTTCTTCCACTGGGGCCTGCATGCCTGGGGCATTTACGCCATTGTCGCGCTGGTGCTGGCGTTTTTCTGTTACCGCCACGGCTTGCCGCTGACCCTGCGCTCGGCGCTCTACCCGCTGATTGGCGAACGCATCTACGGGCCGATCGGTCACGCCATCGACATTTTCGCCATCATCGGTACCGTATTCGGTATCGCCACTTCGCTGGGTTTTGGCGTGTTGCAGATCAACAGTGGTTTTAACTACCTGTTCGATCTGCCGGTCAACGAAACCATTCAGGTCATCCTGATTGTGACCGCCACCGCGCTGGCAACCCTGTCAGTGGCCAGCGGACTGGATCGCGGCATCAAAATACTGTCAGAAATCACCCTGGTACTGGCGGTGATTCTGATGCTGCTGGTACTGGCGTTTGGCCCGACTGCCTTCCTGTTCAAGTCCTTTGTGCAGAATACCGGCAGCTACCTGTCCGAAATTGTCAGCAAGACCTTCAACCTGTACGCCTATGAGCCTACCGACTGGATCGGCGGCTGGACCCTGTTCTACTGGGGCTGGTGGATTTCCTGGTCGCCCTTTGTCGGCATGTTTATTGCCCGCATCTCGCGAGGCCGCACCATCCGCCAGTTCATCACCGGCGTGCTGCTGGTACCAACCGGTTTTACCCTGGCGTGGATGACCGTATTCGGCAACACCGCCATCGACATGATCCTCAACCGCGACATGGTGGAGCTGGCACAAACTGTCAGTGCCGACTCCTCGCTGGCGCTGTTCAACTTCCTTGAACACTTCCCCCTCAGCAGCCTGTTGTCACTGGTGGCTGTGGCCATGGTGTTATTGTTCTTTGTTACCTCAGCCGACTCTGGCTCTTTGGTGATCGACATGCTGGCCTCCGGCGGCCAAATCAACACCCCGGTGTGGCAGCGCATCTTCTGGGCGTCTTCCACCGGCGTGGTGGCCATTGCCCTGCTGCTTAGCGGCGGCCTAACCGCCCTGCAAACCGTGACCATTGCCAGTGCGCTGCCATTTTCTGTGGTGTTGCTGGCCTCAATGTGGGGACTGTTACGGGCACTGCACGTGGACTCGACCAAACGCATGCTGCTGCAGCAATCCACTGCAAGTCGCAGCAGCAATGTGTCGTGGCAGCGTCGTCTGCGCAATATGGTCAGCTTTCCGCGCCGCGCCCACGTCAACCGCTTTCTGGATGAAGTGGTCAAGCCCGCCGCCGAAGAAATTGCCATTGAACTGCGCAAGCAGGGCCTGGCCGTTGATGTGCGTGAGGGCAAGGAAAACCGCGTACAGTTTGAGGTGCAGCACAATGCCGAGGTGAACTTTTTGTATGAAGTGCGCCCGCGTGCCTATCTGCGTCCGGATTTCAGCTGCCAGGACGATGACGAAGCCTGCGAGCTGGAGCGCAAGTATTTCCGTGCTGAGGTGCACCTGCTCGAAGGTGGTCAGGATTACGACATCATGGGCTGGACCCGGGATGAGGTGATTGAGGACATT
>JAHAYO010000043.1 GCA_018384595.1 Thiopseudomonas sp.
GCCGCAGCACAGACCTTGACCGGCCAGCTACCTACCTACGCGCAACACATCAACAGCAGCCACAGGTATACAGACCTGATTGCTGGGTTACCGCCATAGAACGGCTTGAGCGAGAGCCCGACTCAGCCCGCCGCCCACTCAGAAAAATTGGCGTTTTGCAGTCGGCTGTGGTATAAAACGCGCCGCTTTGCAGAAAACCTGCCCAGCGACTTAATCCACACACATACCGACACGTTTTTCTGGGTGCCTTTCGGGGTTGAAAAGCGGGGTATGTGGAGGCTTAACCCAAAATTTATTACAGGAAATACCATGACTCAAGCCGTATCCATGCGCGACATGCTGCAAGCCGGTGTTCACTTCGGACACCAAACCCGTTACTGGAACCCCAAAATGGGCAAGTACATTTTCGGTGCGCGCAACAAGATTCACATCATCAACCTGGAACAAACCCTGCCTATGTTCAACGATGCCATGCGCGTCATTGAGCAAAAAGCATCCGGCAAGAACAAAATCCTGTTTGTTGGCACCAAGCGTTCCGCCAGCAAAATCGTCCGTGAGCAAGCCCAGCGTTGCGGCATGCCTTACGTAGACCACCGTTGGTTGGGCGGCATGCTGACCAACTACAAAACCATCCGCACCTCCATCAAGCGCCTGCGCGATCTGGAAGTTCAGGCTCAGGACGGCACATTTGAAAAGCTGACCAAAAAAGAAGCCCTGATGCGCACCCGCGATCTGGAAAAGCTGGAGCGTAGCATAGGTGGTATCAAAGACATGGGCGGCCTGCCTGACGCCATTTTCGTGGTAGACGTTGACCACGAACGCATCGCCATCCAAGAAGCCAACAAGCTGGGTATCCCTGTTATTGGTGTGGTTGACACCAACAGCAGCCCTGCCGGCGTTGACTACATCATTCCCGGTAACGACGACGCCATTCGCGCCGTTCAGCTGTACCTGACCGCCGCCGCCGACGCTGTTGTGCGCGCCCGTCAGAAAAGCGCTGCTTCCGCTGAAGAGTTTGTTGAAGTAGCCGACGAGGCTGCCGGCGCCTGATAAGGCATCTAGGCACCTGAATAAAGGGGGCCTAGCCCCCTTTTTTGTCTGTATTCCGGCGGCATTTTCATGATTGTCGCCATCAACTGATTAACGAGGAAAGACGATGACACAAATTACTGCTGCATTGGTTAAAGAGCTGCGCGAGCGTACCGGCCAGGGCATGATGGATTGCAAAAAAGCCCTTGAAGCCGCTGGTGGCGACATCGAAAAAGCCATTGACGACATGCGTGCCGCAGGTGCCATCAAGGCTGCCAAGAAAGCCGGCAATATCGCCGCTGAAGGCTCTGTTGCCATCAAGCTGTCTGCCGACAATAAAACTGCAACCGTTATTGAAGTCAACTCACAAACCGACTTCCTTGCTCTGCAAGAAGACTTCAAAAACTTCGTGGCCGAGAGCCTAGAAATTGCTGCCAGCAAAGGCTACACCGATGCTGCCGCACTGATCGAAGAGCGCGAAACAGCGCGTGAAGAGTTGGTTGCCAAAACCGGCGAAAACGTCAACATCCGTCGCATTGCCCGCATCGAAGGCGACGTTCTGGGCGCTTACCAGCACGGCAACCGCATTGGTGTTGTGGTTTCCCTGGAAGGTGGCGACAGCGAACTGGCCCGCGACATCGCCATGCATGTTGCTGCCAGCAACCCGCAGGTGGTCAATCCTGAAGAAGTTTCCGAAGAGCTGGTTGCCAAGGAAAAAGAAATCTTCATGCAGTTGAACGAAGACAAGATCAAGGGCAAGCCTGAGAACATCGTTGAGAACATGGTCAAGGGCCGTATCAACAAGTTCCTGTCCGAGATCAGCTTGGTTGGTCAGGCCTTTGTTAAAGACCCTGAGGTGACTGTTGGCAAACTGGCCGAAAAAGCCGGTGCCAAAATCATTGGCTTCACCCGCTTTGAAGTGGGTGAGGGCATCGAGCGCAAAGAAGAAGACTTTGCCGCCGAAGTTGCCGCCCAGGTTGCCGCTTCCAAGAAGTAAGCAATTCGCTGCATAAAAAACCGCCCCGGCCGTCTGGTAGGGGCGGTTTTTTTGTGGCTGGCAAAGCGGGGTAGCTGCCGTATTGGCACGTTGGCAGAGCCGCTATCCAGGGTTCAGCAACGGCAGGGTGATGCCAAGCGACTGGGGCAGTTTACCGGTTACCGTGCAGGGATCTAGATTGCGCTATATTTGCAAAAGCAAGGCAAAGGATAAGCAGTAATCGCTGGCCATATAGACCGAATGTGCAGCCAGCTAATGGCCTTTTTGGCCAAAGGCATGATTTAATTTGTTGCAAAAAAATATATTCTGCTGCAACGGAAGGCCGGTGGTTGCCGGTCGCCAGCGCTATAAACACAACAAGGAGATGCGCATGTCGGTACCCTTCAATCTGCAAACCGTTCCTTTCAGCCTGCTGGACGAGCATGAGCAGGCAAAGCTGCTGGCTACTGTGGAATGTATGGAGTTTGCGCCGGGCGAGGTGTTGATCGAGGCCGGTGGCCCGCCCCGCGGGGTGTTTGTCATCCATGGCGGCAAGGTGGCGGAGGCTGATCACCGCACCGAAACCGCCAGCGACGGCGAAGTGGCGGCGGCCAGCGTATTTATGTACTACGAAACCGAAGAGTACTTTGGCGGCTGGTCGATTTTCAACGGCAAGGCCATTCACCGTTTTTATGCGGTAGAGCCGACTATCGCCTATTTGCTGCCTTCACAGATCTTGTTTGAACTGATGGACAGCAATGCGCAATTTGCCGAGTACTTCCAGCAAAACCTAAGCGCCAAGCGTGAAATTGTTGCCCAACATACGCAAAACCAGGATATGGCCGAGTTTATGCTGGCGCGCATCGAAGACAGCACTGTGCGTGATCCGCTGGTGGTGGAGCAGGGTACCAGCATTGAGGCCGCCACTCGCCTGATGCGTGAGGAAAAGGCCGACTGCTTGCTGGCGCGCAAGGGCAAGCGTTACGGTATGGTAACGGGCACCGACCTGCTGGACGCGGTGATTCTCAACAAGCTGCCGCTGGACACGGATGTGGCTGACATAGCCAGTTATCGCCTGATCAGCATCCGCCCAGATGATTATTTGTTTAACGCGCTCATTATCATGACCCAGCAGCATATTGAGCGGGTGGTGGTAAAAGATGAGCAGGGCGAGCTGTGTGGGGTGATTGAGCTGACTGATGTGCTCAGTTATTTCTCCAGCCATTCGCACGTTATTGGCTTGCGGGTTGAGCGGGCACAGACCATCGAAGAGCTACGCGAGGCATCGTTTGGGCTGTTTGATTTGATCAAGGCGTTGCTGTCATCGGGGGTAAAAATCCGTTTCACCATGGAATTGCTGGCAGCGGTCAACAGCCGCATTCTGGGTAAGCTGTTCGAGCTGATCGTACCCAAGGAAGTGCATCCGCATGTGTGCCTGATTGTCATGGGTTCGGAAGGCCGTGGCGAGCAGATCATGAAAACCGACCAAGATAACGGCCTGATTTATCGCGATGGCCTAGACTGGCCCGACATGCACAAAGTGATGCAGGAATTTAGCGACACGTTGATTTCGTTCGGTTTTCCGCCTTGTCCTGGCAATATTATGGTGTCCAATCCCGAGTGGGTAAATTCGGTGCGTGCTTGGACTGGCAAGTTGACCCGTTGGAGCCGCAGCAGCGACGGTACGGCCAAGATGAATCTGGCAATTGCTGCCGACAGTAAACCGGTGGCGGGTAATCCGGCGTTGTTTAAGGTGTCACGTAATGCCTTTATGCGTGATATTCACAGTAATCAGGTGTTTTTCTCATTCTTTGCCCGCGCCGCGCTGGATTTTGAAACGCCACTGACGTTTTTTGGCCAGCTTAAAACCAGTAGCGGATTGGATATAAAGAAAGCGGGTATTTTCCCGATTGTGCACGGTATTCGTACCATGGCGCTGGAACATCGGATTCTGGAAACCAATACCTTCAAGCGGCTGGAAATTTTGACCGAACGCAAGGTGTTAGAGCGCGAAACCGCAGCCAACCTGAGCGAGGCGCTAAGCTTCTTTGTGCAGTTGCGTCTGCAGCAGCAAATTGAGCGGGCGAGCGATAGCGGTCAGCCTCACGATGAAACGCCCAACGAGATCGACTTCAAGCGGCTGAATAAGTTTGAGCGCGAGCTGCTGCGGGATTCGTTGGCGGTGGTTAAGGACTTTAAAAAGTCACTTACGCATCGGTATCACATTACGCTGTAGCTGTTTGTTTGGCACTGTGGAGTTTGGGGCAGTTAGGATGCTGTTTGGTGTTTTGCACTGCGGCGGTTGGGTCAGACAGGACGCTGCGTCCGGCTGTCGCTGCGCACTTAACCGAGACTACCCAGCCAGTTTGCTGCGCAGGTGCACTTTGAGTTTGAGAGGTTCGGTGACGGTGCAGCAGCAGGGCAGTATTTCGCCGCGGCGCAGTAGTGCCAGAGGTGGTTTAGAGTACTCGACACGGCCAGTTTTGAGCGGGATGCGGCAGGCGCCGCAGTAGCCGCTGCGGCACTGATATTCGACTTGGTGACCGGTGCGTTCTAGGGCATCGAGCAGGGTTTCGTCGTCACCCAGCTCGAACACCATGTCTTCGGTCATGATTTGCACGCCGTGGCTCACAGCTCGAATTCACCCAGGTCGTCAACGGAGACGGACGCGTCAATCTGACCAACAAGGTACGAACTGACTTCCACTTCTTGCGGCGCTACCTGTACGTTGTCTGACACTAACCAAGCATTGATCCAAGGAATCGGATTTTGGCTGGCATTCTTAAACAGCGGCTCCAGACCAACGGCAGTCATACGCAGGTTGGTGATGTACTCGACATATTGGCTGAGAATGTCGTAGTTCAGGCCAATCATCGAGCCGTCCTTGAACAGGTATTTAGCCCATTCCTTTTCCTGTTGTGCAGCATGACGGAAAATTTCCACACACTCTTCGTGACAGGATTTGGCTACCTCGGCCATTTCTGGATCGTCCTGACCGTTTTGCATGATGTTGAGGATGTGCTGGGTACCCGTTAGGTGCAGCGCCTCATCACGGGCAATCAAGCGGATGATCTTGGCGTTGCCTTCCATTAGGCGGCGCTCGGCAAAGGCAAATGAGCAGGCGAAGCTAACGTAGAAGCGGATGGCTTCCAGCACGTTGACGCTCATCATGCACAGATACATTTTGCGCTTGAGTTCAAACAACGAAATTTCGTAGGTTTTGCCTTTCAGTTCGTGTTTGCCTTCACCCAGCTTCAAGTAAATCAGTGTGTCGTGAATCAGCGCATCGTAATACTTGGAGATATCACCGGCACGCTCGATGATGTGCTCGTTGCGCACGATGTCGTCAAACACCACCGATGGATCATTCACAATGTTGCGAATGATATGGGTGTAGGAACGCGAGTGGATGGTCTCAGAGAACGACCAAGTTTCAATCCAAGTTTCCAGCTCTGGGATCGACACCAGCGGCAAGAAAGCCACGTTTGGACTGCGGCCCTGAATCGAATCAAGCAAAGTCTGATACTTCAGGTTGCTGATGAAAATATGCTTTTCGTGCTCAGGCAGATTCTGGTAGTCGATACGGTCTTGGGTGACATCCACTTCTTCTGGACGCCAGAAAAACGACAGCTGCTTTTCGATCAGTTTTTCAAAAATAGGAAATTTTTGCTGATCGTAACGCGCCACGTTGACCGGCTGGCCGAAAAACATCGGCTCTTTAAGCTGGTCATTGTCTTTTTGCGAAAACGTACTGTATTTCATTCTAGTCTCCGATCAAATCTTGCAAGCACCACCGGCACACCCGTCATCCAGATCGTTCTGGCTGTCTTCGGCACCATCACGGGTATTCTGGTAGTAGAGGGTCTTTAGGCCGTACTTGTAAGCCGTGAGCAGGTCTTTGAGTAGCTGGCGCATCGGTACACGTCCACCTTCAAAGCTCTGCGGATCGTAATTGGTGTTGGCTGAGATAGCCTGATCGACAAACTTCTGCATGATACCGACCAGCTGCAAATAGCCGTCATTGTTGGGCATGCTCCACAGCAGTTCGTACTGGTCTTTCAAGTTTTCGTAGTCAGGCACCACTTGCTTGAGGATGCCATCCTTGGATTGCTTGATGGATACCAGACCACGTGGCGGTTCAATACCATTGGTGGCGTTGGATATTTGACTGGAGGTCTCGGACGGCATCAGAGAACTCAGGGTAGAGTTACGCAGGCCATGCTCGACAATCTCGTGGCGCAGAGCTTCCCAATCCAGGTGCAGCGGCTCCTGTACGATGGCGTCCAAGTCCTTCTTATAGGTATCAATCGGCAGGATGCCCTGTGCGTAGGTGGTTTCGTTGAAACCCGGGCAGGCACCAAACTCACGAGCCAGCTTGTTGGAGGCTTTCAGCAGGTAATACTGAATCGCTTCAAACGTGCGGTGGGTGAGGCAGTTAGCGGAACCGTCAGAGTATTTCACGCCGTTCTTAGCCAGATAGTAGGCATAGTTGATGACGCCAATGCCGAGGGTACGACGCTTCATGGAGGCGTTTTTGGCGGCGGCAATCGGGTAGTCCTGATAATCCAGCAGTGAATCCAGCGCACGTACAGCCAGTTCGGCCATTTCTTCCAGCTCACTCAAATCCTCGATAGCACCAAGGTTGAAGGCAGATAGCGTGCAGAGGGCGATTTCCTTATCGGCGTCGTGGATGTCTTCCAGCGGACTGGTCGGCAGGGCGATTTCCAGACACAGGTTGGATTGACGAATCGGCGCAACTTTAGGATCGAACGGACTGTGTGTGTTGCAGTGGTCAACGTTCTGGATATAGATGCGACCGGTGCTGGCGCGCTCTTGCATCATCAGCGAGAACAGCTCGACTGCTGGGATGGTGCGCTTACGAATGCTCTCATCTTGCTCATACTTGGTGTACAGACGCTCAAACTCGTCCTGATCGGCAAAGAAGGCGTCGTACAGGCCAGGCACTTCATGCGGCGAGAACAGGGTAATGTTTTCGCTTTTGATCAGGCGCTGATACAGCAGCTTGTTGATCTGCACACCGTAGTCCATGTGACGTACACGGTTTTCTTCTACACCACGGTTGTTCTTCAGTACCAGCAATGACTCCACTTCAAGGTGCCACAGCGGATAGAACAGGGTAGCAGCACCACCCCGTACACCGCCTTGCGAGCAGGACTTAACTGCCGCTTGGAACAGCTTGAAGAACGGAATGCAGCCGGTGTGTTGAGCTTCGCCGCCACGGATTGGGCTGCCTACTGCACGGATACGGCCAGCGTTGATGCCGATGCCAGCACGCAGGGACACGTACTTGACGATGGCGTTGGTGGTGGTGTTGATCGAGTCCAGGCTGTCGCCGCACTCGATCAGTACGCAGGAGCTGAACTGGCGTGACGGCGTACGTACACCGGCCATGATGGGTGTAGGCAGGGAAATCTTGAACAACGAGATGGCATCGTAGAAGCGCACGATGTAATCCAGTCGCGTGTCTTTGGGGTAGTTAGCGAACAGGCACATGCCGATCAGCATGTAGAGCATCTGCGGGCTTTCGTAGACCTCGCCGGTGACGCGGTTTTGTACCAGATACTTGCCTTCCAGCTGTTTAACTGCCGCGTAAGAAAAATTCATGTCACGGCCATGGTCAATGGCATCGTTGAGCACATCGAACTCGGTACGACTGTAGTCTTTAAGGATGTGTTCATCGTAGCGCTTGCCTTCGGTTTGACGCACCACGTGGTCGTACAAATGGGGCGGCTCGAACTCGCCGTAGGCAATCTTGCGCAGGTGGAAAATGGCCAGACGGGCAGCCATATACTGGTAGTCGGGCGTATCGGCACTGATTAGGTCGGCAGCCGCCTTGATGATGGTTTCGTGGATGTCTTTGGTACGGATACCGCTGTAAAACTGAATGTGGGATTTCAGCTCAACCTGAGAAACGGAGACATTGTTTAAGCCCAGCGCGGCCCAGTCGAGCACGCGGTGGATCTTGTCCAGATTAAGGGGTTCCTGGCGGCCATCACGTTTGTTGACCAGAATGGTGCTGGGGTCTGTCATCACAAAAGGTCCTTGGACAAGAGTGGAAAGGGCAGGCTCGCTGCGTTTTGTCGTCGGCAACGCCTATACGCCAAGGCTGCTCGGCGGCAGCGCTCTAACGTAAATGCTGACAAAAGTAAAGAGTAGGGAGCCTTTGATTAAACACAATATGCTGTGTTTGCGAGTCATGTGGCGCGCAATATAAGGTAAAGGCGGCAGGCATTTCAACCGCAAAGTTTTTAAGGTTTTGCCTTGACAGCGGCAAAGCCGCATCAGCACTGCACCTGCGCTACAATGACCCCCGGTCGATCCGGGCCGCGTGGGTGCCGGTCAGTACAGATAACAGATGCCGTCATGAGCCAGCTCGAATTTTTCGATATCCCCAGCCCCTGTATAGGTGTGTGCGAAGTCAACAACAAAGGCTATTGCAAGGGCTGCCTGCGCTCGCGTGACGAGCGCTTGTACTGGCTGCAGTTGAGCCCGGCGCAAAGGCGCGAGGTGGTGCGCCTGTGCCACCAACGCAAGGCGCGTATCCAGAAAGCCCGCGAAGCGGCCCTGCAGACATCCAGCGCACATGAGCAGGATACGCAGCAGGGCAGCCTGTTTTGAATGACGGGCTCAGGACGGCTGACGCCCCAGCAGTGCGCGCATCTGCTCAACCGGAATGTGGCGCACGTCCTTGCCTTCGACGAGGTACACCACCTGCTCGCACAGGTTGCGTGAGTGGTCGCCAATACGCTCAAGGGCACGCAGCACCGACATTACTTTGAGAATGTGGGTAATTGAGCGCGGGTCTTCCATCATAAAGGTGACCAACGAGCGCATGGCACTGTGGTATTCGGCGTCCACTTCGGCGTCGGCTGCGGCGACACTGACGGCCTTGTCGGCATCAAAACGGGCAAAGGCATCCAGCGCGTCGTGCAGCATGGCGCGTACACGGGTGCCAATGTGGCGCACTTCAACCTGACCGGCCGGTTGGGCGCGATCTTGGCTGAGTTCGATGCCCTGAGCGGCAATTTTGGCGGCCTTGTCGCCAATGCGCTCCAGATCGGCGACGCATTTACTGACGGCCAAAATGGTACGCAGGTCGATGGCAGCCGGCTGGCGCAGCGCCAGCACTCGCGCACATTCTTCGTCGATGCGCTTCTCTAGGGCGTCAACTTCCTGTTCTGTGACCAGTACCCGCTGGGCTAGCTCGGTATCGGCCTGCAGGAATGACTGCAGCGCATCATCGACCTGCTTTTCCACCAGCCCGCCCATGCGCAGCAGATCGTTGCGGATGGTTTCCATTTCGTACATGAATTGGCTGGAGCTGTGTTTTCCGAGTTTGAATAACATGGCAAAACTCCTGTAATCAGCCGAAACGGCCGGTGATGTAGGCTTCGGTCAGCGGGTTGTCGGGCTGGGTAAATACCTTGTCGGTGGCATTGACCTCGACCAGTTCGCCCAGGTGAAAATAGGCGGTGCGGTCGGAGACGCGCGCCGCTTGCTGCATGGAGTGGGTGACAATGGCAATGCTGTACTGGCGCGACAGTTCGGCAATCAGCTCTTCGATTTTGGCGGTGGCAATGGGGTCCAGTGCTGAGCAGGGTTCGTCCATCAGGATCACCTCGGGGCTGACGGCAATGGCGCGGGCAATGCACAGGCGTTGCTGCTGGCCGCCGGACAGGCCGGTGCCGGAACTGTTCAGCCGGTCTTTCACCTCGTCCCACAGGCCGGCACGGCGCAGGCTGTCTTCGACAATATCGTCCAGATCACCCCGGCCACGGGCCAACCCGTGAATGCGCGGGCCGTAGGCGACGTTATCGTAAATTGACTTGGGAAAGGGATTGGGCTTCTGGAATACCATGCCGATGCGTGCACGCAGCATAACCACGTCCACCGACGGGTCTTGGATGTCTTCGCCGTCGAGCAGGATACGGCCCTCCACGCGGCAACCGGCAATGGTGTCGTTCATGCGGTTGAAGGCGCGCAGCAGGGTGGATTTGCCGCAACCGGACGGTCCGATAAAGGCCATCACCTCGTTTTCCAACAGGTCCAGGCTGATGCCCTTGACGGCCATGTGTTGGCCATAATAAATGCGCACGTCCTGCGCGCTCATCTTGGTGCGCACGGGCAGCAAGCCCGTGTTGGGTGTCGATGACATGGCGGTTAGCTCCATTGGTTTTGCAGGCGTTTGCGCAGCCAGATGGCGATGGCGTTGAGGCTGATCATCAGGCTCAGCAGCACAATGATGGCGGCGGCGGTACGGGCTTCAAAAAAGTTGCGTAGTTCGTGGCCCTGCCACAGGAAAATCTGCACCGACAGGGCGCTGGACTGGTCCAGCGGCGAGGCCGGTACGCTGGCGACAAAGGCATTCATGCCGATCAGCAGCAGCGGCGCGGTCTCGCCGAGCGACTGTGCGACCGCCAGAATGGCTCCCGTGAGTACGCCGGGCAGCGCCTGTGGCAGCACATGATGAAACACCACCTGGTTGTGCGAGGCACCCATGCCCAACGCCGCTTGGCGCAGCGAATCGGGCACCGCTTGCAGGGCGGCACGGGTGGCAATGATGACCGTGGGCAGCGCCATCAGGCTCAGTACCAGCCCGCCTACCAGCGGTGCGGACAGGGGCATGCGCAGGGTGTTGATAAACAGGGCCGCACCCAACAAACCAAAGACAATGGACGGTACGGCTGCTAGGTTGTTGATATTGATTTCAACCAGATCGGTCCAGCGGTTTTTGGGCGCAAACTCTTCCAGATACAGCGCTGCACCCACCCCCAGCGGCACCGCTACCAGCAGCACAATCAGCAACATGTACAGCGACCCCATAAAAGCCCCCAGCAGGCCGGCAGAGGCCGCCGAGCTACGCGAGTCGGCGCGGGTAAACAGGCTGCTGTTGAACTGCAGGCTGATGTGACCGTCTGCCTGCAGGCGGTCGGCCAGTTCGCGCACGGCGGAGGGTAGCTGTTGCTGGTGATCGGGCAGGGTGCGGTCAATGTTGCCGCGCAGCCAGACATCCACATTGGCGTCTGCCAGCAGGTCAATCGTCACGGTTTGGCCCAGCAACTGCGGATCGGCGGCCAGCATGTCGCGCACGCGGTGACGCTCGGCGGCGGCGAACAGGGCGCGGGCATGGCGAGGCTCAATGCGCTGGTCGGGATACAGCGCCTGTACACCCTGCACCAGCAGTTGTTGCCAGTTGATGCGGGCCAGCTGGCCATGCCAGGCAATTTCCCGCTGGTGGTAGTCGGCCGGGCTTTCACCCGTCCTGGGCTGTGGCCGCTCGCCGATGCGAATCAGTTGCGGGTCAAAATGCACCGGCAGGCTCAGGGTGGACTGCCAGAAGGCGGGCAGGCCACGCTGCAGGATGCTGGCAAACAGCACGAGCACAAACAGCACGGCAGTCGCCACGGCCAGCTGGCCGGTGCGGCGAAAGCGCCGTTCGCGGGCGTGGCGCTGCTGCAGCGTCTTGCCCAGCCGCGCCAGGTGCATCTGGCGGGCATTGATGCCGGTATCAAGGCGGTCGAGTTCGGAGGGGTTAGTCATATTGCTCTCGGTATTTGCGCACAATGTACAGGGCCACCACGTTCAGCAGCAGGGTAATGGCAAACAGGGTCAGCCCCAGGGCAAAGGCAACCAGTGACTGCGGGCCGGCAAAATCGGTGTCGCCGGTGAGCTGGTTGACGATGCTGACGGTTACGGTGGAAATGGCTTCCAGCGGGTTGGCGTGCAATTGCGGGCTGTTGCCGGCGGCCAGCACCACAATCATGGTTTCACCGATGGCGCGGCTGACGGCCAGCAAAAACGCACCGACAATGCCTGGCAGCGCAGCGGGTAACACCACTTGGCGGATGGTTTCCGAACGGGTGGCACCCAGCCCCAGCGAGCCGTCACGCAGCGATTGCGGCACGCGCGTGATGATGTCGTCCGACAACGACGACACAAAAGGCACAATCATGATGCCCATCACCACGCCAGCGGTCAGCGCGCTGGTTGCGCGAACCTGGATGCCCAGCAGCTCGCCGGCGGCGGCAAACAGCGGCCCCACCAGCAGCATGGCAAATACGCCATAGACGATGGTGGGAATGCCGGCCAGGATTTCGATCAGCGGTTTGGCAATATCACGCACCCGAGCCGGGGCGTATTCGGCCAGATAGATGGCGGTCATCAGTCCCAGTGGAATGGCCACCAGCATGGCAATAAAACTGACCATCAGGGTGCCCCACAACAGTGGCAGCAGGCCGTACTCGCCGTGGGCGTTACCGCTGCTGCTGAAGGCCGGGGCCCAGCGGGTGCCAAAGAAAAACTCGGCGGGGCTGACAAAGCTGAAAAAGCGCAGCGTTTCACCCAGCATCGACAGCACGATGCCCAGTGTGGTGAGGATGGCCAGCGCCGAACAGCCAAGCAGCAACAGCCGCAGTAGGCGTTCGACCTGCTCGCGGGCGCGCAGCTGCAGCGTCATGTGGCGTAGCGTCAATGCACTGCCTGCTGCCACCACCAGAGCCACCAGGGTGGTCTTTATCAGGGTGGCGTACTGTTGCAGCTGCTGCAGAAGGGCGGCAGCCTCGTGCTCGTAACCAGCCACTTCGCCCGTTACGCCATAGCCACTGGCTAGGTTGTGCAGGCGGCGCATCAGCACCACCTGCATGTTGGCGTCCGGCTGCAGTCCGGTGGGGATGCTGTCCAGCACCAGCCGGCTGATCAGCCAGGGCTCCATCAGCAGCCACAGGCCCAGCAGCAGCAGGGCGGGACCGGCCGTCCAGAATGCCAGCAGGCTGGCATGGTAGACGGGCCTGGAGTGCTGGCTTCCACGTGCCATTCCCAGCGCCTGCTGGCGGCTGCGCCAGAAACCGGCGTAGTAGGCTAGCACCATGATGGCCAGCAGGATCAGCACCAGAGTCGGATTACTCATGCCGGATTACCTGTCAGCGAAGGGTTTTGCCGCTGGCAAAGGCGGCCTGCGCCTGTTCACGCTCCTGCGTGCCCAGCGGAATCAGGCCGGCTTCTTCGAGCGGACTGCCCGAACCGGACACCGATTCGTCCATAAAATACTCGACAAACTCCTTCAGGCCGGGCACCAGATCCAGGTGTTCGCCCTTGACGTAGAAGTACAGCGGGCGGGATACCGGATAGGAACCGTCATCGATGCTGTCCAGGCTAGGCAGCACCTCATCAATGGCGGCCACCTGCAGGCGGTCACGGTTTTGCTCGTAGAAATTCAGGCCGAATACGCCCAGTGCCTGTGGCTGCATTTGCAGGCGGGCCAGGGTTTCGGTGTAGTCACCGGCCACTTCGATCACGCGGCCATCGGCGCGCAGGCCGGTGCAGTAGCCTTCACGTTCGCTGTCGGGCAGGGCAGTAATGGCTTCCAGACCCTGGCAACCCTGCAGCAGCAACTTTTCGGCAAACACTTCACGGGTGCCATGGTTGGAGGCCGGCACCACCAGCACGATCTCGCGGTCGGGCAGGCTGCTGTCCACCTGTGACCAGCGGCTATAGGGGTTGTCCACCCACTGGCCGTCCACATTGATCTGTGCGGCAGCGGCCAGATAAATCTGGCGGGCGCTCAGGCTCAGGCTGGCCTGGTCGTTGCGCGACGCAAATACGATGCCGTCATAACCCACCGGGATTTCCATGATGCGTTTGACGCCCTGTGCGGCGCAGCTGTCAATTTCGCTGGCCTTGATGGCACGCGAGGCGTTGGCAATGTCGATGGTGTGCAGGCCGGTGCCCTGGCAAAACTGGCGCAGGCCGCCACCGGTGCCGCCGGAGGCCACTACGGGTGTGCGAAACTGCATAAACGCCTGGGCAAACTCTTCGGCGGCGATACTGGAAAAGGGGAGCAGGGTCGACGAACCGGCAATCTGGATGGTCTCGCGGGCGCTGGCCTGGCCGGCAAAGGCCATGGATGCGCAGATCAGTCCGGTAGACAACAGCCTTTGGGTGGGTTTCATGTGCATATCCTCATTGGGGGAGAAAAGCGGCCACCACCGGGTGGCTGCTGTGTGAAGTATCCGTGCCCAAGGTTACAGTGGTGTGACAAGCCGGCATCAGGGCGCAGCGGAAAAAGTCGGCTTTTTTCATTAAACTGTCACAGAGTTGTCATCTAATAGACGCAAGACCGCTAACAGGAGCGACTTGAGTAATGAACGAGCAGACACTACTGGTTGTGGATGATGAAGCCGCCATTCGCGACATGCTGGCTACCAGCCTGGAGCTGGCGGGGTTTCGTGTGTTGCTGGCAGAAAACGCCATGCAAGCGCTGGTGCAGATTGCCGATCACGGGCCAGACTTGGTGTTGTTGGACTGGATGTTGCCGGGCACCAGCGGCATCGAGCTGGCGCGCCGCCTCAAGCGCGAACCGGCCACCGCCGAGCTGCCGGTGATCATGATCACCGCCCGCAGCGATGAGGACAACAAAATCCAAGGGCTGGATGCCGGTGCCGACGACTATGTGACTAAGCCGTTTTCCACCCGCGAGCTGGTTTCGCGGGTCAAGGCGGTACTGCGCCGCAGCAATCCACTGGGCGGCGAGCAGCCGCTGGATTGCGCCGGACTGGTGCTGGACCCGGTCGGTCAGCGCATCACCGCCCATGGCCAGCCGGTCAGCCTGGGGCCAACCGAGTTTCGTCTGCTGGCGTTTTTCATGACCCATGCCGAGCGTGCCTATTCCAGACAGCAGCTGCTGGACCAGGTGTGGGGCAGTGCGGTCTATGTGGAGGATCGCACGGTTGATGTGCACATCCGCCGCCTGCGCAAAAGTCTGGAACCCCATGGCTTTGCCGGCCTGCTGCAGACCGTGCGCGGCACCGGCTACCGTTTTTCACAACAGGGGCTGCAGGAGCAGGACTGATTTGAACTTCACCATTGTCAAGGAGCTGCGCCGGCTGGCGTGGGTGTTGCTGCTGGCCGGTCTGGCTGCCTGGCTGCTGCGCAGTCTGTGGCCGCTGCTGGTCGTGCTGGCGGGTTACACCGTCTTCAACCTGCTGCAGCTGGTGCGCCTGAACCGCTGGCTGCTGCAGTATCCGGCCGACTGGGAGCCCCCGGAAAGCAAGGGTGCCTGGGGCGACTTGTTCAACAACCTGTACCGGCTGCTGCGTAAGGAAAACCTGGCCCGCGACGAGCTGGGCCAGCTGATCCGCCGTACCGAAAGCTCCATGTCGGCGCTGCGTGACGGCGTGGTAGTGCTGGATCGTCGGCAACAGCTGGAAACCTGGAACCAAGCCGCCGCGCAGGCGCTGGGGCTGCGCGTGGCCAGTGACCGTGGCCAGGCACTGACTAATCTGGTACGCCACCCAGCACTGGGCGAATACCTGCAGGCCGATGACTTCAGTCAGCCCTTATGCCTGCCAGCCCCTACCGGCAAAGAGCGCATGCTGGAATACAGCATTACCCGCTTCGGTGCCGGTGAATACTTGATTCTGCTGCGCGACGTCACCCGTCTGCACCGGCTGGAGCAGATGCGCAAGGACTTTGTTGCCAACGTCAGCCACGAATTGAAAACCCCGCTCACCGTGTTCAAGGGCTATCTGGAAACCCTGCACGACAGCATTCCCGCGGGGCAGACCGCAGTGCACCGTGCGCTGGCGCACATGACGGCGCAGAGCGAGCGCATGGAATGGCTGATTCGTGACTTGCTGCTGTTATCGCGGCTGGAAAACACCGAAACCGGCAACGATCCGCAACCGGTCGCCGTTGCCGGGCTGCTGCAGGGACTGGCCGGTACCCTTGAGTTGCTGGTGCAGGGCAAGCAGCAGCACATTGAACTGGATATTCCGCCCGACCTCCGGCTGCTGGGTGACGAGGGCGAGCTGGCCAGTGCCTTTGGCAACCTGTTGGCCAATGCTGTGCATTACAGCGGGCAGGGTGCACGGATTGAGGTGCAGTGGCAGGCGGACGGCGAGGGCGGGCGCTTGGTCTTTGCCGATAGCGGCCCGGGCATCGCCGCCCACCACCTGCCGCGGCTGACCGAACGATTCTACCGTCCTGATGCCAGCCGCGTGACCGCCACTGGCGGTACTGGGCTGGGGCTGGCCATCGTCAAGCATGTGTTGCTGCGCCACAATGCACAGTTGGATATCAGCAGCACGCCCGGCCAGGGCAGCCGTTTTGTCTGCTGCTTCGAGGCGCAGCAGATACAGGCCTGAGGCGCTCAACGCGTGGACGCGGACGGCTCGACCTCCTCGTGCTGCAGGCGTAGTTCTTCGTACTCGGCCTGCATGGCCAGCACGGAGCCTTCCGGTGCCACCGAGGTTTCGCCCGCTTCCCAGGGGGCTGATTCGGGCAACTCCTCGATGTGGATGGTTTTCAGGCTGTAGTCGGGCTGGTAATGCAGGTCGTATTTGGCCGCTTTGATGGTAGAAATCATCAGCAGCACCATGATCACGAGCAGCGGTGCGCCGGCAAAGATGGACGCGGTTTGTAGCGTGGACAGCCCGCCCAGAAACATCAGCACCGCCGGCATGATGCACAAGGTAAATGCCCAGAACAGCCGGTTCCAGCGGTGCGGCTCGTCGTCTACTTCGCGCTGCACCACCGAGGCCAGAATGTAAGAGATCGAGTCGAAGGTGGTGGCGGTAAAGATCACTGCCAGCAGGGTAAACAGTGCCATCATCAGCCAGCTCATGGGCAGGGTGCCCAGCACGGCAAAAATGGCCGCCGTGGGGCTTTGTTCGTTGAGCACCGCCACCACATCCAGCTCGCCGCTCAGCTGCAAGTGCAGGCCGTAGTTGCCCAGAATGATGAAAAACACCGCGCAGCCCAGCAAGCCGAAAAAAATCGACCCCACCACCATTTCACGAATGGTGCGCCGGCGTGAAATTTTGGCAATAAACAGTCCTACCGTTGGTGCAAAGACCAGCCACCAGGCCCAGTAGAAACTTGTCCAGTCGGCTGGGAAACTGGTGGCCTCGAAACCGTATTCGCTAAATGATCCCAGTGACTCGGTCCAGGTCATCATGGTGAACATCTGCGTCAGCGAGCGGCCCAAACTTTCCAGCCCCGTATTAAGGATAAACAGGCCGCACTGAGGTAGGATTGGCACTTTTAAAAATGCGGAGCAATCCATGCATGATGTTTAGCTGCAGCTTGACAAGCGCTATCGCAACGGTGCGACCTTGCCGGGGCGTGCTGGTGACGCGGCCGTGAGCACTGTTTTCCTGAATGTGACCTACGCTGAAAAAGACAGCGTGAAGGCGTTGGGTGCGCGCTGGAATGTGCAGCTGCGTAAATGGTATGTGCCCGAGGGTACCGAGCTGGCCCCCTTTGCCCGCTGGCTGCCGGATGGCCTCATCCCCGATGCGCAGGTGCTAGCGGCCACGGCGGAAAACAGCGGCCCCTACGAGGTGGCCGGCATTACCGGTGTGCCGCTGTCGCAGCTGCTGGGCCGCGTGCGCGGACTGGTGCAGCAGGCGTTTGGCCAAGCGGTATGGACGCTGGTGGATGTGTCGGGCGTGCAGGCGCGCAACGGCCATGTTTATCTGGAGCTGGCCGAGCGCGACGGCACCGGTGCTGTGCTGGCGCAGGCACGCGGCATCATCTGGGCGGCGCGGGCCGCGCAATTACTGCCTGAGTTTAATCGCGCCACCGGCATTGAAGTCGCCGCCGGCATCAAACTGTTGGTACGCGCGCGTCCGGTGTTTCATGAACGTTTTGGTTTGAGTCTGGAGATTGATGCGATCGACCCAGACTACAGCCTCGGTGATCTGGAAGCGCGCAAAAAACAGATTCGTCTGCGTCTGCAACAGGAAGGCGTGTTTACCGCCAATCAGCAGTTACCCGCGCCTTGGGATTTCAACCATGTACTGGTGCTGTCGCCAGAGCAGGCCGCTGGGCTGGGCGACTTTCGCGCCGAGGCGCAGCGTCTGCAGCACTACGGGCTGTGCCGTTTTACCTATGTGCACAGTCGTTTTCAGGGTGAGGGGGTAGGCAGCGAGTTGGCCACAGCGTTGCGGGCGGGACTGCAGACCTGCCGCGATGCCGGTGTCCAGCCGGATGCCGTCGTCATTATTCGTGGTGGCGGGGCAGTCAATGATCTGGCTTGGCTCAACGATTACGAACTGGCCCACGCCATTTGCACGCTGGGCATTCCGGTATTGACCGGTATCGGTCACGAGCGCGACAGCACCTTGCCGGACGAAGTAGCGCATAGCCGCTTTGACACGCCAAGCAAGGTGATTGCCGGCATTGAACAGCGGATTGTGCAACGGGCGCGTGAAGCCCGCGATGCCTTCACGCAGACACGCACCCAGGCCATGCAGGCGCTGCAACACAGGCGTCTGCAGCTGGAGCAACAGCATACGCAGGTGCAACAGGGCGCACAGCGCGTGCTGGCCGAGGCACGGCAGCATAGCGGCCAGTGGTTTGCTGATGTGCGCCTGAGCGCGTTGGGTCAGGTGCAACAGGCGCGGCGTAGCAGCCAGGGCTATATGGAACAGGCGCGCGCTCAAGCGCAGCAGCAACTCAATGTGGCCCACGGTCAGGTGCCGATGCTGTTGGCTCAAATTCGCAGCCGCGCCGAGGCGATGCTGGCCGCAGCACGGGCGGGATCGCGCTTGCAGCTGCAGGCCATTGTCGGCCAGAGTCGCAGCGAGCTGGTTCATGGCCGCCAGCAGGTGCAGGAACAGCTGTCTGCTGTGCGCCACGCAGCCGACCGCCAGCTGCAAACCGCACGCCAGCAGAGCCATACTCGGCTGGAACAGGTGTTGCAGTTAGGCCGCCAGCACAGCCAGACCTGCAGCGCGCAGATTCATCACGATCTGGACAGTATTCGCCATGAAGCACGGCGCAGTTTGGGCCAAGCCCGCCTGCACAGCATGGCGCTGTTTCGTGAAATTGCCGGACAGGGACCGGACAAAACCCTCAGCCGGGGCTTTGCCCTGATACGCAATCCGCAAGGCCAGCCGGTCAGCTCCGTCAGCGCGCTGCAACCCGGCCAGCTATTGGACATTGAATTTAAAGACGGCCGCTTCGACGCGCAGGTGGTCGCCATCAAGGGAGCAATCACCCCATGACTCACACCAGTTTCAAACAGGCTTACCACACCCTGCAGCAGCACGCCGAAACCCTGCGCAATCAGCAGGAACCCAACATTGACGACCTGCTGACGCTGGTCACCGAGTCGGTCACTGCTTACAACGTCTGCAAAGAGCGCATCGACGCGGTAGAAAAAGCCATGGAGCAGGCGCTGAGCGGCGCAGTGGCCGCTGAAGTTCCGTCTTTCGCCCCCCCGCTGGGGGACGATGACGAGTGGGACAGCCCCTTTTAGCCCTTTGTGCCTTGGATGCGTGCGCGCCACTGCTTGGCGCGGGCGCGGATGGCTTCGGCATCCATGCGCAGCAGCTGGCGGTTATGTACCAGCTGTTTGCCGCCAACCCAAACATGCTCCACGGCGCTGCCATGGCAGGCATACACCAGCTGTGAGACGGGGTCATACACCGGCTGGGTCGCCAGCGCCGACAGGTTGATGCTGACTAAATCAGCTAGCTTGCCGCTTTCCAGCGAGCCGGTTTTATCCTGTAACCCCAGTGCGCGGGCACCGTTGAGGGTGGCCATACGCAGCGCCTGATGGGCGTTGAGCGCCGCCGCATTGCCGGATACCGCCTTGGCCAGTAGGGCAGCACTGCGCATTTCCAGTAACACATCCAGCGTGTTATTGCTGGCGGCACCGTCTGTGCCCAGTGCCACATTAATACCTGCTTGCCACAGCCGGTCTACCGGGCAAAAACCGCTGGCCAGCTTGAGGTTGGACTGTGGGCAGTGCACCAAGCTGCAGTTGTTGGCCAGCAGTAACTGGATGTCGGCGGTATCCACCTGGGTCATGTGCACCGCCTGAAACAGCGGCCCGAGCAGACCGCGCTCGGCCACCCGCGCCAGTGGACGCTGGCCATGCAGCTGTAGGCTTTCCTGCACCTCACGGGCGGTTTCATGCAGGTGCATCTGCACGCCGATGTCGAGTTGGTTCAGCAGCGCTGCCAGCTTGTCCAGATTGGCATCGCTGACCGTATAGGGCGCATGGGGGCCAAAGGCCAAATCAATACGCGGATGCACTTTGAAATCGTCATGCAGCGCCAGTCCCATGCGCAGCGCCTCATCCACATCGCGAATGCCGGGCATGGGGAAATCGGCCACCGGCATGCAGATTTGCGCACGGATACCGCTGTGATGCACCTGCTGACAGGCCACCTCTGGGTAAAAATACATGTCCGAAAAGCAGGTCACCCCGGCCAGCAACTGCTCGGCAATCGCAAGGTCGGTGCCGTCGCGTACAAAGTCCTCATCCACCCAGCGCGCCTCAGCCGGCCAGATATGATCCTGCAACCAGCTGTGTAGCGGCAGGTCATCGGCCATGCCGCGAAACAGACTCATCGCCGCATGACCATGGGCATTGACCAACCCCGGCACCAGCACGCTGTCTGGCAGCTCCAGCACCTGTGCGTAGCTGTATTTCAGCGCCCGCTCACGCGGTGCCAACAGCGCAATGCTGTCGCCACGGATGGCCAGGCCGTAGTTTTCCAACACCACGCCGGCCGGTTCCACCGGTACTAGCCATTTGGGTAGCAGTAGGGTGTCGTAATGAATGGGCTGGGGCATGGCAGCATTCCTTTTGTGGGCTAGAGAGTGTGGCACCGGTAGCTGTCTGCATGCCAGCTATTAACAACATGAAGACGCTTTGTTTGCAGGTGTTTGGAGCAATATACGACAAAATGAACGAACTTGTGCCACAGTTGGGCGGCGCACTGCGCCTGTGCATCCAGCGTTGGCGGCAAAACTTTGCTTAGAATTTGTATGGAGAGAACGGCTATGAACTGGTTTGAACGCTTAACGGGCTTTGCTGAAAAATCGCCTGAACAGGTGCGCGAGCTATTGCGCATGGAGGATAACTGGCTGCATTCCAAGGTCAACGGGCAGCGCTGGTACTGTGGTGAGTTTCGTTCTCCCTTGCTGCATCAGTTGCGCATGGGTAAGCAGCCGTCTGCCGATGATTTGCCCAGGCTTCGGGTGCGTGAACGGGTTGCTGATGTGCAGCAATTACACGCCGATCCAGACAATGCCGGTGCCATTTTTCAGGTGGCTTCGCAGTTCAATATGCTGGAAATGGTCGGCCCTGAGCGCACCCCAGAACTGGGCGTTGGTATGTATGAGCATGATCCTACCCAAGGGCCGGCCTGCGCCATAGCGGCGGGTGCTGGAACTATCTGGCGCAATTATTTTATGCCGCTGTTAGGGCAGATAGGGCAAAGCGAACAGGTACAGTTTGACGCCCTGAGCGCACTTGGTCTTGAACTGGGCAACCACAACGGCGAGCTGTGGCAAATGCGCAATGGTTATGCGCTGGCCAGCCAGCAGGGAGTTGAGCAAATCAACAAGCGCATTCAGGCCGCCAGTGCAGAGCAGCGTGAACAGCTAAAAGGCTTTTTACGCATTGGCTGGCAGGCTGACACTCAAGTCACTTTGCCTGGCTGTACGCATTGGGTACACCAGCTGTATTGCAGCGCATTGCCGGTGGCCTATTCCACGCATCCGGCTGACCTGTGGGAGCCGTTTGCACGGTTAATTCTGGAAGCCGCTTACGAGGCAACCTTTGCCATCGCCTACCAGCAGTCGGTCGAGCAGGGCCGCACTAAGCTGTATCTGACGCTGCTTGGCGGCGGCGCTTTTGGCAATGCAACCCCGTGGATTATTGATGCCATTGAACCCATGCTGCACCAATACGCCAGCGCCGATTTGGATGTGGCGATTGTTAGTTACGGCCAGTCCAATCCGGCGGTGAAGACGTTGGTAGATGAGGGGGTGAGCTAAAGCAGTCAGATTCATTTAACGCACATGGACCTAACTGCTTGGATAGCTTTTACGCATTATTGGATGACTTCTTCCAGCGTATGGGCAAAGAGTACGCGCTCGGCCCAGAGATCCAGCTCTTCGGCGTTGGTGCTATGTAGGCGCTGGATTATTGAGTTGTCTAGGCCGTTAAATTTCAAGCGCAGCAGCTTTTCTAGCAGAGCGGCGCGCCCGCTCAGTTCGCCGTGTTGCAGACCCTGTTGCAGGCCTTTTTCACGTCCTTGCTCCAAGCCTTGTTGTTTCCATTCTTCAAACCGGCTTTCAACACGGTTGGCTAACATGGGCGGTATCTCCTGCAGCGTTTCTACTGCTGTGGTGCAAAAGGCGCTTAAACCAGCGTGTGAGTACCTTATCGATACGCTCGCGTTTTGGGTGTTGGCGGATGCTGTTGGCCAGGACTTGCGCCACCTGCTGCATATCGCTGGCAGTGCGGGCGTTTTCCACATTAAACACCAGCTGTAGCAGGTTGTTACCGCCGGTGCAGCCGCTCGTGCAATCGCTGACATCCAGTAAGAAATACGCTTGTTGCGGCTGGTAGCGTTGCAGCATAGCCGGTGCCGGATGCCGCAGGTTGAGCATGTTGGTGTGCGGTGTCCAGCGGCGCTCGCCATTGTAAAGTATCAATGGAAATACCAGTGGTAAGCCTTCGCGGGTGGTGAATGTTCTTTGCTTGAGTAATTGGTGATAAAAGGCGGCGCTGTAATGCAGCATGCGCAGCGGCATGTTCTGGTCTACGCTGGACTGAAACTCCAGAAAAATATGCAGGTACAGGCGTGGCCGTGTGCTTTGGCGGCTGACATCAGCCGGTAACATTGTCCTTCTATGATTGTGCTACACCATGAACATCATGTGGCCGTTGATTAAGGAAAGGACATGCAGGCAGGTTTTACAGGATTACGCATCCGCTATCAGTACATTGTGCTCGCGGCTTTGCTGGGACTGACGTTGCACGCGCATGCGCTGGAGCTGACCCTCAAGGGCTCCAACACCATCGGGGCGCTGCTCGCGCCGCGGCTGGCAGAAGGCATGCTCAAGGCGTCCGGCGCGCGCGATATTCGTGTGCAACTTCATTCTGACGGACGCGAGCACTTGATTAGCGCGACCAGCGCCGAAGGCGAACCCATCACCATACGTATCAGTGCTCAGGGTTCAAGCACCGGCTTTAGCGGGCTGCTTGACCGCAGTGGCCAGATTGCCCTCGCCTCGCGCCCAATCCGCACCGACGAAGTGCAGGCGCTGGCTGCGGCTGGCGACCTGCGCAGTCTGCAGGCTGAGCAGGTGATTGGCTTGGACGGGCTGGCGGTTATTGTGCACCCAGACAATCCGCTTGGCGCACTTAGCGTAGAGCAGCTGGCTGCGATTTTTTCCGGACAAATCAATCGCTGGGAGCAACTGGGCGAGCACAGGGGAGCTATCCGGCTGTATGCCCGTGACAGTCAGTCTGGTACCTGGGAAACCTTTCGGGATCTGGTGCTGGCCCCGGTACAGCGCGAATTACACGCATCGGCTTACCGTTACTCGTCCAATGCCGCGCTGTCACGGGATGTCAGTTTTGACGTCAATGGTATCGGCTTTGTGGGCCTCGATAGCATTGGGCGTGCACGGGCGCTGGCCTTGTCCGCCGGCCAGTCGCGGCCCATGCTGCCCAGCCAGAAACAGGTAGCCACCGAGGATTACCCGCTGGCCCGCCGCCTGTATTTGTACCAGCGTCCCGACGAGCAAAATCCGCTGGCGCAGGCCCTGATCGACTTTACCCAGAGCCATGCCGGCCAGCAGCTGGTCAGCCAGGTCGGCTTTGTCGGCCAGAACATCGAAGCTGGGCAGGAAGAGGCGCGCAGCGATATGCCGGAGGCTTACCGCACCCTGGCGCAGGAGGCGCGTCGGCTGTCGGTCAACTTTCGTTTTGAGGAAGGACTGGCCCGGCTCGACAACAAGGCCATGCAAGACATCAAACGCCTGGCCGCCTACCTGCGCGAGCATGACAAGACGGACAACAGTGTTGTGCTGGTGGGCTTCAGCGATCCAAGGCGCAGCAACGCCGGCCTGCTGTCCCGCCTGCGAGCCATGATTGTGCGCACGGAACTGGCCAGGCACGACATCATCATCAGGGATGTGCTGGGCGTGGGTGACCAGCTGCCGGTCGCCACCAACTCGGGTCTGGAAGGGCGCTACAAAAACCGTCGGGTAGAGGTGTGGGTGTATTAGCCTGAGCGGCCGGGGCAGGCCGCAACCTTGGGCAACCCGGGGGCTGCTAAATCGGGGAGAGGCCCACGCTTCGCCTGAATCTAAACACGCGGTTGAGCGCTATTTATTCAAAGGCGAGGTGTAGAAAAAGCTTTATTTTGATGGGGGATGGCGCGCCCAGGTGGATTCGAACCACCGGCCTCACCCTTAGGAGGGGTGCGCTCTATCCAGCTGAGCTATGGGCGCTACACGATGCGAGGGCCGCGCATTATGCCAAAGCAGCCGTGTTTTCGGCAACCGCAGGGCGCGCAAATTAACGGAGCGCGGCTTTGTCCCAATAATGGATGAATGTGCCATATCCTTGACAAAGAAGCAGAAAGGCGGATAATTCCGTCGCGGTCGCACTTATGCGGCCTTTTTTATTTATTTCCGCAGCTTAGCTGCGTCCAGTGACTACGAATTGCCACGCTAGGGGTTTCCCGTCTGCCACCGTAGGGCAGGAGGCTAGCAGTTCGCTCTTACTGGCTCATCCCAACCCATGTGACCTTTGGTAGGGGTCACCACTAGGAGAGGAGGCGCCATGCCCGTTATTACCCTTCCTGACGGAAGTCAGCGTAGTTTTGAACATCCCGTATCCATCATGCAGGTTGCCGAGTCTATCGGTGCTGGCCTGGCCAAGGCCACGGTCGCTGGCCGCGTCAATGGCCGTTTGCTGGATGCCTGTGACCTGATCACCGAAGACTCCGAGCTGCAAATTATTACGCCCAAAGATCAGGAAGGTCTTGAAATTATTCGCCACTCCTGTGCGCACCTGATTGGTCATGCGATCAAACAGTTGTACCCAGAGGTCAAAATGGTCATTGGGCCGGTGATTGATGAGGGTTTTTATTACGACGTTTTCAGCGAGCGTCCGTTTAATCCTGAAGATTTGGACGCCATCGACAAGCGTATGCGCGAGCTGATTGCCCAAGATTATGACGTGATCAAAAAGCTGACTCCACGCGCTGAGGTAATCAAAACCTTCCAAGAGCGTGGCGAAGCGTACAAATTACGCCTGATTGATGACATGCCCGATGAAACCGAAATGGGCCTGTACTATCACCAAGAATATGTGGATATGTGCCGTGGTCCGCACGTACCCAATACTCGTTTTCTAAAGCATTTCAAACTGACGCGTTTCTCCGGTGCTTATTGGCGCGGCGACTCGAAAAACGAGCAATTACAACGTATTTACGGCACTGCTTGGGCGGATAAAAAGCAACTGGCCGAGTATATCAAGCGGATCGAAGAGGCGGAAAAGCGCGATCACCGTCGTTTGGGTAAGCGTCTGGATCTGTTCCACACCCAAGAGGAAGCGCCGGGCATGGTGTTCTGGCACCCCAAAGGCTGGACGCTATATCAGGTGCTTGAGCAGTACATGCGCAAGGTGCAGAACGACAACGGCTATCAGGAAATCCGCACGCCGCAGGTGGTGGATCGCATCCTGTGGGAAAAGTCAGGTCACTGGGCTAACTACGCTGACAACATGTTTATTACTGAGTCAGAAGCGCGCGACTACGCCATTAAGCCGATGAACTGCCCCTGTCACGTGCAGGTGTATAACCAAGGCTTAAAAAGCTACCGCGAGCTGCCGCTGCGTTTGGCCGAGTTTGGTGCTTGTCACCGTAACGAGCCGTCCGGTGCACTGCACGGCATTATGCGCGTGCGCGGCTTTACCCAAGATGATGCGCATATTTTCTGTACTGAAGAGCAGATGCAGTCTGAGTCAGCGGCGTTTATTAAGCTGACGCAGCAGGTTTATCGCGACTTTGGTTTTGAAGATATTGAGCTCAAATTGTCCACTCGCCCTGAGCAGCGTATCGGCTCGGACGATCAGTGGGACCTAGCGGAAAAAGCACTGGAAGAAGCGCTTAAAGAAGCTGGGCTTGAGTACGAGTTACAGCCAGGCGAGGGCGCTTTCTATGGTCCGAAAATCGAGTTCTCCCTACGCGATAGCCTAGGCCGTGTCTGGCAGTGCGGAACGCTGCAACTGGACTTTAACTTGCCGGTTCGCTTGGGTGCTGAATTTGTCACCGAGGACAACAGCCGTGCTCATCCGGTGATGTTGCATCGCGCTATTCTTGGCTCGTTCGAGCGCTTTATCGGTATTCTGATCGAGCATTACGAAGGTGCTTTCCCTGCTTGGCTGGCGCCAGTACAAGCTGTGGTGATGAATATCAGTGAAAAACAGTCGGACTTTGTTCGTGAAGTGCAGCGTAGCTTGCAGGAGCGTGGTTATCGAGTTAAGACTGACCTGCGTAACGAAAAAATCGGCTTCAAAATCCGCGAACATACTTTGCAGAAAATACCTTTCTTGCTGGTGGTTGGGGATAAAGAAGTAGAAAATCGCCAGGTTGCCGTGCGTACTCGCGGCGGTGAAGATCTGGGCTCTTTGAGTCTGGATGACTTTGTAGCGCTGCTGGATGTGGCGATTGCCAAGCGTGGGCGTCAGGACTGATTTTAATCTGGATGAGGTAAGCAAAAGCGCTAGGGGTTATGCCTCTGGCGCTTTTTTTTGCCTGCATGTTTAGCCAGTGTCGGCCGGTTATGGAGCCTGCCGCTCTTTTGCCACAAAATTGCGAATAAGCCGTGCAAAACCCCACGGAATGGAGCCCAGTACAAGCAGTACCAGACTACTGGGCAGGTCGGGCCCAGTACGCAGCACGCTGATGGATGGTATGGCATTCAGTACATATACCGGCACAGCAGTGTTGGGGTCGATAGTTTCAAAAATCCCAATGGGCAGGCAGAAGCAGGGCAACCAGCTGTTGTAGGTCTTGCCCTGGTAGTGATAGCGATACTGAATCAGTTGAACGTTTACTGAGTGGGCCTTGGTTGCGCGCGGCGTGTTATAGCCGCCGCCGGAACTGCGTATGCTGCCTTGTTGCATAATTGTGCCGGGGACGGCTGGCCAATACACACTATAGATACCCAGTGCGAAAATCAGGATAGTGGCCAAACCCATTGATCGGGCTAGCAGATCAAGCCAAGAGGCCAATTTGAGCAAAGAGCGGGTATCCGAAGAGGGCATGTGCCGAGTCCTTTCACAGACAGCGAGTGAGCAACCAATACGATCAGGACAGGCTTATGCGTAGCCAAGCTGCTGTTCAGCCGCTGCTTGCCCCAAACTTTCCACCGTACGCCAGAGCCATTGGGGCAGGCTTTCCGGGTCCAGACTGTCGATCAGGTTTTTCACAGCCAGACCCAGCTCGGTGTCGCCATCAATTTGCAAACGGCGGCGGAAGAACAGGGTGTCAGGGTCTTCCTGGCGGCTGGCCAGCAACAAAAATTCACGCCAGTTGCCGCCAATGGTCACTTCCACCGGAGCTTGCCGGGCCACTTGCAGCTGGTTGCTGCGTGGGCTTTTGGTGATGCACCATTGCAGCCCCAGGTCATGGATGTGCAGCTGTACCCAGCGGTCATCAAGGATGTCAAACAGGCCGTCTGCAATGGCTTCGGCAAATACCTTGTTTAGGCCTCTCTGCACGGCCAGACGCTGGGCGGCATAGGGTGTATGGCGGGCCAGCGGCAGTACACGATCACCAGCCGACAGCAACAGGGGTAGGGTTTTCTTTAGCATAGTCCGGCCTCCTCGGCGGTTACCATTCCGGGACGTCCGTGCCAATAGCCGTTACAGCCCTGCACGGCCAGCGGCGGTTGCTCACCCTGGCGGACGCGGTCCCAGGACTGGATGATGTCGCCCATACCACGTGCGCGCGGGCTAAGGCGGGCAATGTCGGCACCCTGCTGTTTGAGCGAAGGGAAGTCAGCCAGCAGGTTGTTGACCTCGGCAGACATGGTTTGAATGCCGTTGATGGTAAACAGCGGCTGTCCTTCCTGGCTGGCCAGGGGGATGCCTTCTTCATAGTTGATGCAGCAAAATTCGCATTCGTCTTTGGGACGGTTTTCCGCGCGGGCGGTAAAGCAGCGGGCCGAATAAGCCAGCGGCAGGTGGCCATAAGCAAAGACTTCGACTTCGGGCCGCTGAATGCCCATGTCGTCCAGTTGCTCCAGGGTGTTCTTGATCATGCTGCCGGCGCACTCGACCGGTGGTGCCCAGCGGATCAGGCCACTGTCAATGAACTCGGCCAGTGCGCGTCCGCTATAGATGTTCAGCGCCGGGCCGCCGGCAAACGGCAGTTTGCGTTCGGACAGGAACTGTACGGCAGCGATGTCGTTGGCTTCCACCATGAAATCGCCGTTGTCGCACAGGCGCTTGAGGCTGGAGACTTCGGAGTTGGCTTCAATCAGGGTCAGGCCGGACAGCACGATTTGTGCCTTGGTGGCCTGCTGCAG
Organism: Thiopseudomonas sp.; assembly: GCA_018384595.1. GTDB lineage: Bacteria > Pseudomonadota > Gammaproteobacteria > Pseudomonadales > Pseudomonadaceae > Thiopseudomonas. The sequence goes on from JAHAYO010000043.1 coordinate 28,379, forward strand.
TTCGCGAGCCAGACCGACCCAGCCGTCAAGGTTGAACTCGCGCCGTTTCGAGCACACGGTTTCGCCCATGTAGATGATGTCGAGTGGCTGTTCGGCCATGTCGGCATAAAACCGTGTGACCTGGTCGCGGGGCCAGAAAAACAGGATGGGGCCCAGGGATAGTTTCATTGTTTAATCAACTCCTATTGCCAGGCGCGGTGGTAGGCACCCAGGGTGGTCTGGCTGCCTTCGGACAGGCCGGCCAGGGTCTGGCGCCAGTTGTCTTCGACACGGAAGCCGGACGGGTTGCGTTTGTAGCTGTCCAGCGCTTCGCGCCAGGCACGGGTGACCTGCTCGGTATAGGCCGGGCTGCGCTGGCGGCCTTCGATTTTCACCGCGCTGACGCCAATCTTGGCCAGCTCGGGGATCAGGTCCATGGTGTCCAGGCTGGTCGGCTCTTCCAGTGCGTGAAATTTCTTGCCGTTGACGATGAAACGGCCTTTGCACAGGGTGGGGTAGCCGGCAGACTCGCCTTCTTCGTAGCGGTCGATCAGGACTTCGTTCAGGCGCGAGCTGAGTTTGCCGTCTTCGTTGCTCCAGCGCACCGCTTTGGCTGGCGAGCAGACGCCGCACAGGTTGGGAGACTCGCCGGTCATGTAGGATGACAGGTGGCAACGGCCTTCGGCCATGATGCACAGGCTGCCAAAGGCAAAGACTTCAATGGGTACAGTGGTGCTTTCTGCAACCTGTTTGACCTGGGCCAGTGACAGCACCCGTGGCAGTACCGCCCGCTTGATGTTGTAGCGCTGCTGGTAGAAGGACAGGGCCGGGCCGTTGGTGGCCGAGCCCTGCACCGACAGGTGCAGGTTGAGGTCGGGGTGGTTCTTCGCCGCGTAGGAAAGCACCGCCGGGTCGGCGGCAATCAGGGCATCGACACGCAGCGCGGCGGCCTGGTCCACGGCACGCTGCCAGCGTTCCCAGCCATCAGACTGGGCGTAGGTGTTGACGGCAATATAGAGTTTTCTGTTGTTTTTTCGGATCAGGTCGATGCCTTCGGCCAGTTGTTTGTCGGTCAGGTTGAGGCCGGCAAAGTGGCGGGCGTTGGTGTCGTCCTTGAATCCTACATAGATGGCGTCGGCGCCTTGGCGCACGGCGGCTTTCAGTGCCGGCAGGCTGCCAGCAGGACAAACCAGTTGCATGGGGACTCCCGTAAACCAGTGGTTTAATAAGGAGGCCGACAGTCAAAACAGGCGCACGGGCCTCCGAGAGCAGGCCATGTACAGGTAGGGAAAAACAGCAGTTGAGCGCTGTCTGCCTTGCCGGAGGGCCATGGCTGCAGCGGCTCAATCTAGGCGCTTTAGGTAGAAATGGCCTTGACAGAAGTCAACGCGCGAAGGGGCAGCGCACTGCCCCTAGGCGGCTTAGGCTTGCAGCATCTTGGTGGCTGCTTCCATGGATGCGGTGAGGTCTTCGTCGGCATCCAGCGACTGTTCGTTGACTTCAAGACCCAACTTGGCAAAGGCTTCGACCTGGGTCCAATCAACTTGGCCGAGTGGGTGTTCGCTGCCGGCATAGAACTGCAGGATGGAGACCTGCACAATATCAACGTAATCAACGGTATCGCTGTGACGCTCGAAGTCGAGGTATTCCAAAGGCACGTTGATTAGGGCGGGCGGGAAATCCCAGGTTTGAAGGATGCGCTGGCCGAGAATGGGGTGCAGGCGCTCAATCACTTGCTCTAGGGTGAAGGAGTCGTTGAGCAGTTGGCCGTTTTCTTCGGCGTAGCTGAGAATGGGCAAAATGCCGATCTGGTGTACCAGTCCGGCTAGGGCCGCTTGGTCCGGCTTAAGGCGACTAAAGTGGCGGCAGAGCACATGACTGATACCGGCCACTTCGGTGCTGGTGGCCCAGACATCACGTAGGCGGCGGTCGATGACGTCCGAGGTGGCTTGGAACATCTGCTCCATGGCCAGCCCCATGGCGAGGTTGGCGGTATAGCTCATGCCCAAGCGGTTGACTGCCATGTTGAGGTCGCTAATTTCGCTATTGCTGCGCAATAACGGGCTGTTGACCACTTTAATGATGCGGGCGGTTAGGGCAGCGTCACTACTGATAACCTTGCTCAGTTCATTGAGTCCGACGTCCGGGTCTTCGGCTGCTTCCCGTACTTGCAGCGCAACTTCTGGCAGGGTTGGCAGTATGAGCTCGTCATTGTCGATGGCGGCCAGCAATTCGGACTGTACGGTTTCAATCAATGCACTCATGGCAACTCCAGTGGGATAAGTAGGGTTGTCAACGCTGGATTTCGCGTTCGACATCAATTTCGTAGGGTAGGGTGGCCAATGTCAGAGGTGGCTGGCCGGCTATATCCAGTACGAGCGGGTGTTCGCTGGCGCTATCGGTCTGCACCACGGCCAGCATTTCTATGCCTTCGGCGCTGCGTGCTGCATTGACCACCTCGCCGGCCTTGCTGCTGTCTGCAGCTTGCAGCAGGGCGGTGCCGCTGGCTGGAACGGGGTACTCGCCCTGTGCAACAAAGCGCTGCATCTGACGTTTTTGTTTGCCAAGATACTGCATGCGGGCAACGATTTCCTGGCCTGTATAACAGCCCTTTTTAAAACTTACGCCATCCAAGGCCGGCAAGTTTATCAGTTGTGGAATAAAACTTTCGTATAGGTTTTCGGTAATGTGACCGATCCCACAGCGAATCATTTCCAGTTGCCAGTCATTGGCCGGCTTTTCTTCGATGTGGCTAGACAGCTTACGCAGGGTGCAGCCGCCATCGGCGGCAGGAATCCACAGCTCGGCCAATGAGTCACTGATACGGATGGCTAGCAGACCGTTATGTTGCACCAGGCTGCCGCTGTCTGCCGGCAGCTCGATACCTAGCGCTTGTAGCGTGGTTTCGGCGTTGATCAGGCCCAATTGCAGCCAATCGGCACTCTCATCCAACAGCACCGATTTGGAAAACACGGCAAACTTCTTTAAATCAGCCAGCTGACGCTCAACCAGTTCGCGCGCCATCGACAGCAAAAAGCCGTCGCCTTGCAGGGCCAAGCGGAAGCTGGACTGCATGCGCCCCTTGGGGTTGCAACGTGCACCCAGGCTGCTACGGTCGTGCGTGACATAGTTGAGGTTGCAGGTCAGCTGGCCCTGCAGGAATTTGGCGGCATCTACGCCCCGTACCGAAAGCATGCCTTGGTGGTCAAGCACGGTAAACGCTGGCATCTGGCTCATGGGGTTGTCTCGCTAATCTGTAAACGGGTCAGCATGATAGAGCTTTAGCGCCGGCTTGTCAGTGGATGCTTAATGCCGGCGACTGCCTTATACTGGCCGCCGCTTAACCGGAGACTATCCCATGACAACAGAAACAGAACTCAACCGCCTGTTCTGGCACAGCCGCCGCGGCATGCTGGAGCTGGACGAACTGCTGGTACCCTTTGTGCGCGAGGCATACAGTGCACTGGCTGATGATGACAAGGCACGCTACGAACAGCTGCTAAGTTGCGAAGATCAGGACATGTTTGCTTGGTTTATGCGCCGTGATCAGCCAGACGATCAAGGCCTGCAGATCATCATTGAAAAAATCCTGGAACACAGCCGCGCCCGTCGCGCCTGACTGAGCCATGGACGCCTGTTTCTGGCATCCATCCCCCATCCTTTACCGGCTGCACATGTTGCTGGCTGTGCTGGCGCTGGCGGCTCTGACTGCCAGCAGTCTTCCGGCTGTGCCCTGTGCCGGCCTGATCGTCTGGCTGGCAGGCTGGGCGGGCTGGCGCAGCTGGCAGCAACGCCAGGGCGTGCAGGCGGGTTATCGGTACGGGTTACGCTATCTGCCGCGCCAGGGCTGGCAGCTGTGGCAGGCGCGCAGCGGCTGGCGGGCGGTGCGCATCATGCAGGGCACGCTGGTGACGCCGCAGCTGGTGGTGCTGCGCTACCGGCTGGCCGGCCAGTACCGTACCCGTTCACTGGCTGTCAGTGCTGACATGCTGCCAGCCGACAGCCACCGCCGCCTGCGCGTTCGGCTGCGCCTTACACCGCTGCAGGATCAGGCCGCAGTACCGTTTCCAGCGCCTCGGGCAGTTGCTCTGGATAATCTAGGGTAAAATGCAGCCCCCGGCTTTCTTTGCGCTGCATCGCGCAGCGGATCATCAGCTCAGCCACCTGCGCTAGGTTGCGCAGTTCCAGCAGGTCGGGGCTGACCTTGTAGTTGCTATAAAATTCTTCGATTTCTTTGTGTAGCAAAAGAACACGATGCAGTGCGCGCTGCAGACGCTTGTCAGTACGCACGATGCCAACATAATTCCACATGAAACGGCGCAGTTCGTCCCAGTTGTGTGAAATCACCACATCTTCGTCTGAGTCGCGCACTTGGCTTGAGTCCCAGACCGGCGGCTGGTCCGGCATGACGACAGTATCCAGCCGCGCATTGATGTGTTCGACGGCCGACTGGGCATAGACAAAACACTCCAGCAGCGAGTTACTGGCCATACGGTTGGCGCCGTGCAGGCCGGTGTAGCTGGTTTCGCCGATGGCGTAGAGGCTCTCCAGATCGGTGCGTCCGTTCTGATCAACCATGACGCCGCCGCAGGTGTAGTGGGCGGCAGGCACCACAGGAATGGGCTCGCGGGCGATGTCCAGACCAAACTTCAGACAACGCCGATAGACGGTGGGAAAGTGCTCGCGGATAAAGGCTGCTGGCTTGTGGCTGATGTCCAGATAAACATGATCTAGGCCCAATCGCTTCATTTCATGGTCGATAGCGCGGGCGACGATGTCGCGCGGCGCCAGCTCCAGACGCGAGTCATAGCGCTCCATGAAGCGCTCGCCGTTGGGCAGGGTGAGGATGGCACCTTCGCCGCGCAGGGCTTCGGTAATCAAAAAACTTTTGGCTTGTGGGTGGTAAAGGCAAGTGGGGTGGAACTGGTTGAACTCCAGATTGGCCACTCGGCAGCCGGCGCGCCACGCCATGGCAATGCCGTCACCGCAGGCGCCGTCGGGGTTGCTGGTATAAAGATAGACCTTGGCTGCACCGCCCGTGGCCAGGATCACGAAGCGGGCGGCATGGGTTTCAACTTCGCCGCTTTCGGTATTGAGCACATAAGCGCCGGTGCAACGGTTGCCTAGCTGGCCGGTGCGCGGTTGCACAATCAGATCGACGGCAACTTGATGTTCAAGCAGATGAATGTTGCTGCGCTGACGAGCGTGGCGCAGCAGGGTGTCGAAAATGGCCGCGCCGGTGGCGTCGGCGGCGTGGATGATGCGCCGGTGGCTGTGGCCGCCTTCGCGGGTCAGGTGGTAGGCGTAATGCTGTTCCAGCGCCTGCTCGGGCGTGTTACGGGTAAAGGGCACACCCAGCTCCAGCAGCCAGTTGATGGCCTCGCGGCTATTGGCCACGGTGAAGTGCACAGCATCCTCGCGACACAGGCCGCCGCCGGCGTCCAAAGTGTCGCTGACATGGGCTTCGATACTGTCGGTTTCGTCCAGCACGGCGGCCACGCCGCCTTGGGCAAAATAGGTGGAGCCGTTGTTGAGGCGTCCTTTGCTGAGTACGGCAATATTGAGGTGGGCAGGCAGCTTGAGGGCGGCACTGAGGCCGGCAGCACCGCTACCGATAATAAGAACATCATGCCTGTGGGGTTGACTCATGGTGGGGCGTCCGTCATCAAATGGCGGGCGCTAGTATAACGCTGCAAACAGGATAAAATGCACTCTGCGGAACTTTTTCTGCAGGGACGGCTCAATAGACACATTCCGTCCCCCCATCTTTGAATACAGAACGATAACCAAGTACCGGATCTTCCCGGTAAATAGCCAGCGGGGCGCAGGGAAAACCTAATGAACGATAAAAATCAGGGCAGCAACGGCCAGACCGGACATGCCCGATGACTGCAGATAACGACAAGTTGTTGGTGGCACGTGTCCAGAAAGGCGACAAACGTGCATTTGATTTGCTGGTGCTGAAATATCAGAGTCGTATTATGGCGCTGGTCATGCGTTTTGTGCAGGATGCCCACGAAGCTCAGGATGTAACCCAAGAGTCCTTTATTAAAGCGTACCGCGCACTGGGTAATTTTCGTGGAGAAAGCGCGTTTTATACCTGGCTGTACCGGATTGCCATCAACACCGCTAAAAATTATTTGGTGTCACGCAACCGCCGTCCGCCCAGTGCGGATGTTGATGCCGGTGACGCCGAGTTTTATGACGGCGACCATGCGCTGAAAAGCGTAGAAACTCCCGAGCGCCTGTTGTTGCGTGATGAAATTCAAACAACCATTGAAAACAGCATCGCCAAACTTCCCAATGATCTGCGTGTGGCACTGACCTTGCGCGAATACGATGGGCTGAGTTACGAGGATATTGCTCAGGTGATGCAATGTCCGGTGGGTACGGTGCGTTCGCGCATTTTTCGTGCCCGTGAGGCGGTTGATAAAGCGTTACGGCCCCTGCTGCAAGACAGCTGAGTTTTTATCTGAGGAATGCTTACATGAGTGAACACAGCCTTGAACACGCCTTGTCCGCACTGATGGACGGTGAGGCCAGCGAGCTGGAGCTGCAGCGCATACTCAAGCAGCTGGACGATCCAGCTGTGCGTCAGGCTTGGCAGCGACTGAATCATGTGCGTCATGCGATGCGCCGCGAGCCGCTGATCCAGGTCGATGTATCCCAAGCGGTGCGCGCAGCGCTGACCGCTGATCAGCCGGCAGATAGCACGTCTGCAGTAGCTTCCGTGCCTGCCCGCCGAGGTTGGCAGTCGGCGGCCATTGCCGCCTCGGTGATGTTGGCGGTACTGGGTGGGGTGCGCATGTTCAATCAGGACAGCTCGCAGCCCGTGTTAGCACAGGCCCAAGCACCGGCTGCGCCAGCGCCGATGGCGGCTACCTCTTATGTACGCGAACGCCCCGTAGTGCTGGCCAGTTACGGCGGGCTGGACACGCGTGAAGAACCGGTAGACAGCCAACGCTCCGCGCGTTGGCAGCGCGAAGAGTTACCGCGTTATCTCAAACAGCATGCCCAACAGTCAGGTGCAGCCAGCAGTATGCTGCCCTATGCGCGCACTGCCAGCATGGAAAGGCGCTAGCCCATGCTCTGTCGTCTGGCATGGGTGTTGCTGCTGGCTGCGTTGTGGGCATTTGGGCGTGGAGCCAGTGCGCAGCCGGTTCCACAACCATCGCTTGAGCAGCAGCTGTTGCACTGGCAGTCGTTGCAGTCAGTCACCAGTTACCAAGGCAGTTTTGTCTATGAGCGCACGGGTGTTTTTTCAACTCACCAAGTGTGGCGTAAGGCGCTGGGCAACTCCCGCTACCGTGAACGCTTTTTGCGCCTGAATGGTAGCCGGCTGGAGGCCCTGAGCGAAGATGGCCAGTTGCTCTGTATCACTCGTACAGGTGATGATCCGGCTTCCGTAGCTTGGCACACGAGCCTGTCTTCATTGCAGCGGCTGGAGCTTAAGCATCTAGCCGACAGCTATGAGACTCAGTATTTAGGGCCAGGGCGCGTGGCAGACCGCGCAACCATGGCGGTGCTATTTGCCCCGCGTGACACATACCGTTACCCGCTAGAAATCCACTTTGATCAAGACACCGGCGTGGTGCTGAAGTCGATGCTGCTTAACGAACAGGGTGAGTTGCTGGAGCGTTTTCAGTTTGTCACCTTTGCTACCAGCCCGTTGGATGATATGCAGCTGCAGGTAAATGGCTGCCAGCCATTGGCGCTGGTAGAGAGCGCCCCAGCGCAGGGGCCTGAGTGGCAAGCTGAGTGGATTCCGTCCGGCTTTGCCCCTGTTTCTAGCGACCCGCTGCGCCATGCTGGCGTAAGTAACCAGTTGTTTTTTGATGGGCTTGCGCATTTCAGCGTATTTGTCGCCCGTCAGGATGGCGAGGCCAATGCCATGGAGCACCGTCAGCTGGGGCCAACGGTAGTGATCTCGCGCCCGCTGGCAGCTAACGGAGAGGAATACAGAGTTACAGTGCTGGGCGAAATCCCAGTCGCTACCGCGCAGCGGATCGCACTCTCCATTAGCCTTGACCTGGGAGTCGAATCGGATGATTGAAGAGCGTGGGCAGGTCTTGGCAGTTGCTGGTGACCGGGTGCGGGTGGCCGTGGAGCGGCACAGCACGTGCGGCAGCTGCAAGGCCCGTGCTGCTTGCGGGCAGGGAATGATGCAGGCGCTGCGCCGCGAACGCTGCCATGAGGTAGAGGCGCGCTGCAGTCTGCCGGTGCAAGTCGGTGACCTGGTTGTGGTGGGTGTGGCCGAAGAGCTGGCGGTGCGCAGTGCGCTACTGGTGTACGTGCTGCCTTTGCTGGCGCTGTTGGCTGGCGCGCTGCTGGCTGATGCGCTGGGGCTGAATGAAGGGTGGAGTATTTTGGCCGCGCTGGGCGGTTTTGCGCTGGCAGTTGCCGGCCTTTATCTATACAACCGCCGGTTGGCAGTCACCTGTGAGCCGGTGGTGGTGCTGCGTGTGGAGCCCTTGCTCGCCAGCACAGCCGTGCGCTGGCAGCCTTAATGGTCGGGAACTTGCGTGGGGTCTCTGTGTCCTAGGAACGTGATTTTTCATCCAGCGGTCTGCCAGCCTGTTAGCAGTCCGAATGTACCTCTAACCATAGAATGGAGCTAAAACGTATGCGTGCAGCAAAAGCAATGTTTGCCGGACTATGCGCCGCTTTTTTTATCGCGGTAACCCCAGCTGCCCAAGCGCAGCTGCCCGACTTTACCGTGCTGGTGGAAGACGCTTCCCCAGCGGTAGTCAACATCAGTACCCGCCAAAAGCCCAGAGCCACCCGCTCGGGACGTGAGCAGCTGATGCTGCCTGAACTGGACGGACTACCCCCCATTTTTCGTGATTTCTTTGAGCATGCCATTCCCATGCCACGTTCGCCCAACGGCCAACGCCAGCGTCCAGAGGCGCAGTCATTGGGTTCGGGGTTTATTATTTCTGCCGATGGCTATGTGCTGACCAATAACCATGTGGTGGCTGATGCGGATGAAATCATCGTGCGTCTGTCGGACCGTAGCGAGCTGGTCGCTGAGTTGATCGGTACCGATCCTCGCACTGATGTGGCGCTGTTAAAAGTAGAGGGCAAAGGGCTGCCGGTGGTGCGTACCGGCAAGTCGCGTGACCTTAAAGTGGGCGAATGGGTGTTGGCCATTGGCTCGCCGTTTGGTTTTGACCACTCGGTCACTGCCGGTATCGTCTCTGCCAAGGGGCGTAACCTGCCCAATGACAACTATGTGCCCTTCATTCAAACCGATGTCGCCATCAATCCAGGTAACTCGGGCGGCCCGCTGTTTAACCTGAAGGGCGAGGTGGTAGGCATCAACTCGCAGATTTTCACCCGCTCTGGCGGTTTTATGGGACTGTCCTTTGCTATCCCCATGGAAGTGGCGATGGATGTGGCCGACCAGCTTAAGCAGAACGGCCGTGTTGAGCGTGGCTGGTTGGGTGTGGTTATTCAGGAAGTGAATAAGGACCTGGCTGAGTCTTTTGGGCTGGACAAGCCGGCGGGTGCACTGGTGGTGCAGATCATGGAAAACAGCCCTGCTGGCAAGGCGGGGGTCAAGCTGGGTGACGTCATTTTGGCCATGAACGACAAGCCTGTGGTGATGTCGGCGGATCTGCCGCATCTGGTCGGTGCGCTCAAACCCGGTGCCAGCGCACGGCTTGACATTATGCGTGACGGCAAGCGTCAGGTGCTCAATGTTAAAGTGGGTGCCGCACCGAGTGACGATGATGATGCTTCTGATCGTGCCGCAACTGGGCAGGGCAGTCGCAGCGAAAACCCGCTGGGGGTCAGCGTGACCGAACTGAGTGCCGAGCAGAAAAAAATGATTGATCTGGAAACCGGCGTGTTGATTCAAGACGTCTACGAAGGGCCGGCTGCCATGATTGGTCTGCGCCCGGGTGACGTCATTACACACCTCAATAATCAGCAGGTTGATTCGGTCAAGTCGTTCAACAGCATTGTGCGCAAGCTGCCACGCGAGCGTTCGCTGTCAATGCGGGTGTTGCGCCAAGGACGCGCCAGCTTCATTACCTTCAAGCTGGGCCGCTAACGCCAACACGAATCTGCACAACCTAGAACCGGGGCATGCCCCGGTTCTGTTTTTTGTGGCAGAGTGTCGAGGGCAGGCGGGCAACAGGGTGGATGACGCAGCGGCTCGATATCAGGTAAACTTGCGCACTATTTTTCCGGCCTGCGGCCGCGATTCCCTTATGTAGAGTGAAGTTCTGTGAGTGATCTGAGTCATATCCGTAATTTTTCCATCATTGCCCATATTGACCATGGCAAGTCCACCTTGGCGGATCGGCTGATCCAGCTGTGCGGTGGCCTGAGCGATCGCGAAATGGAATCGCGGGTGCTGGACTCCATGGATCTCGAACGCGAACGCGGCATCACCATCAAGGCCCACAGCGTTACGCTGAACTACAAGGCCGCTGATGGTAAGACCTATCAGCTGAACTTTATTGACACACCCGGCCACGTTGACTTTACCTACGAAGTCAGCCGCTCGCTGGCCGCTTGTGAGGGCGCGTTGTTGGTGGTGGACGCCGGTCAAGGGGTTGAGGCGCAGTCGGTGGCCAACTGTTATACCGCCATTGAACAGGGCCTGGAAGTGATGCCGGTGCTCAACAAAATCGACCTGCCGCAGGCCGAGCCGGAGCGGGTGCAGGAAGAAATCGAAAACGTAATCGGTATTGATGCCACCGATGCTGTGCAGTGCAGCGCCAAGACCGGCTTGGGCGTACAGGATGTGGTCGAGCGTCTGATTGCTCAAATTCCGCCGCCCGAAGGTGAAATTGACGCGCCGCTGCAAGCATTGATTATCGACTCCTGGTTCGATAACTATCTAGGTGTGGTATCGCTGGTGCGGGTCAAGCACGGCAAGGTTAAAAAGGGTGACAAAATTCTGGTTAAGTCCACTGGCAAGATTCATCAGGTGGACAGCGTGGGTGTGTTTAACCCCAAGCACACGCAGACCGATCATCTCAAGGCCGGCGAAGTGGGCTTTGTGATTGCCGGTATTAAGGATATTCAGGGCGCGCCGGTGGGCGATACTCTGACCCTGTCCAACACGCCAGATGTTGATATGCTGCCCGGCTTTCAGCGCATCAAACCACAGGTGTATGCCGGTCTGTTTCCGGTCAGTTCTGATGATTTCGAAGATTTTCGTGACGCACTAGAAAAACTCACTCTCAACGATGCCGCGCTGCAATACGAGCCAGAAAGCTCCGAAGCGTTGGGCTTTGGCTTTCGCATTGGTTTCCTTGGCATGCTGCACATGGAGATCATCCAGGAACGCCTTGAGCGCGAGTACGACCTAGACCTGATTACCACAGCGCCCACGGTTGTGTTTGAAACCGAGCTGAAAAACGGCGAGGTAATTTATGTCGATAACCCCTCACGCATGCCCGATCCGTCGGTTATTCAGGAAATGCGCGAGCCAATTGTCAAGGCCACCATTCTGGTGCCGCAGGATCATCTGGGTAACGTCATAACCCTGTGCATTGAAAAGCGTGGCGTGCAGGTGGACATGAACTTCCTCGGCAGCCAGGTACAGGTCATTTACGAGCTGCCCATGAACGAGGTGGTGCTGGACTTCTTTGATCGTCTGAAGTCGGTCAGCCGTGGCTATGCCTCGCTGGAATACAGCTTTGACCGCTTTCAAGCCGCCAACTTGACGCGCCTTGATATCCTGATCAACGGCGACAAAGTGGATGCGCTGGCCCTGATCGTGCACCGTGACCAAGCCGCCAACAAGGGGCGGGTGCTGACCGAAAAAATGAAAGAGCTGATCCCGCGCCAGATGTACGACGTGGCCATTCAGGCGGCGATCGGCGGCCAGATTGTGGCGCGTACCAACGTGAAAGCGCTGCGAAAAAACGTACTGGCCAAGTGTTATGGCGGTGACGTCAGCCGTAAAAAGAAACTGCTGGAAAAACAAAAAGCCGGTAAAAAACGTATGAAACAGGTAGGCAACGTAGAAATTCCACAAGAAGCCTTCCTCGCCGTCTTGCGGGTGGATGACTGATCATGAATCTGGATTTTCCACTGCTTCTGGTCATTGCTGTTGCTGTGAGCGGCGCTCTGGCGCTGGCTGACCGGCTGTGGTTCGCCGCCCGTCGCCGCCAGGCTGTAGAGGCTTATACGCAGCAGGTGGCTACACCCGATGAAAGCACCCTGGCCAAACTGCAAAAAGAGCCGCTGGCCATCGAGTACGGCAAATCGCTGTTTCCGGTGTTGGCTATTGTTTTCGTGCTGCGTTCGTTTTTGTTTGAGCCGTTTCAGATTCCGTCTGGCTCAATGATTCCCACTTTGCAGGTGGGCGACTTTATTCTGGTCAATAAATTTGCTTACGGTGTGCGTCTGCCGGTGGTGGATCTAAAAATCATTCCACTGGGCGACCCGCAGCCGGGCGATGTCATGGTGTTCAAGTATCCAGAAGATCCGCGCATCAACTACATCAAGCGCGTGATTGGCGTGCCGGGCGACATCATTACTTACAGTTTTGATAAGCGTATTTATATCAACGGTGAGCCGGTGCCCGAGCGCTGGCTGAAGGATGAAGTTGGTGGGCTGGGACGTTCCTCGCTGTTTGCCGAGCAGCTGGGTGAGCACAGCTATCAGATCCGCAAAGAAAACAACCGCCGACTGGAGCCAACCCGTGAATGGATTGTCCCCGAAGGCCACTATTTTATGCTGGGCGATAACCGCGATAACTCCAAAGACAGCCGTTACTGGAATGATCCGCATATTGAGCGCGAATTTATGGGGATGGTTCCCGACTCGTACATCGTTGGCAAAGCCAATATGATTTGGCTAAGCTGGCCGTCGCCCAAGTCAGGGCATCTGCCCAACTTTTCACGCGCCGGCTTCATTGACTGACCGGCCTGCTATTTGACTCCAACAACTGTTTGCAGAGGGAAATACATGAAAAACATTGCAAAACAACAGGGCATCTCCGTAATGGGCGCGCTGTTTGGCCTGGTGCTGGTCGGCTTTTTTGCCAGTATTGGCTTTAAGGTGCTGCCGCATTACATGGACAATAAAGCACTGGTTAAAATGATCAATGCCGTTGACCGTGACTCAGGCGGCGTGCAGATTCGCAGCGTTGGCGAGTTTTATACTCACCTGAACAAGAATATGAGTGTTAATAATATTCGCGATCTTAACGCCGCTGACATCGTGGAAATTCGCTCCGAAGGCCCAGACTTCTATGTGGATATGAAGTACGAAGTGCGCGAGCCGATTCTCAAAAACATCGACCTAGTGGTTAAATTTGAACAAAAATTCCGCGTGCGTAACCAGTGAGTAATCCTCTAGCAAGCCTACAGCGCAAGCTGGGCTATCAGTTCAAAGACAGCACCCTGCTGACGCTGGCGTTGACCCATCGTAGCTATTCCGGCCGTAACAACGAGCGCCTAGAGTTTCTGGGCGATGCTGTACTCAATTTTGTCGCCGGCGAAGCGCTGTACCATCATTTTGACCAAGCGCGCGAAGGGCAATTATCACGCCTGCGCGCACGGTTGGTTAAGGGTGAAACCTTAGCTGTGCTGGCCCGCGCTATGGACCTTGGCGAGTATTTGCGTTTGGGTTCCGGCGAGCTAAAAAGTGGTGGTTTTCGGCGGGAGTCCATTTTGGCTGATGCCACCGAAGCCATCATCGGCGCCATCTATCTGGACGCCGGCATGGATGTGGCGCGCGCGCGGGTGCTGGCTTGGCTGGAGCAAGAATTTGCCAGTCTGACGCTGGTGGATACCAACAAAGACTCGAAAACCCGTCTGCAAGAATTTTTACAGTCGCGTGGTTGTGAGTTGCCGCACTATGAGGTGGTGGATATTCAGGGCGAGCCACACTGTCGCACCTTCCACGTTGAATGCGAAGTCAAATTGTTAGAGCAGAAAACACGAGGGCAGGGTGGCAGTCGCCGCATTGCCGAACAGGTTGCCGCTGCCGCCGCACTGATGGCGCTGGGCATTGAAAACGGTAATTCCCATGACTGAACCTCAGACCAGCCGCTGCGGCCACGTAGCCGTGGTTGGCCGGCCCAATGTCGGCAAATCGACGCTGATCAACCATATTCTCGGCCAGAAGCTGGCGATTACTTCGCGTAAGCCACAAACCACCCGTCACAACATGCTCGGCATCAAGACCGAAGGCGCGGTGCAGGCCATCTACATTGACACCCCCGGCCTGCATACCGGCGGTCAGACGGCACTCAACCGCTATATGAACCGTAGCGCCATTACTGCCCTGCGCGACATTGATGTCTGCGTATTTGTGGTGGACCGCATGCGCTGGACCGAAGAAGATGAAATGGTCTGGGAGCGGGTTAAGGATTTACGCTGCCCGCTGATTGTTGCGGTCAACAAGTCCGACCGTCTAGAAGACAAAACCGACATGCTGGAACATCTGCAATGGCTGCATGAAAAGCTGCCACACGCAGAAATCGTGCCTATCTCGGCCTTGCACCAGCACAATCTGGAGCGTTTGGAACAGCTGATTGGCGAGCGCCTGCCAGAAAACGAACATTTTTATCCCGAAGATCAGATTACCGACCGCTCCAGCCGCTTTCTTGCCGCTGAGTTGGTGCGTGAAAAAATCATGCGCCAACTGGGTGCCGAGCTGCCGTACCAGATGACGGTAGAAATCGAAGAATTTAAATATCAGGGGCGCATCCTGCATATTCATGCGCTAATTTTGGTTGAGCGTGACGGGCAGAAAAAAATCCTGATTGGCGACAAGGGCGACCGCATCAAACTAATCGGCCAGGAAGCCCGCAAAGACATGGAAACCCTGTTCGACACCAAAATAATGCTCAACCTCTGGGTCAAGGTCAAAAAGGGTTGGTCGGATGATGAACGAGCCCTGCGCTCGCTCGGTTACCAGGACTAACGCTACAGGTCCAGCATGCAGCCGGATAGCGCTTTTGTCCTGCATGTGCGCCCCTACAAGGAAACCAGCGCGCTGCTGGACCTTTTCAGCCGTGAGCAGGGGCGTATCCGTGCCGTGTTGCGTGGTTACCGCAGCAAAAAAGGCAGTGTGGCCCGTCCTTTTAACCGGCTTGAGGTCGAGTTTGCCGGCCGTGGCGAGCTGAAAAGCCTGGCGAGGCTGGAGCCCTCTGGCGGCTTTTTACTGCTGGAAGGCCAGCGATTGATGTGTGCCCTCTACCTCAATGAGCTGTCCATGCGTCTGCTGCCACAGGCTGACCCCTTGCCGCTAGTGTTTGAGCACTATGAACTGACGCTGCAGGCACTGGCTGCCGGGCAGGCGGTGGAACCGTTGCTGCGTAGTTATGAATGGCGATTGTTGGAGCAGCTGGGTTACGCTTTTGCGCTGGAGCACGATTGTCAGGGGCAGGCGCTGGACCCCGCGCGCTGGTATCAGTTGCAACCTGAGCTGGGGCTAGTCGCCGGTGACCGTTTTCAGCCCGGTGCTTTTCTGGGTGCTGATTTGCAAGCGCTGGCCGAGGTGCAGTGGCATCAACCTAATGTTTTGCTGGCTGCCAAGCGCCTGATGCGCCAAGCGCTGGCCCCCCATCTGGGCAGCCGCCCGCTAATGAGCCGCGGACTTTTTCTGCGGCACAAGGAGACTTCTGCATGAACCTGAAACAACGCATCCTGCTGGGCGTCAACATCGACCACATCGCCACCCTGCGTCAGGCCCGTGGTGGCCATGAGCCTGAGCCGGTCAAGGCTGCGCTGCTGTGCGAGCAGGCCGGTGCTGACGGCATCACCATCCATCTGCGCGAAGACCGTCGCCATATACAAGACCGTGATGTCGAGCTGCTGCGCCAGTTGATGCGCACACCGATGAACTTTGAAATGGGTGTCACGGACGAGATGCTGGCCATTGCCGAGCGCATCCGTCCGCAACATGTTTGCTTGGTGCCGGAAACCCGTGAAGAGCTAACCACCGAAGGCGGGCTGGATGTGGCCGGCCAAGAAGGCCGTATTACCGCTGCGGTGGAGCGTCTGCAAAAAGTGGGGATTCAGGTGTCTATTTTTCTGGATGCCGACGAACAGCAAATCCAGGCCGCCAAGCGGGTGGGTGCCACCACCATTGAATTGCATACCGGCCATTATGCCGCTGCTGAAAACGCTCAACAGCAAGCCATTGAATTAGAAAAAATTCGCAAGGCTGCCGCTTTGGCTCACAAAACAGGTTTGATCGTCAACGCCGGTCATGGCCTGAATTACCAGAACGTGGAAGCCATCGCCGCCATTCCAGGCATCAACGAACTGAATATCGGCCACGCCATTATCGCCCATGCGTTGTTTGTTGGCCTAGAAAACGCCGTGGCTGAAATGAAGGCGCTCATGCTGGGTGCGGCTGGCTAGGCAGGAGGGCAAGGCATGCGCGAGCAGCTGCTGGCGACAGAACGGATCATACCGCTTGAGTGGAAACAGGGCGTGCTGCGCCTGTTGGATCAGCGCCTGTTGCCACTGCAGCAACGCTGGCTGGAGTGCCGTGATGCAGCGCAAACCGCTGCCGCCATCCGTGACATGGTGGTGCGCGGCGCACCGGCCATCGGCATTGCCGCGGCTTATGGTGTGGTGCTGGCTGCCCGGCAACATGGCAGCAAAAGCCTGGCCAGCTGGCGCGACTTGCTGGCCGGTGACATGCAGTTGCTGGCGGCGTCACGACCAACGGCGGTCAATCTGTTTTGGGCGCTTGAGCGCATGCAGCAAGTGCTGGACAACAGCAGTGGCGATACCTGCCCTTTGTCAGAGTTGGAGGCAACCGCGCAGGCGATCCACCAGGCCGACCGTGAAGCCAATCTGGCTATGGCGCAGTTGGGGATGGAAATCATCCGCCGTCACTGTGATGCGCCGCAGCACCTGCTGACCCACTGTAATGCCGGCGCGCTGGCCACGGGCGGCTTTGGCACTGCGCTGGGAGTGATCCGCGCTGCTCATCTGGCCGGGCTGGTGGCCCATGTCCACGCCGATGAAACCCGACCCTGGCTGCAAGGCTCGCGGCTGACGGCCTGGGAGCTGGCCTGCGACGGTGTGCCGGTGTCGGTCAATGCCGATTCGGCGGCTGCGCACCTGATGCGTGAAGGGGACATTACCTGGGTGATTGTCGGTGCCGATCGCATTACCGCCAACGGAGATGTGGCCAACAAGATCGGCACCTACCAGCTGGCGGTGCTGGCACGCTTTCACGATGTGCGTCTGATGGTCGTGGCGCCCAGCTCCACCATTGACATGCAGCTGGCCAGCGGCGCGGACATTCCCATTGAGCAACGCAGCGCTGACGAGCTATTGCAGGTCGGCGGTCAGCCAGTGACCACGCAGCTGCCGGCATTTAACCCAGTGTTTGACGTAACACCCGCCAGCCTGGTGGACGTAATCGTGACCGAGCTGGGTGTGGTCGAGCAGCCCGATGCCGCCAAAATGCGTCAGCTGATGCAGACGGGAGTATTGCATTAAGCAAAATCCCGTCTGCTCAGGCAGGGGCTTTTGTGCTATACTCCGGCGATTCTGGAAAGGGCCAAACCGGCCTTTTTCTAGCCCCTTGTCTGATTAAGGAACACCGCTTCCATGGGTGAACTCGCCAAAGAAATCCTGCCGATCAGCATCGAAGACGAAATGCGCCAGTCCTACCTTGATTACGCCATGAGTGTAATTGTGGGACGTGCACTGCCCGATGCCCGAGACGGTCTGAAACCAGTCCACCGCCGCGTGCTCTTTGCCATGAAAGAGCTGGGCAACGACTGGAACCAGCCCTACAAAAAATCCGCTCGCGTGGTCGGTGACCTCATCGGTAAATATAACCCGCATGGTGACATCGCCGTATACGACACCATTGTGCGTATGGCGCAGCCGTTTTCGCTGCGTTACATGCTGGTGGATGGGCAGGGTAACTTTGGTTCGGTGGATGGCGATAACGCCGCCGCCATGCGATACACCGAAGTGCGCATGGCCAAACTGGCGCACGAGCTGCTGGCGGACCTAGAAAAAGAAACCGTGGATTGGGTGCCCAACTATGACGGCACCGAGCAGATTCCCGAAGTACTGCCAAGCAAGGTGCCCAACCTGCTGATCAACGGTTCTTCCGGTATTGCCGTGGGCATGGCGACCAACATTCCGCCGCACAATCTGAATGAAGTCATCGATGGCTGCCTAGCGCTGATTGCCAATCCGCAGCTGTCGGTCGATGAGCTGATGCAGTTCATTCCCGGCCCAGATTTCCCCACCCACGGCATCATCAATGGCCGTGCCGGCATTATCGAGGCCTATCGCACGGGCCGTGGTCGCGTGCACATCCGCGCCCGTGCTGAAATCGAGAATATCGATAAGGCCGGCGGACGTGAGCAGATCGTTGTCACCGAAATCCCTTACCAGGTCAACAAGGCTAAGCTGATCGAAAAAATCGCCGAGCTGGTCAAGGAAAAGAAAATCGAGGGCATCAGTGAGCTGCGTGACGAGTCCGACAAGGACGGCATGCGCATTGTAATTGAGCTGCGCCGTGGCGAAGTGGCTGAGGTTGTATTGAATAACCTCTATGCCCAAACGCAGATGCAAACCGTGTTTGGCATTAACAACGTGGCGCTGGTGGATGGCCAGCCGCGTCTGCTCAACCTCAAGGACATGCTTGAGGTGTTTGTGCGTCACCGCCGTGAAGTGGTCACCCGCCGTACCGTGTACGAGCTACGCAAGGCGCGTGAGCGTGGTCATATTTTGGAAGGCCAGGCAGTTGCGCTGTCCAACATTGACCCAGTGATTGAGCTGATTAAAAACTCGCCAACCCCAGCCGAGGCGAAAGAGCGTCTGATTACCACTGCATGGGAATCCAGCGCTGTGGCGGCGATGGTTGAGCGTGCCGGTGCCGAGTCCTGTCGTCCTGAAGGGCTGGACGAACAGTACGGCATGCGCGAGGGTAAATATTATCTGTCGCCAGAACAGGCCCAAGCCATTCTTGAGCTGCGTCTGCACCGTCTGACCGGCCTTGAACATGAGAAGTTGCTGGCCGAATATCAGGAAATCCTGCAGCTGATTGGCGAGCTGCTGATTATTTTGGGCAGCGAAGAGCGTTTGCTGGAAGTGATCTGTGAAGAGCTGCAACAGGTCAAGGCCGATTTTGGCGACGTCCGTCGTACTGAAATCGTTGCCTCTCAGGTAGACCTGACCATTGCCGACCTGATTCCCGAAGAAGAGCGCGTGGTAACCATTTCCCATGGCGGCTACGCCAAGAGCCAGCCGCTGGAAACCTACCAGGCACAGCGCCGTGGCGGTCGCGGTCGCTCGGCCACCGGCGTCAAAGATGAAGACTATGTCGAGCATTTGTTGGTAGCCAACAGCCATGCCACGCTGTTGTTGTTCTCTAGCAAGGGCAAGGTGTACTGGCTGCGCACCTTCGAGATTCCCGAGGCGTCGCGTGCTTCCCGTGGCCGGCCGATGGTCAATCTGCTGCCGCTGGAAGAAGGTGAACGCATCACCGCCATGCTGCAAATCGACCTAGACGCCTTGAAAGCCCAAGCTGATGCCGAGGGTTTGAATGACGAGGATATGCCGGAACTGGCGGATGCAGTGGAAGAGGTGGAGAGCGACGAAGCCGATGACGGTATGGAGTACGACGAGGCGGACGGTGCCTACATCTTTATGGCCACCGCTAAGGGTACGGTGAAGAAAACCCCGTTGATCCAGTTTAGCCGCCCGCGCACCTCCGGCCTGATTGCCCTGCGTTTGGAAGAGGGCGACACCCTGATTGCCGCTGCCATCACCGATGGCTCCAAACACGTGATGCTGTTTTCCGATGGCGGCAAGGTTATTCGCTTCAAGGAAAGCAAGGTACGCCAGATGGGTCGTACCGCGCGCGGCGTGCGTGGTATGCGCCTGCCCGTCGAGCAGCAATTGATCTCCATGCTAATTCCTGAGAGCGATGCCTACATTCTTACGGCCTCTGAAAACGGCTATGGCAAGCGTACGGCGCTGGACGAATTCCCGCTGCGTGGGCGTGGTGGTCAGGGCGTGATTGCCCAAGTACAGAACGAGCGTAACGGCAAGCTGGTGGGTGCGGTTCAGGTACAGGACGGCGAAGAAATCATGCTCATCACCGACCAAGGCACACTGGTGCGCACCCGCGTTGATGAAGTCTCCAGCCAGTCGCGCAATACCCAGGGGGTGACCCTGATCCGCCTGACCAAGGGTGAAAAGCTGGTGGGTCTGGAGCGGGTGCAGGAGCCTTCCGGTGGGGACGATGACGACTTTGACGCCGAGGCTGAAGCCAGCGGTGACCACGACAGCAGTAACGACAACAGCACAGATGCAACCGAAAATCAGGAATAAACAGCCATGACCACACGAGCCTACAATTTTTGTGCGGGACCGGCAGCGCTGCCGGAAGAAGTACTGAAACAAGCGCAAGCAGAACTGCTGGACTGGCAGGGGCGCGGCCTGTCGGTCATGGAAATGAGCCACCGCAGTAGCGATTATGTGGCCATTGCCGAAGCCGCCGAACAGGATTTGCGCGACCTGATGCAGATTCCCGCGCACTATAAAGTGATGTTTGTACAGGGCGGTGCCAGTCAGCAGTTTGCCCAGATTCCGCTCAATTTTCTGCCAGAAACTGGCGTGGCTGACTATGTAGATACCGGTATCTGGTCCAGAAAAGCCATTGAAGAAGCGCGCCGTTTCGGCAACATCAACATTGCTGCCAGCGCCAAAGCGCAGGATTACTTTGCCATTCCCGGCCAGAACGACTGGCAGTTGCGTCAAGATGCCGCTTACCTGCATTACTGCACCAACGAAACCATTGGTGGCCTGCAATTTGACTGGGTTCCGCAAACCGGCTCCGTGCCGCTGATTGCCGATATGTCGTCCGATATTCTGTCGCGCCCAGTCGATGTCAGTCAGTTCGGCATGATTTATGCCGGCGCGCAGAAGAATATCGGCCCCAGCGGGCTGGTGGTGGTGATTGTGCGTGAAGACCTGCTGGGCCATGCCCGCAGCAGCTGTCCAACCATGCTGGATTACAAAACCGCCGCTGATAATGGCTCTATGTACAACACGCCGGCGTGTTTTTCTTGGTACCTGTCCGGCTTGGTGTTCAAGTGGCTGAAAGCCCAAGGCGGGCTAGAGGCCATGGCCAAAATCAACCACGAAAAACAGCGCCGTCTGTATGCATACATCGACAGCAGCGATCTGTACAACAACCCGGTCAGTCAGAGCGCGCGCTCGTGGATGAACGTGCCTTTCACCTTGGCGGATGCCGCGCTGGACAAAGCGTTTTTGGCCGGTGCCGAAGAGCGTCGCCTACTCAACCTAAAAGGTCACCGTTCAGTGGGCGGCATGCGTGCCTCCATCTACAACGCGGTGCCGCTTGCGGCCATCGACGCACTGATTGATTACATGAAAACATTTGAAAAGGAACGCGGCTGATGAGCGAACAGGAACTGCAAGCACTGCGCATGCGCATTGACTCGTTGGACGGCAAAATTCTAGAGCTGATCAGCGAGCGTGCTCGATGTGCGCAAGAAGTGGGCAGGGTCAAGCTGACTGGGCTTAAAGAAGGCGAGCAAGCGGTATTTTACCGCCCCGAGCGCGAAGCCCAAGTGCTCAAGCGCATCATGGAGCTAAACAAAGGGCCTTTGGGCGACGAAGATATGGCGCGACTGTTTCGCGAAATCATGTCTGCCTGTCTAGCGCTGGAGCAGCCTCTGCAGGTGGCTTATCTGGGGCCAGAGGGCACCTTTTCCCATGCCGCCGCGCTCAAGCACTTCGGTCATGCGGTCAAGGCCAAGCCGATGGCGGCGATTGACGAGATCTTCCGTGAAGTGGTGGCGGGTGCCGTTAGTTATGGCGTAGTGCCAGTGGAAAACTCTACCGAGGGTGCCATCAATCACACGCTGGACAGCTTTCTGGAGCATGACATCGTCATCTGTGGCGAGGTCGAGCTGCGTATTCACCACCACCTGCTGGTGGGTGAAAACACCAAGACGGATCGGATCACCCGCATCTATTCCCATGCCCAGTCACTGGCTCAGTGCCGCAAGTGGCTGGATGCCCATTTCCCTAATGTGGAGCGGGTAGCCGTGGCCAGTAACGCCGAAGCGGCACGCCGCGTAAAGGGCGAGTGGAACAGCGCTGCTATTGCCGGTGATATGGCCGCCCAGCTGTACGAACTGAGCATACACGCCGAAAAAATCGAAGACCGTCCCGACAACTCCACCCGTTTCCTGATCATCGGCGGTCGCGACGTACCGGCTTCTGGCGACGACAAAACCTCGGTGATTGTCTCGGTTAGCAACAAGCCGGGCGCCTTGCACGAGCTGCTGATCCCGTTCCATGAAAATGGCGTTGACCTGACCCGTATCGAAACGCGTCCGTCGCGCAGCGGCAAATGGTCGTATGTGTTCTTTATCGACTTTTTGGGCCACCAGAACGACCCGTTGGTTAAGGATGTACTGGAGAAAATTGTCAGTCAGTCCAGCGGTGTCAAGGTGCTGGGCTCCTATCCTAAAGCTGTTCTTTAAGCGCGAGAAACTTGCATGAGCTGTGATTTCCTGCAACAGGCCCGCACCCCGGTGCAAAAACTGTCGCCTTATGTGCCTGGCAAACCGGTCGATGAACTGGCCCGCGAGCTGGGCCTGAACCCAGCCGACATTATCAAGCTGGCCAGCAATGAAAACCCGCTGGGGCCCAGCCCTTTGGCGCTGGACGCCATTGAAAAGGCACTGCCTGAGCTGACCCGCTACCCAGATGGCAATGGTTTTGAACTCAAGCAGGCACTGGCCGGCCACTACGGCCTAGATGCTGCTCAGGTGACCTTGGGCAATGGCTCCAACGATGTGCTGGAACTGGTGGCCAAGGCTTGGCTGGAGCCTGGAAACAACGCAGTCTTCAGCCAGTACGCCTTTGCCGTGTACCCGATTGCCACGTTGGCAGCCGGTGCCGAGTGCCGTGAAGTGCCGGCCAAAGAGCATGGCCATGATCTGGACGCTATGCTGGCGGCGATGGATGCCAATACTCGGGTCGTGTTTATTGCTAACCCCAATAATCCGACCGGCACTTGGTTTGATATCAATGCGCTGGAGCAGTTTCTGGCTGCCGTACCCGAGCAGGTGCTGGTGGTGCTGGATGAGGCCTATATCGAATACGCATCCAGCTCCGAGTTGCCGGACGGGGTGAAATACCTCGCGCGCTACCCCAACCTGATTGTGTCGCGCACCTTCTCCAAGGCCTACGGTTTGGCGGCACTGCGGGTGGGTTACGCCTTATCGTCGCCGCAGGTGGCGGAGGTGTTAAATCGCGTGCGCCAGCCGTTCAACGTTAATAGCCTAGCGCTGGCGGCGGCCTGTGCGGCGCTGAACGACGAGGACTACCTGTTCCGTAGCCGGTTGGCCAACGATCAGGGCATGGCCCAGCTGGAATGCGGGCTGGAAGCACTGGGACTGGAGTGGATTCCATCCAAAGGCAATTTTATTGCCATCAACTTCAAGCGCGATGCCGCTGCCATCAACCAAGCGCTGCTGGAGCGCGGCGTGATTGTGCGGCCGGTGGCGGGTTACGGCATGCCGGAGTTTTTGCGGGTTTCCATTGGCACCCACGAAGAAAATGCACGTTTTCTCGGTGTGCTGCGCCAGGTGCTGACTGATGCAAGCGCAACCCACTGAGACGCCGCTGACCGGCCAGTTGACGGTTGTCGGCCTGGGACTAATTGGCGCGTCCTTTGCTAAAGCGGCGCGCGAGCTGGGTTTGTGTCGCGAAGTGGTGGGTGTTGATAGTAATGCCGGCACCTGCCGCACTGCGCTGCAATGCGCGGTTGCCGACCGCACCACCAGCAGCTTGCAAGAAGGCTGCGCAGGCGCGGATGTCATTTTGCTGGCTGTGCCTGTGTTGACCGCCGGCGGCATACTGCAGCAACTTGCCGGCTTGCCCGAGGCCCGCACCGCCGTGATCAGCGATGTGGGCAGCGTCAAGGGCGTATTTGAGCGGGCAGCGCGGCAGGCATTTGGTGAATTACCAGCCGGACTGGTGCCGGGGCACCCCATTGCTGGCTCCGAGCGCAGCGGTGTCACGGCAGCCAATACCGGTTTGTTTCGCCAGCACAAAGTAATCCTTACCCCGCACGCCGGCAGCAGCACACAGGCGGTTACGCTGATTACCCAGTTGTGGCAGCGCATGGGTGCGGATGTCGAGCACATGAGTGTGCAACAGCACGACCGCGTGCTGGCAGCCACCAGCCACCTGCCACATCTGCTGGCCTTTGGTCTGGTGGATTCGCTGGCGCGACGCGACGAAAATCTCGACATTTTCCGCTACGCAGCCGGTGGCTTTCGCGACTTTACTCGCATCGCCGCTAGCGATCCGCAAATGTGGCACGACATTTTTCTGTCCAACCGCGATGCCGTATTGCAGCAGCTGGACGCCCTGACCGACGACTTGGCCACCTTGCGCCAAGCGATGGAGCAGGGCGATGGACGATACCTGATGGGGGTCTTCACCCGTGCCCGCGTGGCGCGTGAACACTTCAGTACGATTTTGGCTCAACGGGCTTATATGCAAACCATGGATAAAGAACTGATTTTTGTGGCACAGCCGGGCGGTAGCGCCAACGGCACCATTCGCGTGCCGGGCGACAAGTCGATTTCCCACCGCACCATCATGCTGGGCTCGCTAGCCAAGGGCACCACAGAAGTGGACGGCTTTTTGGAAGGCGAAGATGCACTGGCCACCATCCAAGCGTTTCGCGATATGGGTGTGGTTATCGAAGGGCCGGTCGAAGGTCGGGTAGTGATCCATGGCGTTGGCCTGCACGGCTTGCAGCCACCGCCGGGCCCCATCTATGTGGGCAACTCGGGCACCACCATGCGCCTGCTGTCCGGTATTTTGGCCGGCCAAGCATTCGACACCACCCTGACGGGCGATGCGTCATTGAGCAAACGGCCGATGAACCGCGTCGCCCAGCCGTTGCGCGACATGGGCGCGGTGATCGAAACCGGCCCTGAAGGCCGTCCGCCGCTGACCATTCGTGGCGGCCAATCGCTGACCGGCATGCACTATGACATGCCGATGGCCAGCGCCCAGGTTAAGTCCTGCTTGCTGCTGGCGGGCCTGTATGCCGCCGGTAGTACGTCAGTCAGCGAGCCTGCGCCCACCCGCGATCACTCCGAGCGCATGCTGCAGGGGTTTGGCTATCCGGTGGAGGTGCACGGTTCTGTGGCCAAGCTGGAAAGCGGACACCAGCTGTCGGCTACTCGCATCGAGGTGCCGGCTGATATTTCTTCGGCAGCCTTCTTTTTGGTTGCGGCCAGTATTGCCGAAAATGCCGATGTCACCCTGGAGCACGTTGGCATTAACCCGACCCGTACCGGCGTGATCGACATACTCAAGCTAATGGGTGCCGATATCAGCATCGAGCGGGTGCGCGTGATCGGTGGCGAGCCGGTGGCCGATCTGCGCGTGCGCAGTGCGCAGCTCAAGGGCATCGAAATTCCCGAAGCGCTGGTACCGCTGGCGATTGACGAATTTCCGGTGCTGTTCATTGCTGCTGCCTGCGCAGAAGGGCGCACCATTCTGCGCGGTGCCGAAGAGCTGCGGGTTAAAGAATGCGACCGTATCGAGGTGATGGCCGATGGTCTGCGTACTTTGGGTGTGCAGGTAGAAACCCTGCCCGACGGCATCATTATTGAGGGCGGCCCCATGGGCGGTGGCGAAGTTTGGGCCCATGGCGACCATCGCATTGCCATGTCGTTTAGCGTGGCTTCGCTGCGTGCCAGCCAGCCGATTCGCATTCATGGTAGTCAGCATGTGGCGACATCCTTCCCCAATTTTCTGCAACTTTGCGCCCGTTTGGGCATGCGCGTGAGCGCGGAGGTCGGCCAATGAGCCAGGTTCCTGTGATTACCATTGATGGTCCCAGTGGCTCCGGCAAAGGCACGGTGACCGCACTGGTTGCTGCTCATTTTGGCTGGCAGGTGCTGGACTCCGGCGCTATCTATCGTGTACTGGCCTTGGCTGCTGAACAAAGCGGCATTGCGCCCACCAACGAAGCCGCCCTGCGCACCATGGCGCTGCAACTGCAGGTGCAGTTTGTAGACGGCAAAACTTTGCTTAATGGTGCTGACATCAGCCGCGCCATCCGCAACGAAACCGTGGGTGCCTATGCCTCACAAATTGCGGCATTGCCGGGCGTGCGTGAGGGGTTGTTGCAACGCCAGCGCGATTTTCGCCTAGCGCCCGGTCTGGTTGCTGATGGCCGCGACATGGGGACAGTGGTGTTCGCCGATGCGCAGCTCAAGGTTTTCCTCACCGCTAGCGCCGAAGAGCGGGCACGCCGCCGTTATTTGCAGTTGAAGAACGCGGGGCATTCTGTTAGTCTCCCCGACCTTGTGGAAGAGATACGTGCACGCGATGAGCGTGACACCGGTCGTGAAGTGGCTCCGCTCAAGCCGGCCGATGATGCCGTAGTGCTGGATTCAACCACCTTGACGATTGAGCAGGTTGTAGAACGCATCCTGGCCGAAGCCACCGCAAGGGGCTTGGCAGGCTAAGCGTTTACAAGTAGCACAGGTCACAACCCAGACTCAGTTGGATCTGTGTTTTTATTTATAAACCCGCATTGTCTGGAATGTGGATGGGTCAGTCCGACCCTTAAACGCAGGATTAAACATGAGCGAAAGCTTTGCAGAACTCTTTGAAGAAAGCCTTAAATCCCTGGACATGCAGCCGGGCTCCATCATCACCGGTATCGTGGTTGATATCGACGGTGATTGGGTAACCGTACACGCCGGTCTGAAGTCCGAGGGCGTCATCCCCGTTGAGCAGTTCTACAACGAACAAGGCGAACTGACCATCGCCGTGGGTGACGAAGTCAGCGTTGCGCTGGATGCGGTTGAAGACGGTTGGGGTGAAACCAAGCTGTCCCGCGAAAAAGCCAAGCGCGCCGAATCCTGGCTGGTTCTGGAAGCCTCTTTCAACGCCGAGGAAGTGGTTAAGGGTATTATCAATGGCAAGGTCAAAGGTGGTTTCACCGTTGACGTCAATGGTATCCGTGCGTTCCTGCCAGGTTCTCTGGTCGACGTGCGCCCTGTGCGTGACACCACCCACCTTGAAGGTAAAGAGCTGGAATTCAAGGTCATCAAGCTGGACCAGAAGCGCAACAACGTGGTGGTTTCCCGCCGCAGCGTTCTGGAAGCTGAAAACAGTGCCGAGCGCGAGCAGCTGCTGGAAAACCTGCAGGAAGGCCAGCAGGTCAAAGGTATTGTCAAGAACCTCACCGACTACGGTGCATTTGTCGACCTGGGCGGCGTAGACGGTCTGCTGCACATCACCGACATGGCTTGGAAGCGCATCAAGCATCCTGGCGAAATCGTCAACGTTGGCGACGAAATCGACGTCAAAGTGCTGAAGTTCGACCGCGAGCGCAACCGCGTTTCCCTGGGTCTGAAGCAACTGGGTGAAGATCCATGGGTAGCTATCAAAGCCCGTTACCCAGAAGGCACCCGCGTCAATGCCAAGGTCACCAACCTGACCGATTACGGCTGCTTCGCTGAGCTGGAAGAAGGCGTCGAAGGTCTGGTACACGTGTCCGAAATGGACTGGACCAACAAAAACATCCACCCATCCAAAGTGGTACAGGTGGGTGACGAAGTTGAAGTTCAGATTCTGGACATCGACGAAGAGCGTCGCCGCATTTCTCTGGGTATCAAGCAGTGCATTGCCAACCCATGGGAAGAGTTCTCCAGCCGCTTCAACAAGGGCGACAAGATCTCCGGCACCATCAAGTCCATCACTGACTTCGGTATCTTCATTGGTCTGGATGGCGGCATCGACGGTCTGGTTCACCTGTCCGACATCAGCTGGCACGAAGCCGGTGAAGAAGCGGTACGCAACTACAAGAAAGGCGACGAGCTGGAAACCGTCATCCTGTCTGTTGACCCTGAGCGCGAGCGCATTTCCCTGGGTGTCAAGCAGCTGGAAGACGATCCGTTCTCCAGCTACGCTTCACTGAACGAGAAGGGCAGCGTTGTCCGTGGTACCGTGAAGGAAGTTGATGCCAAAGGCGCTATCGTTGTTCTGGCTAACGATGTTGAAGCCGTACTGAAAGCCTCCGAAATCAGCCGCGATCGCGTTGAAGACGCCCGCAACGTGCTGAAAGAAGGCGAAGAAGTTGAAGCTAAAATCATCAACATCGACCGCAAGTCCCGCGTTATCAACCTGTCCATCAAGTCTAAGGACGTTGAGGACGAGAAAGACGCGATGAAGGAACTGCGCAAGCAGGAAACCGAAGCTGCCGGTCCGACCACCATTGGTGATCTGATCCGTCAGCAAATGGAAGGCCAGAACTAATCTGGGCTGACCATGGGTAAAAAAGGGGGTGCCAAGTGCATCCCCTTTTTTATGCCTGTTATACAGAGGAAGCAAAATGCTTGAATGCAGGCTATACAGCACCTTGGGCTGTCATTTATGCGACGAGGCCGAGCAGGTATTGCAACCGCTTCTGAGCCTATTGCCGCTGCAAATCGAATGGGTGGACATTGCTGAGCGTGAAGACTGGGTTGAGCGCTATGGCGTGCACATACCGGTATTGGCACGGCTGGACACCGACGCTGAGCTGTTC
Organism: Thiopseudomonas sp.; assembly: GCA_018384595.1. Taxonomy (GTDB): domain Bacteria; phylum Pseudomonadota; class Gammaproteobacteria; order Pseudomonadales; family Pseudomonadaceae; genus Thiopseudomonas. Next base: position 56,927 of record JAHAYO010000043.1, read on the forward strand.
TGGCCCTTTACCACGCAGCAGGCGTGGGAGTTTTTGGGTGGGGCTGCGCAGTAGATGATGCGCTTAGCCAGCACAATGCTCAGCTGCACGGCATGACTCTGCCATTGCACGCAGCACAGTCATCAGGCAGCCAGATAAACGAGGGTCAACATGCCGTGAGCATAGGGTGACCATAGGCAAGGAAACTCCATGCCGCTGCGATAGATGTCCGATAAGTCGCGCAGTAGCTGTAGCGTTAGTCGGCCATCCTGCGCATAGTTGCTGACCTGCGCGTCCTTAAACCCGAAATACTGGTCAGTTAGCGGATTCAATGCTTTAAACAGGCTTTCTTTAGCCGAAAAGAGCAGGGTGATCCGCGCTGCCCGCACTTCATCGGTCAAGCCCTTCAGCTCAGCCTGTTCGGCGGGGGTCAGTATTGCCTGCTGCAGCCGCAAGGCACGCGCCGGTGCAATCATGCGTTCTTGGTCCAGCCCCAGCGCCTGCCACTGTTTTGTATAGCCGCTGATGCTGGCTGCTACGCCGTGGCTATGGGTAATCGAGCCACATATTCCTTGTGGCCAGAGCGCTCGGCGGGATGCAGAGTCCCGTTCTAAGAGCACAGCCGGATGGCCTGCCGCGCGCAGGCTACCTGCGGCACAGAGGCGACCGGCGAGAAACTCGGCCTGTCGTTTTAGGCTGCCCCCGTCGTTGGCAAGGCCAAACGCCTCTAGGTGCCAAGGGAGACACGCGCCTGCATCAAACTCAGTCGTGACCAGATGGCACTGCGATAACCTTTGAACAAATGGCCAGCAGGGTGCCGGCGGGCGTATGAAAGCAGGCGTTGCAGATAGATCAGGCATAAATGGACTTGGATACATGGAGGTTTCGTTATAAGATCGCTTTTTTTATACGGTTATCATTATAAGCGCTGCTGACGAGGGCTTATGGTAGGGCACAACCCTGCCGGTCACAACCGATGAGCGGATTCGGCAGCCAACACGAGGTAAACCATGAAACTGCAACAACTGCGCTACATCTGCGAAGTCGCCCGCAACGGCCTCAACGTATCGGCAACGGCTCAGGTGCTGTACACCTCGCAACCGGGTATCAGCAAGCAAATTCGCCTGCTTGAAGACGAGTTGGGGGTAGAGATTTTTGCCCGTAGCGGCAAGCACCTGTCCCATATCACGGCAGCCGGCGAGCAGGTTATCAGCGTGGCAGAAGAAATTTTGCACAAATGCGAAAAAATCAAACAAATTGCCAACGAATTTTCCAATGAACGCGAAGGCGTGCTGACGGTCGCGACCACCCACACCCAAGCGCGTTATGCGCTGCCGCCGGTGATTAGCCGCTTTATGCAGGAATATCCCGACGTTTCACTACACATGAATCAGGGCACGCCGGCTCAGATTGCCGAAATGGCCGCCGACGGCAGCGTGGATTTTGCCATTGCTACTGAAGGGTTAGAGGCTTTTCCTGAGCTGATTAGCATGCCCTGCTATCGTTGGAACCGCAGCGTGGTGGTGCCCCACGACCATCCGCTGGCCGCTGTTGAAAAGCTGAGTTTGGAGCAACTGGCGGATTATCCGATTGTTACCTATGTGTTCGGTTTTACCGGACGCTCGAAACTGGATGAAGCCTTTAGTTTGAAAGGCTTGACGCCCAAAGTAGTGTTTACCGCCGCCGATGCTGACGTGATTAAAACCTATGTGCGGTTGGGGCTGGGCGTGGGCATTGTCGCTGGCATGTCGATTGATGCGCGCCAAGATGATGACCTCGTGGTGCTGGATGCCAGCCATCTGTTTGAGTCCAGTGTGACCAAAATCGCCTTTCGCCGTGGCACCTTTCTGCGCGGCTACATGTCCGCCTTTATCGAACAGTTTGCTCCACACCTGACCACCCGCATTCAGCAGCAGGTTATTCAGTGTCGGGACCAGAAAGAGCGTGATGCTTTGCTGGCCGATATACAGTTGCCAACCTATTAAGAGTGAAACAAAAACGCAGCCAGATGGCTGCGTTTTTGTGAGTGTGGGCAGGTTGATTAGCCTGGGAACAGCTCGTTCAGTTTCATGGCCAGCATCATGTCGCCATCGGCGCGCAGCTTGCCCATCATGAAAGCCTGCATGCCGTCGGTTTCACCGCTGGCCAGACCCTCAAAGGTTTCCGCATCCATGCTCAGGGTTACGTTGGCATCGGCGTTTTCGCCTTCCTGCACGGCACAGCTGCCGTCCTTGACCACCAAGTTGTAATTGCCGGCACCTTCGATGTTGAACTGGAATACCAAGTCAAGACCGGCTGCGGCATCGGCATTAAAGCGGGACGTATAGGTTTTGATATGTTCGGCTACTGCGCTCATTTTGTTATCCTTTTTGCTGAATAAAAGGCCATGTGGGGTAGGGCCGGTAATGTCCACCCGCATCAGGCCGGGTGGCAGACAGGCCAAGAGTAGGGGCTGTCTGCATGGCTGTCAAATTTTTTCATACAGCCGTTTGAAAGCGCTGGCCGACGGCTCTAATTTCCCGCATTGTTTTAACCCGATGGTCTGTAAACGGGTACAATCAGCGGGTATTTTTCGTGATAGCGCCGGGAGGCTCAGTGGATTTTTTACTCGATTATGTAGGTTTTTTATTGCGCGCGGTGACAGTGCTGGTTGTGGTGGTTATTGCCTTGCTCACGATTGCTGGCCTCAAAGGACGCGGCGCAAGCAAAGAGGGCGAGCTGGAAGTACGCTCGCTGAATGAAGCGTTTGCAGCGATCCGTGACGGTATGGAAGCCGCCGTTCTTGAAAAAGTCGAATTGAAAACACGTGCAAAAGAGCGCAAACAGCAGCTCAAGCAAGACAAAAAACACCCCACTGACAAACCCCGCGTGTTTGTACTGGATTTTGACGGCGATATTCGCGCCTCGGCCACTGACAGCCTGCGCCAAGAAGTCACCGCTGTGCTGAGCCTGGCCACTGCGCAGGATGAGGTGGTGGTGCGTTTGGAAAGTGGCGGCGGCATGGTGCACAGCTACGGGCTGGCATCGTCGCAACTGGCACGCATTCGTGATGCCGGTATTCCGCTGACCGTCTGCGTGGACAAGGTTGCTGCCAGTGGCGGCTATATGATGGCCTGTATTGGCAACCGAATTTTGAGCGCGCCCTTTGCTGTGCTGGGCTCGATTGGCGTGGTGGCGCAAATGCCCAACATCCACCGCTTGCTGAAGAAAAACGATATTGACGTTGAAGTGCTTACTGCCGGTGAATACAAGCGCACTCTGACCTTGCTGGGTGAAAATACCGAGCAGGGACGTGCTAAGTTTATGCAGGATTTGCAAACCACCCATGACCTGTTCAAACACTTTGTGGCCCGCTACCGGCCTCAACTGGATATTGACGGCGTGGCCACCGGAGAAGTCTGGCTCGGCACAGACGCGCTGGCCAAACAGCTAGTAGACGAAATCAGCACCAGTGATCAGTATCTGGTCGATAAAGCTAAGAACGCTAACGTGTTTCAGGTCAGTTATCACTTTAAAAAAACGCTGCAAGAACGCTTCGGCCTCGCCGCTGCCAGCACGGCTGACTCATTGGTCGCCCGCCTTTGGCAACGGCTGCAGCAGGGCTTCTGGCACTGAGCATAGATACCGGCCTGCACCCGCAGGTACGGCAACCAAAGAGGAACAGATATGACAGCCTACCGCGCATTATGGGTGACCGAAGAGTCCGGCTTCAGCCCGAACGTGGTTGAACGCAACCTAGCTGACCTGCCGGCAGGCGAGGTTCTGGTTCGGGTTCATTACTCTTCACTCAATTATAAGGATGCCCTGTCGGCCAGCGGCAACCGTGGTGTCACCCGCAACTACCCGCACACACCTGGCATTGATGCCGCCGGCATCGTCGAGCATTCCGACGCCGAAGGCTTTGTTGCAGGCGATGAGGTCATCATTACCGGCTATGACCTGGGCATGAACACCTTTGGCGGGCTAGCCGACTACATCCGTGTGCCAGCCAGCTGGTTGATCAAGCGCCCAGTCGGACTGGGGCTGCGCGAAGCGATGATTCTGGGTACGGCAGGCTTTACTGCCGGGCTGTGCGTCCACAAGTTGCTGCGCGCAGGCATACAGCCAAGCGATGGCGACATAGTGGTAACCGGCGCAACCGGTGGGGTAGGCTCGGTAGCGGTTAAGCTGTTGTCGCAGCTGGGTTATCGTGTGGTAGCTGCCACCGGCAAAGCCGAAGAAGGGCCTTTTCTGCAACAACTGGGTGCCGCTGAAGTCATTGATCGCGCGCTATTAACTGAAGGTGCGAACAAACCCATGTTGAAATCCCGCTGGGCAGGTGCGGTTGATACCGTGGGCGGCGAGATTCTGTTTAATGTCATCAAGTCGCTCAACTACGGCGGCAGCGTTGCCTGTTGCGGCCTGACCGCCGGCACCGATTTTGCCGGCAACGTCTTCCCGTTCATCCTGCGTGGCGTCAACCTGCTGGGGGTCGATTCGGTCGAGCTGCCGCTGGTGGCTAAGGCCTCCATGTGGGACATGCTCTCTCTGCAATGGAAAATGGATCTGGAAGCGTTGGTTGAGGAAATCAGCCTGGAACAGGTTCCGCATGCCATAACGCAAATCCTTGCTGGCAAGCAAAAAGGCCGAGTTCTGGTGCGCATGATTTAAGCGCATGCCCATGCCGCCTATCGGGGGCATGGGCGGCTTCACTGCAACGTGGGTTTGGGATGCGGTCAAGACCAAAATAAAGCTACGCACCCGTCAATGATAATGTCGGTTGTTATTTTCAGAGAGGCAGTGCAGGGCGCTGCTGCGCCAAGTTACAGCACTCGCAGCCAAACAGAAGACACACAGCCTCCAAAAACAGGGCACAAAAAACCCGCTGCAAGCAGCGGGTTTTTGCGTGTTACCACTCAGAGTAATTAACCCTGATAACGCTTCAGCACTAGGGTGGCGTTGGTGCCGCCAAAGCCGAAGCTGTTGCTCATTACGGTATTGAGCTTCACGCCCTCTTCGGTTTTGGTGACGATGGGCAGGCCTTGGGCGGCTTCATCCAGTTCGTCAACGTTGACCGAGCCGGCAATGAAGTCATTTTCCATCATCAGCAGTGAGTAGATGGCTTCTTGTACGCCGGTGGCACCCAAAGAGTGCCCAGTCAGGCTCTTGGTTGAGCTGATTTTGGGGGCCTTGTCACCAAATACGGCACGGATGGCTTTCAGCTCGGCCACATCACCCACAGGGGTGGAGGTGCCGTGGGTGTTGATGTAGTCGATGGGCGCATCCAAGCCGGCCATGGCCTGCTGCATGCAGCGTTCGGCACCTTCGCCGCTGGGGGCAACCATGTCATAGCCGTCTGAAGTGGCACCGTAGCCGACGATTTCGGCGTAGATTTTGGCGCCGCGCTTGAGGGCATGCTCCAGCTCTTCGACCACGATCATGCCGCCGCCGCCGGCGATGACAAAACCGTCACGCTTGGCGTCATAGGCACGGGAAGCTTTGTCTGGGGTGTCGTTGTACTGAGTTGACAGCGCGCCCATGGCGTCGAACAGGCAGCTTTGGCTCCAGTGCTCTTCTTCACCGCCACCGGCAAACACGATGTCTTGCTTGCCCAGCTGGATCTGCTCTAGCGCTTGGCCAATGCAGTGCGCGCTGGTGGCGCAGGCGGAGGACACGGAGTAGTTGACGCCCTTGATTTGAAACGGAGTGGCCAGACAGGCGGAAACGGTGCTGCCCATGGTGCGGGTAACGCGGTAGGGGCCAACACGCTTGACGCCTTTGTCGCGCAGGGTGTCGATGGCTTCCATCTGGTTTTTGGTGGAGGCACCGCCGGAGCCTGCAATCAGGCCGGTGCGCGGGTTGGATACCTGCTCGGGGCTCAGGCCGCTGTCGTCAATGGCGCTTTGCATGGACAGGTAGGCGAATGCCGCGGCATCCCCCATGAAACGCAGAATCTTACGGTCAATAACCTCTTCAAGGTTGAGGTCGATGGAGCCTGATACCTGGCTGCGCAGGCCCATTTCTGCATAGTCTGGATTGTGACGGATACCGGATGTTCCGTTACGCAGGTTTTCAGTGACAGTGGCCTTGTCGGTGCCGATACAGGAAACAATGCCAATACCGGTAATAACTGCACGACGCATACGTTTTATCCCTTAAAAAGAGTCAGTGGAAGTAAACAGGCCCACTCGCAGGCCTTCAGCGCTGTAGATTTCGCGGCCATCAACGCTAACGGTGCCGTCGGCAATGGCCAAGATCAGCGAGCGGTTGATGGTGCGCTTGATGTGAATGTTGTAGGTCACTTTCTTGGCGGTCGGCAGCACCTGACCGAAGAATTTGACTTCGCCCGAGCCCAAGGCACGACCACGGCCGGGGTTGCCTTGCCAGCCCAGATAAAAGCCGACCAGCTGCCACATAGCGTCCAGACCCAAGCAGCCGGGCATGACCGGATCGCCTTCGAAGTGACAACCAAAAAACCACAAGTCTGGATTGATATCCAGTTCGGCAACGATTTCGCCCTTGCTGTATTTTCCGCCGGTGCTGCAAATGTGGGTAATACGGTCGATCATGAGCATATTGGGCGCCGGCAGCTGTGCATTACCCGGCCCGAAGAGTTCGCCACGACTGCACTTGAGCAGCTCTTCGTAGGTAAATGAATTCTGTTCGCTCATGTTTGCTCCTCGTTTGCACCTAGCAAATGATGGGTAATGCCGCCGGTTGAAAAAGGGCGGGGATTTGAAACCGCAGATGGTAACGGCATTACCCTGAATAAATCCATAGAACTTAAGACGCCGTTACGGGCGGCTCAAGTTCCCTGTTCAGAACACATAGACAGCGGGCCCATCCTGCAGGTCACATTCCTGCGATAAAGCCTGCTTGCTGGTCAACACCTGTGCAAACCGCTAGGCTAGCGGCTTTTGCGCCGAGGCCAGATGCTCGGTAACGGAGCCAGTATGCCCTCTGTCCTGATTGCCCTGTGGCCGACCTTTGCCCTGATCATTATGGGTTACGTGCTGCGCCGTGGCGGTTTTGCTGGGCAGGCGTTTTGGGAGGGGGCGGATCGGCTCAACTACTTTCTGCTGTTTCCAGCTTTGCTGGTGGGCAGCATGACTCACTCGCCCTTTACCAGCCCAGGGCTTGGCGGCATTGCGCTGCTTATTCTGATCTGTATTGCTCTGCTGTGGCTGGTGCTGCTGGGCCTGCGCCGTTATTACCGCTGGCCGGCATCGCGCTTTGGTGTGTTGGTACAGGGAGCGATGCGCTTCAACACCTATCTAGGGCTGGCAGCCATCAGTGCCGTCTATGGCAGTGAGGGGCTGGCGATTGCCGCTATTGTGATGGCGATCAAAATTCCAGTGTTGAATGTTTTGTCAGTGTGGGCGCTGGCGTCAGGCCCGCAGTTGCAGTTGCGTCAGCTGCTTGGCCCGCTGGCCAAGAACCCGCTGATTTTGGCTTGTTTGCTGGGTATCGGGCTTAACCTGTCCGGCATCGGTTTGCCGCTGGGCACCGATAATCTGGTCAATATGCTGGGGGCGGGCAGTCTGCCGCTGGGTTTGCTGTGCGTTGGTGCGGCGCTGCAGCCGGCTTACCTGCTGGGCGAGCGGCGTACGCTGCTGCTTACCAGTGGTATCAAGTTGTTGCTGGTGCCGGCCCTGGTGGCGGTGGTTGCTTGGTTGCTGGGAATTGAGGGGTTACTGGCGGCGCTGGTTATTCTGTTTTTTGCCTTGCCGACTGCGCCCACGGCCTATGCATTGGCGCGCCAGCTCAACGGTGACAGCCAGTTGATGGCCGGCATCATTACCCTGCAAACGCTGCTGGCCATGCTGTCGTTGCCACTGGTTATAGGTCTGCTGCCAGCGTCTGGTTAATTAGATGCTGTCGCCCTTGTTGAGGCTGAGGATTTCGGCGTGTTGCCTAAGCTGTTGGTAATCGTGCGCATCAAGTTTGGGAAGCAGCGGATTATTTTGAATAACACAGTGTTCGGTGGTGTGTGTCATGCCGATTCCTTGTGCTGCTAACAACGGTTGCAACAGTCTGCTGTTGGCTGCGGGTGTGGGCGGCAAAGCCTAGCATGAAGCGCCGGATGGCACATAAAGGCCCGTCTGCGGTGTTGGTAATGGCGTGTGTGCGCCCTATAATGCCGCCACACTGCGTGTTGCAGAGAGAGGATTTTAATGACGATCAAACAACCGGTAGCGGTGTTAGGGGGGGGCAGCTTTGGTACGGCGCTGGCTAACCTGATAGCAGCCAATGGCTGCCCGGTTTTGCTGTGGATGCGTGATCCGGCGCAGGCGGCTGCCATTCGTGAAACCGGTAAAAATCCGCGCTACCTTAAAGACATACAGCTCAAACCGGGCATTACTGCGACCAGCGATCTGGTGCCGGTGCTTGAGCAATGTGGCCTGATATTTGTGGCGCTGCCGTCGATGGCGCTGCGCGCGGTGCTGGCACCCCACAGCGCGCAACTGGCCGGCAAGATGTTGGTGAGCACCACCAAAGGTATCGAGGCAGATACCTTTATGCTGATGAGCCAGATTCTGGAAGAAGTGGCCCCAGATGCGCGTATTGGTGTGCTATCTGGGCCAAACCTAGCCCGTGAAATCGCCGACCATGCGTTGACCGCCACGGTCATTGCCAGTGAGCACGAGGCGTTGTGCCGTCAGGTGCAGCAGGTGCTGCATGGCGAGACATTCCGCGTTTATGCCAGCAACGACCGCTTTGGGGTTGAGCTGGGCGGTGCGCTTAAAAACGTCTACGCCATTATCGCCGGCATGGCGGCCGCCATGGGTATGGGCGAAAATACCAAAAGCATGCTGATTACCCGTGCACTGGCGGAAATGACCCGCTTTGCGGTCAAGATGGGCGCTAATCCGATGACGTTTTTGGGCCTGTCCGGTGTCGGCGACCTGATTGTTACCTGCACCTCACCCAAAAGCCGTAACTATCAGGTAGGCTTTGCGCTGGGTCAGGGGGTGGCACTGGAGCAGGCGGTCGAGCAGCTGGGCGAGGTGGCCGAAGGCGTCAACACTCTGCGCGTACTCAAACAAAAAGCCGCCGACATGGGCGTTTACATGCCGCTGGTGGCGGGTCTGTATGCGATTCTGTTTGACGGCTATCCGCTGGACAGGATTATTGGCGGGCTAATGAGCGGCGAGCCTAAAACCGATATCGACTTTATTTCACCCGAAGGGTTTACGGGGTAACTATGGATTCTGCAGTTAAACGCCTACGCCATGAGGCGCTTTTTTTTCGCATTCTTTGGATGCTGGTATTTGGGTTGGCTTGGCAAGTGGCAGCGCCTGTGTTGCTGGTCGTGGTGGTGTTGCAACTGCTGCATCGTCTGCTGCGTGGCGAGCCGCATGCCGGCCTGATGCGTCTGGGTGACGGGCTGGGCGGTTTTCTGGCCCAAATTGCACGCTATAGCTGCTTTCGCAGCGACGACAAACCTTGGCCGGTGGCCGATTGGCCACTGACGCCAGATAGCGACAGCCAAGGACGTGATCTATGAAAATCTGGTTGCTGCGTCACGGCGAGGCTGAGCCAGCACGCGGGCGCGATGCCGACCGCAACTTGACCGCGCACGGGCGTGAGCAGGTGCGCAGCATGGCCAGATTGCTGGCCGATCAGCCGCTGACACAGGTACTGTGCAGCCCCTATGTGCGTGCCCGCCAGACGGCAGACGAGTTGCTGGCGGCTTTATCCGGCCCGCGCAATCTGCAGGTTGTGCCTTGGCTGACACCGGAAGATTCGCCTCAAACAGTCGTGCGCGAGCTTGACCACCACGACGGACATAATCTGTTGCTGGTCAGCCACCAGCCATTGCTGGGCTTGCTGGGCAGCTGGCTGTGCGACGGTAGTCTGCAGCACCCGCTGGCGCTGTCAACTGCCAGCTTGGCCTGCCTAGAAGGCGATCATGCGGTGGCAGGGCTGATGCGCCTGCAATCGCTCACTCACGCGGCAACGCAGGGCCGCACGCTTTAACCCAACAATTACAAAAAAGGAAAACGCATGTTTCAGGTTGAAGAAATCCGTATCCAGCTACCCCATATTGACCTTGCAGCACGGGTCTATGGCCCTGAAGACGGCCAGCCGGTACTGGCCTTGCATGGCTGGCTCGATAACGCCATGACCTTTGAGTTGCTGGCCCCCAAACTGCAAGGCGTGCGTATTGTGGCGCTGGACATGGCCGGCCATGGCCATTCGGGCCGCCGTGGGCCAGGCGCCGGTTATCAGCTGTGGGATTACGCCCTAGATGCGCTGATGGCCGCTCACCAGCTGGGCTGGCAGCGGTTTTCCCTGTTGGGGCACTCGCTGGGTGGCATTATTTCGGTGCTGATAGCCGGGGCGGTGCCTGAGCGCATTCAAAGTCTGGCCTTGATCGACGGCTTGGTGCCGGATACCGGCGAGGCCGCACAATCACCGAAAAAACTTGGCGAAGCCTTGCAGGCGCAGATTGATCTGGCCGACAAGAAAAAAACCATTTACAGCTCTATCGAACAGGCCGTGGAAGCACGTAAACGTGGCCTGATTGCGGTGAGCCAGCAAGCCGCCGAATTGTTGGCGTCACGCGGGCTCAGCCCGGTTGCGGGCGGTTACAGCTGGAATACCGACCAGCGTTTGACCTTGCCATCTCCCTTGCGGCTGACCAATGCCCATGCCATGGCCTTTGTCAACGCGGTGCAGTGTCCGACCAATTTGGTGTTGGCCGAGCAGGGATTACTACTGAGTATTCCAGAGTTTATGCAGTTTATTGAATGCCTAGATAAGCCGAATTTTCAGGTGCACAGATTGCCCGGTGGGCACCACCTGCATGTCAACGATGACGCGGGAGCCTGTGCTGTGGCCGACTGCCTAAATACTTTTTTTGCCGCCAATTGAGCGGATACGGGGTGTTGCTGAATTGATGATCAGGATTCGTGCTGTACTGGCTGCGGCCATGGTGTTGGCCGGGCTGCCTCTGGGTGCAGCCGGTGCCGAACAGGCGCACTTTAACACCCTGTCGGCGCTGACGGATGCGCGTCTGCTGGACTCTAGCGTGCAGCCGGATGTGGAAAAAATGTATCCGCTGGGCTCGGTCAGCCGCATCAGCGGGCAGTTGCGCTTTGGCGATGAGATCAGGGCGCGCGGCCAGCGCCAGGCCCATAGCTGGCAGCTGTCACCGTTACACAGCGCGGCGACAGCCTTCACCGAAGCCCGTGAGCAGCTGCAACAACAGGGCGCACGTCTGCTGTACTGGTGCGAAGGCCGTGATTGCGGGCCAAGTAATCTGTGGGCCAATGCCGTTTTTGCCAACGCGCGCCTGTATGGCCCGGATGAGCGCCAGCAATACGCTCTGCTGGTTTCCGGTCAACAACTGGCCGCCCTATATGCGGTGACACGCGGCAATGGGCGCGGCATGTTACATGTTGATTTGCTGGATGCCAGCGAACCCTTGCCGGCACAGCTGTCTCCAGCCGCAGCGACCTTACTGCTGCAGTTGCGCACCGATGGCGGGCTGACACTGGATCACGCGCAACCCAATCAACTGGCGCGGGCGCTGAATCGCGATATGACCCTGCGTGTGCTGCTGGCCGGTGCCGAGGCGGCCGACTGGCGTGAGCGCCTGATTGCTGCTGGTGTGCGCGCGGCGCGCATTGAGCTGTCGGATGCGCCGACTGCGGTTACACGAATCGACGTCCTGCGCTAAGCGCAGGCTCAAGGAGGGCATGTGCTGACAAGTGATCGTCTGGTTGCCCAGCTACTGTTTTTAGCGCTGCTGGCAGCCTGCCTCTGGGTACTGGCTCCTTTTCTGACCGCGCTGTTCTGGGCAGCGGTGCTGGCCTTTGCCACCTGGCCGGTGATGCGCCGGCTGAGCCGGCTGCTGGGCGGCAACAGCACGCTGGCAGCCTCGCTGCTGACTGGGCTTTGGGTGCTGCTGGTGGCCATCCCGCTGGTGTGGCTGGGCTTTAATATTGCCGACTACATTCGTGAAGGCACTGAGCTGGCCAAAAATTACCGGGTTACCGGCATGCCTGCCGAGCCGCACTGGCTGGGGCGGGTGCCACTGGTGGGCGAGCGCCTGCAAGAGCTTTGGCACACGCTGGACGAGCAGGGCGAGGCTTATCTGGCCACCATCAAGCCGTATTTGGGGCAGGTCGGCAACTGGCTGCTGGGACGCAGTGCCAGCATTGCCGGCGGCATTCTTGAATTGGCGCTGAGCCTGTTTTTGGTGTTCTTCTTCTACCGTGACGGCACTCGTCTGGCGCACTTTGTGCGTAGCTTGGTGCTACGGATCATGCAAGAACAAGAACGTACCGATCACTACATCGACCTAGTCGCCGGCACTGTGCGCCGTGTGGTGAATGGCGTAATCGGCACCGCCATGGCTCAGGCCATAGTGGCTTTCATCGGTTTCAGCATTGCCGGCGTACCCGCCGCCATTGTGTTGTCGACACTGGTTTTCGGGCTGAGCATTATTCCCATGGGGCCGCCGCTGGTATGGGCACCGGCGGTGGCTTGGCTGTTTTTTCAGCAAAGCTACGGCATGGGCGTCTTCATGCTGATCTGGGGTTTTGTGGTGATTAGCAGTGTGGACAATATCCTCAAACCTTACCTGATCAGCCGTGGCGGTAATCTGCCGCTGATTGTGGTGCTGATGGGGGTGTTTGGCGGCATCATCGCCTTTGGTTTCATGGGCATTTTTTTGGGGCCGGTTTTGCTGGCAGTGGCTTACAGCCTAGTCAGTGACTGGATCAACCTGAGCCAATCGGTGCAGGGGCCATCTGTGCCAGCAGCACCGGAGCGGACAGACACATAAAGGAAAACTGCAATGCACAACAGAATGAAAGGGGCGGTGCTGATCCTGTCGTTGGCGCTACTGGGTGGCTGCGCTGGCAAAACCCAAAACCGCGCCGCCTGCGCCAGCCAACTGGACGCCGCTTGGAATGAACTGAGCTTGGCCAAGGCCGAAGGTTTTGCCGGCACCGTCAGTTATTCCAAGGCGCTGACGCTGCTGACCGGGGCTAAGACCCAGCAACAGTTTGAGGGCTACGCAGGTTGTCGGCGCAAGGCACAAAAAGCACGTTTTTATATCAGGGAATCCAGAGCAGGGCGCTAAGCCGGCCGCGATCACAAACAAGGGAGCGTACAGGTGGTTTTAAAACAACTCGAACAGGCGCTGAGCGCCGTCAATCAGGTGGTGCTAGGCAAGGAACATCAGGTGCGCATGGCATTGGCCTGTCTGTTGGCGCGTGGACATCTGTTGCTGGAAGATTTGCCTGGTATGGGCAAAACCACCCTCAGTCATGCGCTGGCGCAGGTATTGGGGCTGTCCTATCAACGTATCCAATTTACCTCTGACCTGTTGCCCGGCGATATTTTGGGGACTTCGGTGTTCGAGCGCGACAGCAGCAGCTTTGTGTTTCACTCCGGCCCCGTATTTACCGAGCTGTTGCTGGCCGATGAAATTAACCGCGCCACGCCAAAAAGCCAAAGCGCGCTGCTGGAGGCGATGGAAGAGCGTCAGGTTTCCGTAGACGGCACCACGCGCAGCCTGCCGGAGCCGTTTTTTGTTATTGCTACCCAAAACCCAGCCTCGCAAAGCGGCACCTTTAGCCTGCCGGAATCGCAACTGGACCGCTTTCTGATGCGTTTATCGCTGGGGTATCCCGATAGCCGTGCCGAACATGCGCTGCTGGGCGGCAGCGGTGGCCGTCAGCAGGCCATTCGCCCCGAAGCCATGCTGAACAAACAGCAGCTGTTGGCTGCCCAGCAACAGGTAGCAACGGTGACGGCCAGCGATGCTCTGATCGGCTATGTGCTGCGGCTGGTGGATGCTACCCGCAATCACCCACAACTGACCTATGGTCTGTCGCCCCGTGGCAGCTTGGCCTTGTTGGCGGCGGCCCGTGCGTGGGCCTTTTTGGCGGCGCGGGACTATGTGATTCCCGAAGATGTACAGGCAGTGGCCACGGCGGTCATCAGTCACCGGCTTGGCCATGCGCTGCATGCGGGACGCGGCCATAGCGCCGAGGCCCTTGTGCGGGCCATTCTGGATGAAGTGCCGGCGCTTTGATGAACAGGTTCAGGGAGTGGCTTAGGCAATGGTGGAACCGACGGGTTCCGCCGGCACCCAGAGTGCAGCTCAATCAACGTCAAGTATTTATCGTACCCACTGGCACCGGCTTTGCCTTTGCCGGTGCTTTGCTGTTGATGCTGCTGGTGGCCATCAATTACCAGAACAGTCTGGCCTATGCGCTGGCCTTTTTGCTGGGATCATTGGGGCTGCTAACGGCCCTGCATACGTGGCGTAATTTGGCCGGTTTGGAGCTGCAGGGCTTGCAAACCGCCCCCTGTTTTGTCGGCGAAGACGCCGTTTTTAATCTGGCGCTGACGGCCAAAGGTGCCCGCTACGGCATTGATCTGGGTTGGCGTGCGCCGCTGCATACCCGCACTGACGTTATGCGCGATCAGCAGGCGCGCGTTGTGCTGAGTCTGCCGACGACTCAGCGCGGCTGGCTGACTGCGCCTAGGCTGCGGGTAGAAACCCGCTTTCCGCTGGGTATTTGGGTCGCCTGGAGTCAGGTGGATCTGGCGATGCGCACACTGGTTTACCCGCAGCCGCTGGACGCTGGACTGCCACTGGCAGCCGCCCGCAATGAAGACGATGCGCAGGGGGGGCAGGCGTTGGCCCGTGGCACCGATGACTATCAGGGATTGGAGGCGTGGCAGCGGGGCGACTCGCTACGCCGGGTTGACTGGAAAGCCTGGTCGCGCGGGCAGGGGTTGTGGGTCAAACAGTTCAGCGACGTGCTGGGCAGTGAAACCCTGCTCGACTATAGCCAGCTGCAGGGGGATACCGAGCAGCGCCTGTCGGTGCTGTGTTTTCACGTCTTGCGCCTAGAAGACGCCCTGCAACCGTACTCGCTGCAATTACCGGGTCAGGCACTGCTGGGGCCCGACAGCGGGGCGGCTCATCGTGACTGCTGCCTGAGCGCCTTAGCGCTGTATGGCTTGGAGGCCGCATGAGCAAACATCAGCTACTGGACGCCATTCCGCGCAATGCTTTGCTATGGCTGCTGATTGCCCAAGTGCTGGTGATTGCGCCGCACCTATTTCATATTCCGCTGTGGATTGCTGGCCTGTGGCTGTGCTGTGCCGGATGGCGGGTACAGGTGTATCGCACCCGCTGGAAGCTGCCGCGTTCCATCGTCAAGGTGGCGATGATGACCAGTGCCGCTTTTGCTGTGTACCTGAGCCGAGGCGGGCTGATCGGGCTGGATGCCGGCGTGGCGCTGCTGATTACCGCCTTTACCCTCAAACTGGTCGAACTGCGTAGCCGCCGCGATGCGCTGGTGCTGATTTTTCTGGGCTTTTTTGCCGTGGTCACCAGCTACCTTTATGACGACAGCCTGCTGGCCGCGCTCTACTCGTTGTTGCCCGCGTTGGCTTTGTTGGCGGCTTGGACCGGCCTACAACAGGGGCAAAGTGTTGAACCGCTACGCCGTCATTTGTTTTTTTCATTACGGCTGCTGGCGCAGGCCATTCCTTTTGCCTTGCTGCTGTTTGCATTTTTTCCACGGCTGGAGCCGCTGTGGACCCTGCCGCAGCCGGGCGGCAAGGGTAAAACGGGGCTGTCTGGCCAGATGTCGCCCGGTGATATTGCCGAATTGAGCCAGTCCACCGAGCTGGCCTTTCGCGCCACCTTTGCCGGCGACATTCCACCCAAAAGCCAGTTGTACTGGCGTGCGCTGACGCTGCCGGTGTTTGATGGTCGTAGCTGGCGTCTGCAGGATTTTGGTATGGATATGCGCCCAGGCCAGTGGCGTGCGCAGGGGGCATCACTGGCTTACAGCGTGATCGTGCAGCCCAGCCACCGGCCTTGGTTGTTCAGCCTAGATTACAGTGTGTCGGCGCAGGCCGATGTGCAGCAGCTGACCGATTTTCGACTGCAGCGCAACCGGCCCGTACACCGCAGCTATCTGTATGAAGCCACCGCTTGGCCGCAATCCATTGCCGATCCGGTGTTGCCGGCGGCCCGCAAGCGCCAGTATTTGCAGCTGCCTCGCCCCGGTAATCCGCGTACCCGCGAATGGGCGCGCCAGCTGCGCGAGCAGTACGCGGATGACCGGCAGTTGGTCAACGCCTTGCTGAGCCATTTCAACCAGCAGCCCTATCACTACACCCTTAAGCCGCCGCTGCTGGGCGAGAACAGCATTGACGAGTTTATGTTTGATACCCAGCGTGGTTTTTGTGAGCACTATTCCAGCGCCATGACCTTTGCCCTGCGTGTTGTCGGCATTCCGGCACGGGTCGTGACCGGCTATCAGGGTGGCGAAATCAATCCGGCCGGCAACTTTGTGCAGGTACGCCAGATGGACGCCCACGCCTGGGTTGAGTACTGGCTGCCGGGGCAGGGCTGGCAACGGGCCGACCCCACCTTTCAGGTCGCACCAGAGCGCATTGAGCAAGGGCTGCAGGATGCGCTGCTTGACGAGGCTGAATTACTCAGCTCGGGTTTGTTTTCGCCCATGCGTTATCGCCATGTGGCCTGGGTCAATCAGCTGCGTTTAGGGTGGGAGAACCTCAACCATGGCTGGCAAACCCGTGTGCTGGGCTATCAGAGCGAGCGTCAACAGGCTTGGTTGCGTCAGCTGTTTGGCCAGGTTAATTGGCAGCAAATTGGTGTCGGGCTGGTGCTAGCGCTGGTGCTGATGATGGGCGTGCTGGCGCTGTGGCTGATCCGCCCGTGGCGCAACCGCCCTGACCCTATCAGCCTAGAGCTACAAAAGCTGGACCGGCTGCTTGCCAAACACGGGCTGGCGCGCGGACAGGGCGAGGGGCTGAATGCCTTCTACCAGCGCTGCCAAGCCAGCGACCGTCTGAGCAAGGCACAACTGGCGGCGTTGGAGCAGTTTTGCGCAGACTATGAAGCCCACTGCTTTGCTGGCCAGACAGTCCCTGTGGAACAGCTACGCCTCGCCCGCCGCCAACTGACCGCCCGCTTTCGACCTTGGAGCCGCGACTGAGCGGGCCTGTATGTACCGGCCAAACAGGCCATTGGACAGACAGCCCGCTAATGAACGGGCATACTGGCCGGCGTTTTTATTTTTGATTTTGGAATGTAGTGATGCATAAAGGCAAAGTGAATCAATGGAATGATGAGAAAGGATTTGGCTTTATCGAAGTAGAAGGCTCGAAAACCCGTGTATTTTTTCATGTTTCGAGCCTTAAAAATCGTAATTACCGGCCGGTTGTCGGGGATGAGGTCGCTTTTCAGGCCAGCACCGACTCTCAAGGTCGGATCAAAGCGACTACCGTGGCTGTGCAGAGCGCGCCGAGCGTGCAGCAAGAGCAAGCAGCACAACAGCGTCCGTCCAGCACAGTGCGTAACAGCCCTGCACAGCGTCAGCAGCGCAGCCGGCGTATTCATGTGGAGCCGCCACAAAAAGACTGGCTGGATTACCTAGGGTTCCTAATCATACTGGTCAGTGGGTTACTGGCTGGTTATCGGTTTTACGTAGGCCAGAGCCCAATGACGCTGTGGCCGTTTCTGATTTTCTTGGCGGGTGGTGTTTGGTTGACGCAGCGTAGCAAAACACCTAAACAGGCCGCGTTTTCCTGTGCTAAGTGCCATGCTGAAGAACGTTTTGGCAACCGTACTCTAGCGGCCTGGAACCGTGGCATGACGCGGTTGTATTGCCAGCCGTGCCACTCGCGCTGGCTTCATGAACAGCCAAAGGCTGCACAGGTCTCACGGGATGCCGGCGGCAAAAGCGGTTGCTTGGGTGCATTGTTGATGCTCTTGTGCTTGCCGCTACTCAGTGGCTGGGTACTGATCCAGCTATTTGTTTAATCCTTTACTAAGGAAAAATGATGGAGTTATTGATTTGGGCGGCCTTGGGCCTGATTGTGCTTGGTGGCCTCGGCCTGTTACTGGCCGCGTTCAAGACCAGCGTGCTCTGGGGACTATTGGTGTTATTTATACCGCCTGCGGCCATTCTGTTTCTTATTTTGCACTGGCAGGCGGCCAAGGGGGCATTTCAGTTGCAGTTGCTGGGTCTGGCGTTGGTATTTGCCGTGTCCTATTTTTCTAGTGGGAGCATTGATCCGCGTGACATGAGGCGCGCGGCGTCCGTGCAGAACGCGAGCAATGTGCTGGATATCAACAATGGCAGGCAATCCCAGTCCGCGCCTTGGCAAAACCAGTCCAGCAATAGCGCATCTAACACTGCCTATCGCTGTGACGGCCGTGTGCACTGCTCACAAATGACGTCGTGTGCAGAAGCCACGTTTTTTCTACGTAACTGCCCAGGCACCAAGATGGATGGTGACGGCAACGGTATTCCCTGCGAGCGCCAGTGGTGTCGCCGATAACCCATTTTTCTCCATGCCGGATCAGCGCTTAGCAGGCCGGCCTCTTTACGACAGGGCATAGCATGCAATTTACCCTGATGCTTTCCGCAGCTCCCCATGATCCGGCTACCCGCCGTGCGTTACGTTTTGCGCAGGCGTTGTTGGCGGGCGGGCACGGCATTGAGCGGGTGTTTTTTTATCAGGACGCGGTGCAGATTGCTTCGCGCCTGATTGTCTGTCCGCAGGACGAACAGGACATGGCCGCTGGTTGGCAAGCGTTGGTGCGTGAACACCAGCTGGATGCGGTGGTGTGTATTGCCGCAGCCTTGCGCCGTGGCATTCTGGACGCCCCCGAAGCGGCGCGTTATGCACGGGACGCCGACAATCTGGCAGAGGGCTTTGTGCTGTCGGGATTGGGCCAGTTGCACGAAGCCCTGCAGGCAGCAGAGCGGCTGGTGCATTTTAAGGGGGATGTATGAAACCCTTATTGTTGATCAGTCAACATGCGCCTTGGAGTGGGCTGAATGCCCGCGAGACGTTGGATATTGCACTGGCCGGTGGTGCTTTTGATTTACCGGTTAGCCTGTTGTGGCGGGGTGAAGGCGTCTATCAGTTGTTGGCTGGGCAACAGCCGGCGCTGCTGGAGCAGAAAAACCTGCAATCCCAGCTGGCAAGTTTGCCGTTATTTGGTGTGGATGCGCTTTATGTGTGCCGGCGCAGCCTCGAAGCGCGAGGCATAGATGCCAGCCAGTTGGCGCTTGCAGTGAACGTGCTGGATACAGCAGCAATTCGCGAATTGCTGGCAGGCCATGCCCAGGTTTTGGTGATTTGAGTATGTCGATATTACATCTGGTTAATCAGTTAAAAAGCCTGCCCGACATGGCAGGCAGTCTGTCGGCGGGCGATACCTTGGTGCTCTGCGGCGATGCGGTGGTGCAGCGGCAGCCGTGGCCTGCACAGGTTGCGCTGTGTGCCATGGCGGAAGACCTTGAATCACGCGGCATCACAGTGCCCGAGGGCATGCGGGCGCTGGATTATGCTGAGCTGGTGGCCCTGTGTTGCAGCCATAGGCAGGTCATAGCATGGTAAACGTGCTTGAGGTTGACGGGCGCAGCATTGGTCTGGATGAAGACCGCTGCCTGCTGAACCTTGATGACTGGAACGAGGCGGTTGCCGCTTGTTTGGCGCAGGACGAGGGCATCGAGCTGACGCCAGCGCATTGGGATATTCTTTGGCTGGTGCGCGAGTTTTATCGCGCCTTTGAGCTGTCGCCGGCCAACCGTGCCTTGGTGCGTTATGCGCGCCAGCAGTTGGGCGACGACAAGGGCAACAGCCTGTACCTTAATGCGTTGTTTAACGGCAAGCCGGCGCGCATTGCCTGTCGACTGGCCGGCTTGCCTAAACCGGCTAATTGTTTTTGATCAGAGCCACAGGGTAGCGGGCATAAAAAAGGCGTAACGCATGCACGTTACGCCTTTTTCTTTTACGGACTGTATCAGTCGTTGTGCTGTTCCAGATCGTAAGCGATAAGGGCCAGCAGGGCGTTTTGCTGACGCTGGGTCAGCTGGCGGAACCGCTGCAGCAGTTCACGTTCATGGGCCGTGATTTCGTTTTCGTTCAGGGCCACTGGGTTGTTGTAGTCCATGACCTGGTCTTGCTTGAGGCTGCTTTCCAGTCGCGCAACGATCTCGGAGTTCATGCTGCGGTGATTGTGTTTGGCAACCTCTGCAATGCGGTCGCGCATGTCATCGGGAAAGCGCACGACAAATTTGTCGGCACTGCGTGAATTGTTAACCACTAGTTTTTTTGCTGTACTCATTGCTCAACCGTAATAAAAGTTAGGTGAAGGGAATCCTTGTTGCTGTCTGTCGCCGGAGACACGTATGTCTCATGACAGGGCTGTATCGCTGTAGCCAGACACAGCTGGCAAGTCAGGCGCTGCATGCTTACCCTTTGCTTGCCCGTTAGGGTCACAGGGACAATTAAATCCTCAACGAGTTCATCCTATGGGTTTTTGAGGGCGTTTAATCCGTAAAAAGCTGAGACGCCCCCGCGTTTGGCCTTCTACTATCCAGCAAAGACGCCAAGGTGTAGACTTGCGCGAGCTTTTGCTGGCGAACGTGATATTACCATGACTGCAGTTTGTCGGCGTTCAAAATGACTGTTATTTGAGGTGAAATGTGTTGCGTTTAGCACTTATCGCAAGTTTGACTGCCATTCTGGGTGGCTGTGCTGGGACCACGACTGATACCGTGGATGCGGCAAAAACAGCACCCGCCAAGGTGGCGGCCAACTGGTCACAGGATCAGCAACAAAAATTGCAGCAGCTGTTGCAGGGCACGCCTTACGTCCTCAGTGAAGTCAGTGGTGGTTGGCTGATTCGTATTGATGAAAAAGACACCTTTAACCCGCACCGCCCCGAGCTATTGCTGCCAGCAGCGCTGGGCAATATTGGCCAGATCACCCGCCATCTGGCGCAAGACCATGAGGTTGCGGTGATGGTGGTCGGCGTTGCCACCGGCAAGTACAAGCTTAAGTCCAAAGAGCAGGTTAGCGAAGAGCGGGCACAGTCGGTTGCCTCAATTTTTCGTCTGAATCGGGTGCCCGGCCATCGTCTGAAAACCCTAGGCGTTAGCCAGGGCGAGCGTATCGACAGTGCGTTGGCTGTAGCGCTGCTGGTGGTTCCCGAGCACGAGCTGCACCAGCGTGTGGCCGCCGGTCATGGCCAGGTGGTGGCCATGCTTGACCGTCGCTAGTAGCGGAGCAGGGCATGAGCAAGATAGACCAACTGGCACATATGCGCCGTAACTATTCACGCGATGGGCTGCTGGAGCAGGACTGTCCCGATGAGCCCTTTAGTCTGTTCCGCCAGTGGCTGGAGCAGGCGGTGCAAACTGAGCTGCCGCCCTATGAGGCGAATGCCATGGTGCTGTCTACCCTGGGCGACGAAGGCCAGCCGCATGCGCGGGTTATGCTGCTCAAAGGGCTGGATGCGCGCGGTTTTGTCTTTTATACCAATTACCAGAGCGACAAGGGGCTGCAACTGGCAGCTCACGAGCGCGGCTGCATGACGTTTTTTTGGCCGGTGCTGGAGCGTCAGGTGCGTATCGAAGGGCGTATCGGGCCGGTTAGCGCGGATGAGTCCGATGCCTACTACGTCCAGCGGCCGCTGGACAGCCGCCTTGGTGCTTGGACTTCACCGCAAAGCCGAGTGATCGAAAACCGTGATGCGCTCAATGCGCGGCTAGAAGCGGTGCAGACACGCTTTGCCAGCGATGACAATCCGCCACGGCCTGCGCACTGGGGCGGCTATCGCCTGCTGCCTGAACGGATCGAGTTCTGGCAGGGGCGCACCTGTCGTCTGCATGACCGCATTGATTACCGTCTGGGCGACACCGGCTGGCTGCGCCAGCGGCTGGCCCCCTAAAACAGCACGGCTCAGGCGGCGGGATAAGCCTCTGCCGCCGCTTTGAGCCAGTCGGGCAGGTCTTTCTTACTGATTTTTTGCTGTTCGGCCTCAGCCAATTTTTGCAGCATATAGTTGCGCATGGCTTGACAGTCACCGGCCATGGACAGCGCCAAATCACGGTTAATCCAGCGCTTGATGCGCACATGCAGCCACCAGTGGAAGTACACACCCGATACGCTGACCACCACAACGATGGCAATGCTCGTAAAATCCATACATAAACCCTTTGTAAAAATGCGTGCTTGAAGGCAGTGGATGCCCCCAGCCGAGTCCGCCAGCGGCATAGCGAAGCGGCACTAGGTACCGGCTGCGCCCTGAAAGCTCGGTATCATAAAGTTATTTTCTAACAAGGAGAAACACCATGCGTAAAACAGTTTTGATTGCGTTACTGGGAAGCGCCACGCTGATGACCGGCTGCGCCAGCAATCTGACCGGTGATACCTACTCACGTACCGATGCCCGCCAGGTGCAAACGGTGCGTATGGGCACCATTGAATCCCTGCGTCCGGTACGCATTGAAGGCACCAAAACTCCGATTGGTGTCGGTGCTGGTGCCGCGATTGGCGGTATTGCCGGCAGCACGGTGGGCGGAGGGCGTGGCCGTGCGGTGGC
>JAHAYO010000044.1 GCA_018384595.1 Thiopseudomonas sp.
CGTCAATCCGGCGGACGTGGCAGCCTGACCGGCGTTTTCATTCGCGGCACCAGCACCGCCCAAAGCTTGGTATTGATTGATGGCGTGCGCGTCGGCTCCGCTACTGCCGGCGGTGCCAACGGCGCACTGGAGCACCTGAATATCGAGCAGATTGAGCGCGTGGAAGTGCTACGCGGCTCGCGCTCGGCGGTGTATGGAGCTGACGCCATTGGTGGTGTGATCCAGATTTTCACCCGCCGTGGTGACGACCAAGGTCTGACCCCGCGTGTACGCTACGCCATTGGCAATAAAGGCGTGCAAGAACGTAGCGTTGGCCTGTCTGGCGGCAATGAAAAAACCCGTTTCAACCTAGGCTACAGCAACGATGAAGCGCATGGCTTTGATCGCACCCGCCGCTCATGGGGATCAGACCAAGACCATGACACCTATCGCAACAAGGCCATCAGCCTGAACCTGAGCCATGCTTTTACTGAAGACTTTAGTGTCGGCGGCAGTCTGCTGCAGCAAAAGGGCAAGAACGAATATGACAATCCGGCTGGCCGTTTTGACATGACCAGCTTCCAGAGTGTAGCAGCCCGCCCCTACGACACCTTTCAATCTGCTTCCGGCAGCCTGTTCGCACAACTTAAAATTAATGACGTTTGGCACAGCCGCCTAGAGCTGGGTCACAACGAAAATAAGCTGAGCACCTACGATAAGCTATTCGTCAGTCAGGATGACTTTAACACCTACCGCAACAGCGCAGCTTGGCTAAACACCTTTACTATCAATGAGCAAAACCTGCTGCTAGTCGGTATTGATTACTACAAGGACAAAGTGCGCAGCACCACAGCCTACGAAGAAAAAAATCGCTGGAACCAGGCCGGTTTTATTCAGCACCGCTTTAACAGCGAATGGTTCAGCACCGAGCTGGGCCTACGTCACGACAAAAACCAGCAATATGGCAGCGAAAACACCTGGAACGGAGCCGTTACCGTACCCGTCAATGCCGACAACAGCCTGACCCTGTCCTATTCGGAAGGATTCCGCGCGCCGACCTTCAACGATCTGTACTGGCCAGGCTTCAGCAATCCCAACCTACGCCCAGAAAGGTCGGTCAGCTACGAACTGCAACTGCGCAGCCGCCTGACCGATATTGTTTCGTTGGAGGCCTCTGCATTCCAGACCAAGGTTCGTGATCAAATCCGTTATCAGGGCAACAATGATCTGAAAAACGTCCAAACCCGTATCAACGGTTTTGAGGCATCGGTCCTGCATCAGTTCGATACCGTTACCACCTCCCTGTCCCTGAGCATTCTTGATCCTCGCGACCGCAAGACTGGCCAGGTGCTGACCCGCGTTGCCAAACGCACGCTGAGCTATGACATCGACAAGCAGCTGGGGGACTGGAGCCTGGGTGCCAGCTGGCAACTCCATAGCCAGGCCACCGATGCCGTGTTCAACAACGCCACCGGGCAAACCGAACGCAAAAAAATTGCCGGCCACGGCACAGTTGACTTGCGTGCCAGCTGGCAAGCCACTAACGAACTGGGCTTTGGCCTGCGCTTGGGCAACATCTTTGACAAGAAATACAGTCGCGCCCTGTATGACTATCAGGGTGAAACCCATGGCTACCGCGAAGACCGCGCCACCATTCAAGCCAGCGTCACCTGGTCACCCAAGCTGTTCTAATCTCTCCCTTGACCTCTGCCGCCCGCCCCTAAAAAGCGGGCGGCAGCAGCACAGAACATGACCGGAACCCGCCCAGTCATGCCCCAGCCCGCTTGAGGCAATGCGAAACTGGGCGTTTGTACAAGGACTGGCAAACGCACACGGATCGTTTCCCCAGTTTTTGCATTGCACTCAAGCGGGTTGCGCGCCCAAACAAACAGGCCGGCACACTGCCGGCCTGTTTGCCTTTAGCCCAACGCCATCAGGCCAGCTCTAGCACCTTGTCCACCAGCGCATTGATGCCGGTAGCCGCCTCGGCAATGGACTGTGCCAGCATATAGGCCGGCGTGGTGACCAGACAGTTGCCGGCGTCAAACACGATGTTATCCACGGTACACACCTGATGCTTGGCACCCATGGCTTCCAGTGCTCCCGCAGTGCCTTCATCGTTGCCGATGGTACAGGTCACGCCTTCACCAAAGATGCGGGCCGACAGTGCTGGGGCTATGCACATCAGGCCAATCGGCTTGCCGGCATCACGAAACTCGCCAATCGCGGCCAGCACATCCGCATCCACAGTGCAGTCAGCACCCTTGACCGCAAAGTCGGACAGGTTTTTCGCCACGCCAAAGCCGCCCGGCAGGATCAGCGCATCAAAGTCTGCCGCTTTCAGTTCGCGTACATCCTTTGACTGGCCACGGGTAATACGTCCTGACTCGACCAGCACATTGCGCTGCTCCGGCATTTCTGCACCGGTCAGGTGGTTAATGACGTGCATTTGCGGCTTGTCGGGTGCAAAGCATTGCACCTGCGCGCCCTGCTGACTGAGGCGCAACAGGGTCAAAACACTTTCATGAATTTCCGCGCCGTCAAATACGCCACAGCCGGACAAAATCACCGCTACTTTTTTGCTCATTTTCTGCTCCTTATTCATGCCTGCAGGTACTTTTTTCACATGGGCGGCTTTAGCCGCGACCTAGGGTTGCCTTGATAGCGCAGCGCGTATCGCACCGCCCATAAATAATCAGTTCCAGCTAAGATAGCACTCTTACCAAAAGGAATGCCTCGTGTCCGACCTCTACTTACGTCTTGCCTTGCCCACGCCGCTGCGCCGCCTGTTTGATTATCGCGCGCCGGCTAATGTGCCTGCCGAACACTGGCAGCCCGGCGTGCGGGTACGGGTGCCCTTTGGCTCGCGCAAGGTGGTGGGCATTCTGCTAGAAACCCGCACCGACACCGATGTGCCGCCCGGCAAAATCCGTGATGCGCTGGAGCTGCTAGACCCGCAGCCGCTATTTGAGCGTGCGCTGCTGGAGCTAATCCAATGGACCGCCAGCTATTACCAACACAGTCTGGGCGACACCTTTAGTTGGGCGATGCCGGCATTATTGCGCCAAGGCGAGCCAGCCAGCGCACAAAAAAAGCTGTTTTACCAGGCCGCCGCCGATGCCACGCCCGACGACCCTCGCATCAAGAATGCGCCGCGCCAGCGGCAAGCGCTGGAAGCCGTGCTGCAACATCGCCAAGGGCTGGCCCATGAACAGCTGCATAATCTGGGCATCCAGAAAACCAGCATCGACGCCCTGCTCGACAAGGGCCTGCTGTTTCGCGAAGAGCGCAGCCTGCAAAGTGCCCGCCGCAGCGACTCAGTGCTGGCGCAACCACCGCTGGCGCTCAATGCCGAGCAGCAACTGGCGGTGGATGCCGCAGGCAAATCCCTAAACCGTCATCAGGTATTTTTGCTGGCCGGCGTAACCGGCAGCGGCAAGACTGAGGTGTACTTGCATCTGATCCAGCAGGTACTGGAACAAGGCCGGCAGGTACTGGTGCTGATCCCCGAGATCAACTTGGGGCCGCAAACCATCAACCGTTTCCGCCAGCGCTTTAATGTACGGGTGGCGCTGCTGCACTCTGAGGTCACCGACCGCGAACGGCTCAACGCTTGGCTGGCGGCCCGCGACGGGCTGGCCGACATCGTCATCGGCACCCGTTCTGCGCTGTTTACCCCCTTCAAAAATCTGGGGCTGATCGTCATCGACGAAGAGCACGACAGCTCGTACAAACAACAGGACGGCCTGCGTTACCACGCCCGCGACCTCGCCTTGGTGCGTGCGCGGCGCCTAGGCATTGCGGTGATCATGGGTTCGGCCACGCCCTCGCTGGAAAGCCTGCACAACGCCCACAATGGCCGCTATGGCTTGCTACGCCTGACCCGCCGCGCCGGCAGTGCGCAACCGCCGCGTTTTATCCGTCTGGATGTGCGCAGTCTGCCACTGGATTCAGGCATCAGCCTGCCGCTGCAAAAGGCAATGGAGAGCAGCCTAGCCGCCGGTCAGCAGGTGCTGGTTTTTCTTAATCGACGCGGCTTTGCACCGGTGCTGATGTGCCAAGACTGCGGCTGGATGGGCGACTGCCACCACTGCGATGCGCGGCTAACCCTACACCAGCGCTACAACGAATTACGCTGCCATCACTGCGGCCATATCGAAACACGCCCGCACGCCTGCCCCAGCTGCCAGAGCCTGCAGCTGCACCCGGTCGGTGCCGGTACCGAACGTGCCGAAGAGCGGCTGAAAATCCTGTTTCCGCAGATTCCCGTGATACGCATCGACCGCGACAGCACCGCCCGCAAGGGCGCGCTGGATGCCATGCTTAACCATATACAGCGCGGCGAACCCTGCATTCTGCTCGGCACGCAAATGCTGGCCAAGGGGCACCACTTTCCGGCGGTCACCTTGGTCGCCATCCTTAATGCCGATGGCGGGCTATTTTCCGCCGACTTTCGCGCCAGCGAGCGCATGGCACAACTGATCGTGCAGGTGGCCGGACGCGCCGGACGTGCCGAGCAGCCCGGCAAGGTGATTATCCAGAGCCATGCTGCTGACCATCCGCTGCTAATCCAGCTCACCGAGGACGGTTATTTTGCCTTTGCCGAGCAGGCACTTAACGAGCGACGCGCCACCCAGCTGCCGCCCTATACGCAAATGGCGCTGCTGCGAGCGGAGGCACTGAACCCACAGCATGCGGATGATTTTCTGCGTGACGCTGCCAGCCTGGTGAGCCAGCTCAGTGTGCCCTTGCAGGCCGAAGAGGTGGAATGCTTGGGGCCGGTAGCCGCACCCATGGAACGGCGCGGGGGCCGTTACCGTGCCCAGCTGCTGTTTATCGCCGCACAACGCGGCCCGCTGCACCGTCTGTTGCACGGGCTGTGCTTCAATCTGGAACAGCTGGCCAGCGCCCG